>PCBE01000074.1 GCA_002731295.1 Acidiferrobacteraceae bacterium | reverse complement strand
TTGGATGGGGGTTACACTGTTTCCCATGGGAGCATTTCCAGTTTTGATATCGTCCCAGATTCTTTTCGTTTCCTGAAGGACTTTCTACCGTTGGCCTGGATGGCCCGAAAAATTCTACGCCCCACATGGACGAATCGCTTTAAAACCGAGTGGCGCCAGAAAAAAAGATGGCCACTCGATGAACAGAGCCCTTTCGAGCATATCCGAACCCTGGACCCGATGCCCATTCAAAGCACACTGGAAAAAAGCAAGCGAAACCTCACTCATGCTTTTCCGGCGTTTCAGGATATTGAAATCGTGGAGAGTTGGGGAGGACTGATTGATGCAACACCCGACGCCGTGCCTGTCATTTCTCCTGTCGACAACCTGCCGGGCTTCTTTCTGGCAACTGGCTTGTCGGGGCATGGATTTGGCATCGGTCCCGCTGCAGGTCAATTGGCTGCAGATGTTGCCACCGCCTCTGAGCCTCTCGTTGATCCAACACCGTTTAGATTTTCGAGATTCAGTGATGGCTCCCGCATACAACCCATCGTAGGTATCTGAAAACGAATCCTGAATTGTTTCCGTTACGTTCTTTGCTAGTAGCCCAGTGAGCGATTAACCTCAGGCGCATGGAAACGGGCCACCTTTCCGGTTGGAGACACCGGTTCGGTGTAGAAAAACGCCGGCAATTCGTCATCGGCGTCGGTAAATCCGGCATCACGATTAAATTGATACTCAAGGGCGAGTGTTTCTTTACCCAATTCAGTGTAAAACTCTTCCGTCAATTTCGTACCATGCGCATCGTTAATGGCATTGACTACGAATTCGACGTTGGTATCCGTTACCCCGCGCCCAAAAATACATAACCCCAAAGAATCTGAACTCGCCATTACTAACTGAGATTCCAAACTGGCGGCGACAACTTCGTCGACGGTCATATCGGTACAGTCCAGCTTCGGTACATTGCCTGCTGTATGGTCGGCACCCTGCGCAGTTACCATCATGGTTATACCCGTCGCCTCGACAACACGTGGGTCATAGGCACTGATCGCCTGTTGCTTAATCACGGGGACTCTCTCGAGCTGGTAGTGTGTCCCAACGCGTCCGGTTCCCTGCGCCCACAGTCTTCCGTTCTCAGAGCCCTTCCTGATCTCTTCGAGCACTTCCTCCATAAACCCAACATCGCCAAATTTACCCAGACCAGCGTCCATCAGAACCGCGATCATTGCCCCTGTTTCTATTGTGTCTACCCCCAGATCATTTGCAATGAAATTCACACGGGCGAGGTCATCCGGATCTTTCAGACCACAGTTGGTACCCATCAACCCCAATGTTTCGTATTCAACAGGGGACGTTAGTTCGTTGCCGTCTTTATCGACATAGACATTGCTGCACTCGATCGTACAACCGGGCATACAGGCATGGGCAGTTTGACCACCTCGTTCCAATTGCTGCTCCCGAATGTGCTGTCCACCCATGGCCATGGTCTCATCATCTTCAACAATTCGACCCTCACTAAAATTACGCACAGGCAGGCCGCCCAGATAATTTTGCACATCGGCCATTAATGCAGTTCCATAAGTCACCATGTTCTGGACAATTTCGTCTTCGTCAAGCATGGCGTTATAGGCCTTCACAGATTCCATCACTTTCTTTCGATCATGCAGTTTGGGCATACGATTTAGGTCCACCACCACCGCCTTAACACGCTTACTCCCCATGACGGCGCCGACCCCACCTCGGGCTGCGAGTCGAGAAGGACGCAGGTCAGTATCGCTGAAGGAGATCCCTGACAGTAATCCACCGTACTCACCGACTGGACCACACAAGCCTATACTGACCTTGTTGCCATACCGCTCGTGCAACCGGGAAGCGGCTGCAAAATTACCCAGACCCATATATGGCGCGGCCGAGTCATAAGCTATTTCACCCTCTTTCGAAATATGGATCACTACCCAATCCTCTGAAACGCCGTGCAGAGTTAAGCCAGCCATACCGAGTTGACCTAACGCGAATCCAAAGGTGCCGCCTGCGTTAGCTTCCTTGATACCACCCGTCAATGGGCTCTTACATCCGATACTTAGACGGTTCGCATTTGAGAAGTTAGTGCCCGCAAATGGCCCCGCAGAAAAAATCAGAGGGTTTTCAGGTGATAACGGATCCACCCTAGCAGCCCCACAGTCGACCAATGTCTTTGCTATTAAATAGCGACCACTCCGGGCAATGGCTTCTCCGTGCAGCTCTTTCCGATCTACCGTCCGACTATTCAGATCGATGTGAAGATACTCGCGCATGTGTCGACTCCCTTGATAGGTTTAGTATTTTATCACCTACATTTTAGCACTGACCAATCCTTGGCTGGAGAGAACGGTCTACCATTTCACCTCCGTATTACCATCCAGACCAATCGCCTGCCCGGAGATGNANCGGCCTTGTTCCGAACACAAGAATATAACGAGAGCAGCTACGTCTTCTTTGGCAATAAATACCTTCATCGAACTGCTGTCCACAAATTCTTCTTTAACCGTGTTTTNATCAACANCTCGCAAATCGGCTTCAGCNGCAATAATNCGATCAATTCNTTCTCCTTCGACCGAGCCNGGNCAAANTGCATTGACTCGAATATTTCTTTCNCCGAGTTCAGCGGCCAGTGATTTGGTCAGNCCGATCAATCCCCACTTGGANGACACATAAGGNGTNCGGTTCGGCGGACCGTAAAGACCGGCNCTCGACGAGAGNTTGACGATNGAACCCCCCGCAGCCATATCAAGCAGCGGTATCGCATGTCGGCAACAATAGTACGCCCCCAAAAGGTTGACTTCGATGGTTTTGACCCAATCCGACTCCAGCACTGTCTCTAGCCGACCCACGGGGCCGCCGATACCTGCATTATTGACCAGTATGTCCAAGCCACCGAACCGGGATTTAATCTCATTAAATAGATCTTCGACCTGGCCTGACTGTGAAACGTCAGTGAGACAGGCCTGTAGGTCGGCATGCTCATCTTCCAATCCGGCCACCGCAGTGGCATCGTTATCACAGACACACACCTTTGCTCCCGCCATGGCAAATGATACAGCGATAGAAAGGCCGATACCGCTTGCGCCTGCGGTAACCAGCACACGCTTACCACTCAACCCGGTCAGCTGAGTCACGACCAATCCATCTTTGAATCGTCGTCCAACCGAAACTCGAATCCATCTTCATGTGCCGCNTCCATAAGCCACCGGATCAGGTGATCCGNGTAACTGCGCCGGACCACCACTTCGAAAATACAATCGCCTGAACTGTGAAAAGCCGGCGTAATCAGAACATTCGAATGTGCCANAATGGTCTGCGCACAACTNCCCTGTGCAAATGCGTNGGCGTGGAGATCCAGCGTACACGCAGCCGACAAAACATCCCGGGACTGACGGCCACCGATTCCGAGCAGCGATTGACCACCGGTCAGATCGGTTATCGCGACGTGCAACCCTGACAGGTTATCCTCAAGATTTTGCATTATTGAGGCTCCTGGTTTCTTAACTGTTATCAGCCATTCATNGGGACCCATCCAATGGCAACTCAGACCGCCTGACCTGACGACAGTGTTCGGGATCACTGGTAGCTCAACGCCAGTTACTCGCTGGACTCCATTGAAAAACCGGGAGTTAGCGCTGTCNCCACGTAGATTGACAAACTGGGCTACGCTGATTCCACTGAACCAGACACCATAGTCACCGGCAATNCCCCTNNACAGATATCCCCCAATCGATTCCCGCGAATTGAGAGTGCTTACTACCAGATATAGTCATAGCCTGCCATCACTCCGNCACTAAAANGCATTTGTCTGGCCCTCNGTGTAAGTTCCCTGACGAACCATGCGAACATCTGGTNTATGTTTTATGCAACTTGTTTTCCGGATCATAAAACACCGGACTTGTAATGATCGCCTCGATGAGTTGACCGTCCAGCGTCGGTGCATAGACAGAGGCTCCCAGCCGACTNTGGCCTCCTTTAACCAGTGCCAAGGCNATCGAACGACCCAAGATAGAACTGTAGTAACTCGAGGTTACATGACCCGTCATTGGTACTGGATAGTCTGTTGATGGTTCGTTGACCAGTTGCGTGCCCTCAGGNAGGACNTTCTGTGGCTGATCGGTCACAAGTCCAACCAGTTGTTTTCGGTTCTCTCTCAACATATCCGAACGAACAAGTGACCGCTTCCCAATGAAGTCTTTTGTTTTTGAAACTATCCAGTCCATACCAAGGTCAGCCGGTGTCACAGAGCCGTCGGTATCCTGCCCAACGATGACATATCCCTTCTCAGCCCGCAAAACATGCATGGTTTCCGTACCGTAAGGTGTAATGTCGTACTCGCCGCCAGCCTCCATCAGTGATTCCCACAGAGCAACCCCATCGTCCGCGGACACGTTAATCTCAAAAGCCAGCTCCCCGCTGAAGCTGATCCTGAAGACCCGTGCACTGATACCGGCCACGGAACCCTGCCGCAGGCTCATAAAGGGGAAAGCGTCCGCAGACAAATCAATATCTGAACAAAGCCGACCCAACAGTGAACGACTGTTGGGCCCGGCGATACTAGCGACAGCCCAGCGGTCAGTAACGGAGGTAAAAAACACCTCTAACTCCGGCCATTCGGTCTGGTGCCATCTTTCCATCCAGCCCAGAACGTGTGCCGCACCGCCAGTCGTGGTGGTCATATAGTAATGGTTATCACCTAGCCTGGAACTGACGCCGTCGTCCATCACCATCCCATCTTCTCCGAGCATTAACCCATAGCGACACCGGTTAATTTCGAGCTTCGACCACGCATTGGTGTAAATTCTATTAAGAAATTCTGCCGAATCCCGCCCGCGAACTTCAATCTTTCCAAGCGTGGAGGCGTCCAACAGGCCGATGCCTCTACGTGTAGCGAGGCACTCGCGTCTTACAGCACTCTCTATAGTTTCACCAGCTTTAGGGTAATACCATGGCCGCTTCCACTGTCCGACGTCTTCAAATACTGCACCGTGAGCCACATGCCAGTGATGCATAGGCGTTTTTCTGACTGGATCGAAATACACGGCTCCCAATTCACGACCTGCTATAGCCCCGAAAGTGACCGGGGTATAGTTGGGCCTGAACGTGGTGGTCCCAGTAGCCGGGATGGACTGTCCCAAGTGTTCGGCGAGAATCGCCAACCCATTGATGTTTCCAGTCTTACCCTGATCGGTACCAAAACCTAAAGCGGTATATCGCTTAACATGCTCAACAGAACGGTAGCCCTCTCGCGCTGCGAGCGCTATATCGGCAACCGTCGTGTCGTTCTGGTAGTCGACAAATTTTCTGCCACCACGGCCCGGTAAAACGCCATCTGGAACGTCCCACATTGGTTCTATGGCTGAATCGAGCCTGTCTGAAACATAAGGAAAGTCTATATTTACGGCCGCATAACCCGTCTCTCGCACTGCATGTACCCCGGCATCGATGCCGTCTCTCAGACAGTTATCCAGCTGAAAAATACCCAAGGCCGACCCAGCAGACCGTTCGGATTGCACAGACTTACCTGGTATAAAACAGGCCCGATTGTCATCATATTGGGGCCGGCCACCGGACTGACAGTGCAGGTGAATCGCCGGATTCCAGCCTCCGGAGATCGCAAGCACCTGACAGTCGAAGGATCCCTTTTGAGTCAATACGTCCCGACCATCCGCTGATAGTCGACATAATTCCACAGCCCTAAGACCTTGTCGGCTGCTTCTCGTGCCACCAACCCCATGACCCGAATAGACCGGAATACCCAGCGCGTCCATTTGCAAGAGTCGCTCCTCGGATGGCCTCTGCCGAACATCTATGACCCCTTTTACCTCCATACCGGCACCGTACATCTCGACAGCGGTTTGATAGGCTGAATCATTGTTCGTAAATACAGCCCCGGTACGGCCGGGTCGAACAGCGTAACGATTGATGTAGGTTCGAACCGCCGAGGAGAGCATGACGCCTGGGCGGTCATTATCAGCGAACACCAAACCCCTTTCTATGGCCCCGGTAGCCAGTACGACCTGGCGAGCTCGGACCCGCCAATTGCGTTCTCTGGCAACCAGTTTGCCGATACCAGCCTGGTGATCGGTCCGTCGTTGGTTGATCACCAAAAAGTTATGATCGTAATAACCTGAGACGGTGCTTCTAGGCAGCAGCAGCACGTTGTCCATTAAGGACAGTTCCTTTAGCAGATTGCCTAGAAATATCCATGGACAGGCGCCCGACACGTGCTGCGTACTCGAGAGTAGGTCGCCCCCCATTTCAGCTTGTTCATCTGCAACAATCACCCGGGCACCGGAGCGACCAGCAACTAGCGCGGCCATCAGTCTGGTCGGGCCAGCACCAACAACCAATACATCGCAATGGGCGTTTCGCTTGTCATAGCGGGCAGAATCAGGTTCAGTGGGTGCATAACCGAGTCCAGCAGCGCGTCGTATGTGACCTTCATACCAATTCCACAAGAATCGGGGACGCATGAAAGTTTTATAGTAAAACCCAGCTGGTAGTAAGCGGCCTATTCGATTGTTGATCGCGTACAGGTCAATCTCAAGACTCGGCCATCCAACAACGGTCCTTGCTGATAATCCGTCAAACAATTCAACCTGTGTCGCCTTGAGATTCGGTATCGTTGACGCGCCCTCCCCCAGCTGAACAATCGCATTCGGTTCCTCGGATCCACTCCCGAATACGCCCCGAGGGCGGTGGTACTTGAAACTTCGGCCAAAGAGTCGTAACCCGTTGGCCAATAATCCCGATGCCAGGGTGTCGCCTTCAAAACCCTCATAACGACGACCGTTAAAGAAAAATTCTACGGGTCGGCCGCGTTTGATTCGGCCACCAGATGGAAGACGCTGTGAACTCACTTAGGTATTCCGTCTGGCGACTGCTCACCGATCTTGTATACCGTCTCGATTTCATAGGACTGACTGTCTCTGACGGCATTGAACCACCGTCGACAACCCGCTGTATGGCACCACTGCTCTTGAAACCTACCCTTTGTATTTTTACGATTAAACAGATAGTCGCCCCAGTCTTCATCGGAAAGCTTTTCTGGTTCTTTCGGCCTGACAATATGAGCCTCACCGCCGTAGCTGAACTCCGACTGGTCGCGTGGCCCACACCAGGGACATTCAATGCTCAGCATTCAGCCTCCTTTGTCGACCAAGATCAGTGTGCGACACCAGCCGCTCCGTGTTCATCGATCAAGGCACCCGTGTAAAATCGGTTGAGATCGAACGCTGCGTTTAAATCATGTGGTGCATTACGTGCAATGGTGTAAGCAAAGACCCAGCCCGAACCCGGTGTTGCCTTGAATCCACCGGTGCCCCAGCCGCAGTTGAAATACAAACCCTTTACGGGAGTCAGTGAAATAATTGGGCAGGCATCTGGGCAGACATCAACAATTCCACCCCACTGTCGAAGCATTCTGACTCTGCTGAAATTCGGAAAGAGCTCAACAATCGCAGCGACATTTCCTTCGATAACCGAATAGCTGCCCCTTTGGCCGTACCCAATATAGGAATCTATGCCTGCACCCACCACGAGTTCGCCTTTATCGGATTGACTGATATAGCCATGAACAGCGTTCGACATGATCACCGTATTGAGCACAGGCTTTAACGGCTCTGACACCAATGCCTGTAGAGGATGACTCTCGATTGGCATTCGTAGGCCAGCGTAATCGGCCAGTACACTCGAATGACCAGCTGCAACAACACCAACCTTGGGTGCCCCGATAAAGCCTTGTGTCGTATCGACACCTATCACCGATCCGTTTCGCTGACGGATTCCAGTCACCTCACAGTTCTGAATGACATCGACCCCATATCGGTCCGCACCACGAGCAAAACCCCAGGCCACCGCATCGTGACGAGCGACACCTCCACGAGGCTGGAACGATGCCCCAAGTATTGGGTAACGCGCTTTTTGTGAAGTGTTGATAGTGGGTTCGATATCCTTGATCTGCGCGGGCGTTAACACTTCGCTGTCAATGCCGTTTAACTGATTGGCACTGGAACGACGAACAATGTCCCGCATATCCTGAAGGGTATGGCCGAGATTCATCACACCACGCTGACTGAACATAACGTTGTAATTCAATTCCTGGCTGAGTCCCTCCCACAGCTTCAATGATTTTTCATAAAGATAGGCGGCTTCGTCCCACAGATAGTTGGAGCGAACGATAGTGGTATTCCGCCCGGTATTACCCCCGCCAATCCAGCCTTTTTCCAGCACGGCGACGCGAGCGATTGAATGTTCTTTCGCCAAGTAATAGGCGGTCGCGAGGCCGTGCCCGCCGCCACCAACTATGATCGCATCGTACGCCGGCTTGGGATCTGGACTCCGCCAGGCCTGTGACCAATTCTGATGATAGCTGACCGCATTTCGTGCCAGACTGAAGATCGAATACTTATTTTTCATTGACAAAAATGAGAGATTTACCTATTTATCTGCATATACTGGGAAACGTGAACACAACTCCAGAACCTGTGCCCGCACATTATCCACCACGCTCTCGTCACCCATTTGATCGAGGACATCACAGATCCAGTCGGCAACCTGTCGGATTTCAACCTCGCCGAATCCTCGGGTGGTACTGGCGGGCGTGCCAATACGAAACCCGCTCGTGACAAACGGTGAACGAGGGTCATTGGGCACGGAATTCTTGTTGACCGTGATATTAGCTCTACCAAGCGCAGCATCTGCGTCCTTGCCGGTGATATCCTTATCGATGAGATCTACCAGAAACAGATGGTTATCCGTGCCTCCCGACACGATCTTGTAACCTCTTTGAATGAATGAATCGGCCATAGACTGTGCATTGTTGATCACGTGCTGTTGATAAATCTTGAATTCTGGTTCAAGCGCCTCTTTTAATGCGACCGCTTTTCCTGCAATCGCGTGCATCAGCGGGCCGCCCTGAGTACCGGGGAATACCAATGAACTCAACTTCTTCTCAACGGCTTCATTCTCACGGGCCAGAATCATGCCGCCACGAGCGCCGCGCAGAGTCTTGTGCGTTGTGGTAGTAGTCACATCAGCGATTGAAACGGGACTGGGGTATAGCCCCACTGCCACAAGACCAGCGACATGCGCCATATCGACAAAAAGATAAGCACCGACAGAATCTGCGATCTCCCGGAATTTTGCCCAGTCAACAATACGGCTATAGGCGGAAAACCCCGCCACTATCAACTTCGGTTTGTTTTTTTTGGCAAGACTTGCCACCTGGTCGTAGTCGATCTCTCCGTTTTCGTCGTCCAACCCGTATTGCAAGGCGTTGTACAGCTTGCCAGAAAAATTTACCGCAGCACCATGAGTTAAATGACCACCGTGGGCAAGACTCATACCAAGAACCGTGTCACCGGGCTCTGCGAGCGCCATGTACACCGCTGCATTAGCACCAGACCCTGAGTGTGGCTGAACATTTACGTAGTCCGCATCAAATAGTTCTTTTGCCCGATCTATCGCCAACTGCTCAGCCACATCCACATGTTCGCATCCGCCATAGTAGCGTTTACCCGGATAGCCTTCGGCATATTTATTGGTCAGTACGGACCCTTGTGCTTCAAGTACTCGGGGGCTGGTGTAGTTCTCCGAAGCAATCAGTTCTATGTGTTCTTCCTGACGCTGCCTCTCGTCCAGTATTGCGGCCCACAGTTTCTCGTCATAACCTTCTATACGTTCTGTCATCTTAAACATCGTCGTCACCTCGCAAAATATGCACTACCTGGTCCGTTTTCATCTGACCTAGACTGGCATATCAACTTTTGTTCACTGCACAGTTACCATAGCCCCTGGGGCATCGATTCACAGCTGCCAAAAGGTCTGCCCCCCGAATTCTAGTAGGACTGTCAAATAACCCCAACAAAGACAATTAATCGGTCGCATCAATAAGGGTTATTTGACTGAGGATTCACATCTGCTCTGAACAGCGCGTCTTCAGGTTTTCAAGCACCGCTACTGGCACGTCATCCAGACTACTGCAGAGTTCATGCACAACAGACGAGATTCGCCGAACCCGCATGGCATCCAACCGCACGGGCAGCAGACTCAATGCCTTTTGCACGCTATCCAGATCACTGTAGCTTCCGTGAAACAATGTAAACCAACGTTTACCCGAAACACTGCTACTGAAATAGCTGACGTGATCATCAAATAGTTCAGCACGATAAAATTCTCGTATCAGCATCTCACTGGTCGAACTGAAGAGCTCCAGTGTGTATCGTTTAGATGCCTGGGCAAGCAACCAGTCATAGTCATTGCGTTCGAGCGGTGCTGAGCTTGCCGATTCAGACGCCGCAGGTTCAATCAGCGGCTGGCCAGTACTCTGTGCTATCGAAGATATCTCTTTCAGCGCTGTGGCATTTGCCATCGCCGACACCGTATCGACATTGTCTTGGGCCCGAAGAAACTCAGAAAGCACTGCGATGTCGGTGTCCTTATGGCTGTTCCGGGACTTAGATTGGTACTCGTCCTGCCAAATCCGCTGTAGAGACGCGTTGTCATCGGACTGCTCAATCAAGCCCAGTACTGGCACCCACCCGGTAAGCGGGCCAGGCACCGACAACTTAACCCAGGGCTCAGCCAAGTCGATAAATTTCAGCGACTGATTCCCACCCAGATTCATGACGACCAGAGCCGATTCTTGGACAGACGCTACCCCTGAACGCAGGGCCGCTCCTTCTGCTACTTTCACGTTCGAGCCGGAAATCTGTTCGATATCTGTGAGGTTGACCCAGCCGGTCAACGATTGGCTGAGTTCCACCAGATACCAGTCGTCTTGCCGCTCGATAATCCTGACGAGCTCCCCCGTATTGGCTTCAGCCAGAATGACCGAGAGTCGATTGAATGCGCTATAAATCCAGACTGGCACCGGTCCGACCCGAGCGTACTGACTGACCGAACCACTGCGCGATTTCGATTCGCTCAATTCAGCGAGATTCTGAAGCAGCAGACCGGCTTCCAGACTGCCACTCTTCTGTGCCGCCGTTAACCATTTCCTTGCATCTGTCGAGTTTTTGGACACACCTGCGCCGTANAAGTAGGCAGTGCCGACACCATACTGCGCTGCAGCGTTTCCATTATTGGCNGCTGCCCGCCACCATTCCAATCCATGCTCGCGATTTGAANTCAATCCTTTGCCACTGAGATAGATAGCGCCGAGCAAGTATTGCGCCTTCGGTTCACCCTGTTCAGCAGCACGGCTGAGCCAGTAGACCGCCTCTTCAGTACTNACAACAACGCCGGTTCCTTGCAGAAACATCAGTCCCAGCCGATACTGCGCTTGGGCATCGCCTTCATAAGCCNGCANCATCCACATCTCGAGCGCCTTCTGATACTCGCCCGACTGGTAGGCCTTGAGTGCTTCGCTCGATCCAGCGAAAGACACCACCGGTATCGAAAGTAATGCTAGAACCCCCAAGGTGAGGACCAAACGCACCAACAGGCCGGCTGTACGATCACGCCCTTTGAGCAACAGCGGCGACCAGCATTGAAACATTGTTCTCATACCAAAGTAACCCAAAGCAACTCGATTCCTGAAAGCCAACTATTGAGACGTACCCTGGGCTTTCTGGCGCCAGCGTCTCAGACTCTCCAACGACCGTCTTCCATGATAGGCGATCTGCTCATCGGAGTAACGCCACTGCTTGCCGACTGGACAAGCCAGTCGTGACAAACAACGATCGCCGCAACCCGAATGAGATAAAAGACGTTGTCCCACGCAAGCCTGTAAATCCAGTAGAGACCCATTTTGGACAGCCTCCGCGGGACACATGGATTCACAGGGTTTNGTCTGACAACTCTGGCACGGTGCCTCACCCGTGTCATATGCGTTTGGTGGCAGTGGGGTATTAATCAGAAACACGGCCCTNAAAGCAAACCAAGGGCCATAACGTGGATGCAGATCGATACCGATCGGCGATGGATGGCTCCAGCCGGCGAACTGCCCNAGTTTCTGTAGCGGCAATGGCAGTGGCCCTGGATACAGTAGATCCACCTCTGTACATCCCCAAAACTCTAAGGCCAGCGTATGAACACTCGACACCGCGTCATCATCGAAAGGATCAGGACTGTTTTCTAGGTTGTTCTTGACACGATTCCACAAGCCTGGTCCCCCCATCCCCAGCAGCACCAGCCTGGCGCTTTTTCTGACCTCGACCCCCAACTCCATCAGTGATTGGAGCAACTCTTCTGGCAATCGAGCCGTATCGAGAACCTGCAACAGATTGAATCCCTGACCTTCGAGCCACTCAGCCCCGGCGTACTTATCTNTTGGATTCATTGATTTCGCGGCCTGGAAATGCGCGGTTTATTGGATAGAGAGATTTCGACAGCCACAGGGCAAGCTTGGGTATAGTTCTGACCATTAAATGGTCTTCTGCCAAGCCTAACTAGAAAACACAGTCTTGAAAACACTTTTGGTTCATGGCCACCGTGGTGCCAGAGGCAATCGCCCTGAAAACACCTTAGCGGGNTTTGCGTTTGCGGTCGAGGCAGGCGTTGATGGCCTGGAGCTCGATATCAGAATCAGTGCTGATTCGCAGATTATCGTACACCACGATGAGCAGCTCAATTGCGNCCTCACCCGTGATTACTCCCGACGATGGCTGAGGCACAATGGACCAGCTGTCTACAACCTCACCCTGGNCGAGCTAAAAAAGTTCGATATTGGCCGNATAAACCCATCATCAGANCTGTCGAAACAGTTTCCTGACCAAGTCTCTGTCGATGGAGAAAGGATCTGCACCCTGTCCGAAGTCGCCGAATTTTGTAACGATCTCCCAAGCGGTAGACCAATCTTGAATATCGAGGTCAAGTCGGATCCATTTCATCCCCACGCCACACCGCCCCCGCATGAATACTCCCTGCTCTTGGTNCGGGAACTCAAAAAGCTCGANCTCATAGACAACAGCTGGGTTCAATCCTTCGATTGGCGCATTCTGCGGCAGGTNCAACAGCTTTGCCCTGAGATCACCACTTGTTATCTCACCAGCCAGGCGCCCGGTTACGATACAGTCGGTAACCAGAACAATTCACCGTGGCTAGCCGGTTTCGACCTCATGCAGTTTAACGGCAATATTGCAGCTGCAGTGCTCGCGGCTGGCGGTCGGATCTGGGGACCTTCTATCGACGATCTGTCTAACCAACGTGTGGAAGAGGCCCATGCTGTAGGCATTCCCATCCACTGCTGGACGGTAAATCGCAGTGACGAGATCAAACAACTCATGGTATGGCAACTCGCGGGNGTGACCACAGACTATCCGGAACTCGCTGTCCGAATGGCGCATAGAATATAGTCTCCGGGCAATGTTGAGCCACGGCATCAAAGATCGGCAGTCGAATAGGCTGTTCGTGCTNTTTCTCTTCGTCCATATGNTGATGTGGACCCTTCTGCCTGGACTGACCCGGCACGAACTCGACAGTGACAGCATGATGCATTTTGCCTGGGGACAGGAATGGATGCTGTCCTACAACTTACATCCNCCTTTCCTGCCNTGGGTGGTTGCTGGTTTTCTTAAGCTTGTCGGCATTTCGAACTGGAATTACCTGTTCCTGTCCCAGATCAACATCGCTATCGCCTTTATTGCGATCTATCTACTCGCGCGGCAAATCCTCAGGCCTGCGCAGGCATTAGCCGCCGTTTGTCTTCTCGAATTTATTCCTTACTACAGTTTTCTTAGCATTCGACTGAACCATAGCTCACTGCTGATCTCCATATGGGCATTAACGGCGCTATTCACTTACTATGCTATAAACCGNAAAAAGCTGATGTATTGGNTCGTCCTAGGGCTCTGTCTTGCAATCGGTATGCTGACCAAGTACTACGCCATAACNCTGGTCGGTGCTATTGGCCTCTACATCATTTCTACTCGGCAGGGNCGCGCACAGATGGGCACCCCTGGCCCTTATGCGGGCGCACTGGTACTCGCGTTGCTGGTCTATGTTCATGTGGATTACGTAGACGATCATAGAATTGGCACGGTTCAGCACATCAGCGACTATTTCTTTCTGGATTCGTTACCGATCNGATGGAAAGCAATCANTTTTTTCCTGGCACAACTAATTTACCTGCTACCGNCAGTNATCGCGTTCATGCTAGCGACATACAGTTCCTCNTTATCCCAGCGGTTGCCGACTCTTCTCAGATTTCCAAATCTGCCNGAGCACGCTGGACTNATATACGTGGTAATGCTTTTTCCACTACTGATCACCGCGATCCCCGGCCTGATACTGGGAGTAGACATTTCAAGTCGCTGGGGCGGCCCGATACTTATTACAGCAGGGATCATGCTCATTCTGCAGTTTCCCATCAACCTGACCGGCATCCAATGCCGACGGATTTTTGTCGGCTCTATTGTTTACGCCATACTGGTACCGCTAGTCATGCTGGCTGTCATTGGTCAGGGAGGCGTCAAGTCACGCTACAACTTTCCAGGAAAGGAACTGGCATCGACCGTGACACGCCTGTGGCATGATTCGTTCGAGTCTAAACTCGAACTGGTTGGTGGCGGCTGGATGGCACCTGACAGTATCGCCTTTCACTCGATCGATCATCCGTCAGTACTTCAGCACCTGAGCCACCAATGGAGCCCCTGGGTCAGTGAAACAGATATTCGAGATCATGGAATCGCGATCGTCTGCCTGGCTGATGACAAACTGTGTTTAACCAATGCGAATACAATGTTTCCTGGTTTCAAGTTTCGAACGCTTACGATCAAGGGTAACGATTACGGCCTGTCACACTCCAGAACTCAGAGGTTCCAATACTTTCTCGTGCCGCCAAAGACAACAAACATTCAACCGGACGATGTACTTCACACCCCTCGCCGCTAAACCTGGCCGAGACCTTGATTCACGGGCACCCGGCGTCATTACCCGTTGTCTATAGGGTGCCACGCTTGAACTGAACAGACACCGAAGCGCTGCTATTATTCCGATGCAACTGACGAATTGGCTCGAAGCCTTATTCCTGATCTTTTCACAACGGACAATTCAAGGGAAGAATCGACATGACTGAGACAATGCTTGCAATCGAAATTCCTGAACCAGGCGGACCTGACGCACTCAAACCCTGTTCCGTACCCATTCCACACCCGACACCAGATCAGATTCTGATCCGCAATATGGTCGCTGGTGTTAACCGGCCCGACTGCGCTCAGCGTCAGGGCAACTACCGCCCGCCGGTTGATGCAAATCCACTGCCCGGCCTTGAAGTCGCGGGCGAAGTTGTAGCGGTCGGTGAGGAAACCAGTCGGTATAAACCTGGCGATCATGTTACAGCGCTTACCCACGGCGGGGGTTATGCGGAATATACGACGGTACATGAACGGCATTGTCTACCGTGGCCTGAAGGTTATGATGCGCAGCTGGCCGGTGCCATACCGGAAAACTATTTCACGGTTTACTACAATCTTTTCACTCGCTCTCGGCTTGCATCGGGCGAGACACTTCTCGTACACGGTGGCAGCAGCGGTATAGGTCTCGCGGCTATTCAACTGGCCAAAGCCTGTGGCGCTACCGTTATCACTACCGCCGGCACAGACGAAAAATGCGCCTTCTGCGAATCGGCAGGCGCTGACAAGGCTGTCAATTACCGAACCGAGGATTGGCCAGGGATCGTAGGAGAAATTACTGGCAAAAATAGGGTTGATGTGGTTCTAGATATGGTCGCCGGCGACTACATCCAAAAAAACATCGATTTGCTTGGACGGGATGGTCGCTATGCTTTAATTGCTTTTCTTGGTGGGAGCACGGCTGAAGTCAATTTCGGAAAAGTCATGATGAATAGACTCAGCATCTCCGGCTCGACCCTTCGGCCCCAAAGCCTGGATGAAAAAGCCCAGATCACCAGTGACGTTGAGCGTACTGTCTGGCCAATGTTCGAAAATAAGACAGTCAGACCTCACATTCACTGCACTTACCCGCTCAACCAGGCAGCCCAAGCCCACCACCTCATGGAAAGCAGCAGTCACATAGGGAAGATCCTGCTGACCATTGAGTGAGCGGTTAGCCACACCGACGATTCGGTAAAGACCGCGACGATACTGTTCGAATATCCTGATTCTACGGTATGCTGTTGTACGTACTTACACCTGACAAACAGTAAACGCGAAGAATGCACAATATTTATGACACCGATCTTGACCGCTGTGATGCCAACTATGTATCACTGAGTCCATTGAGTTTCCTAGGTCGTGTGGCTCGGGTTTATCCGGACCACCCGGCAGTTATCCACGGCGGTACCCGATGGACTTGGAAGGAAACCGCAGAACGATGCTATCGACTGGCCTCAGCGTTGGCAAAACGGAACATCGGACCTGGGGACACAGTATCTGTGATGGCTCCAAATATCCCCGCCCTGTACGAATCTCACTTTGGCGTACCGATGACAGGCGCTGTACTCAACGCCTTAAACATACGCCTGGACGCCAAAACACTTGCATTCATCCTTCAACATGGTGAGGCGAAAGTTCTCATCACCGACACCGAATTTTCACCTGTTATCAGAGATGCCCTTAGCATCTGTAAACAGGATCTACTCGTAATTGATATCGATGATCCTGAGGGGCCCGGCGGCGACCGACTGGGCGAACTGACTTACGAAGAACTTCTGACTGAAGGTAAATCGGATTACACCTGGTCTGCACCGGATAGTGAGTGGAATGCAATCGCACTGAACTATACCTCTGGGACCACGGGTAATCCGAAAGGAGTTGTCTACCACCATCGTGGCGCCTATCTCAATGCAAGCAGCAATATTATCGGCTGGAACCTGGGCCATCATCCCACGTATCTCTGGACCTTACCGATGTTCCACTGCAACGGCTGGTGTTTTCCCTGGTCTCTGGCCGCTGTCGGTGGGACCAGTGTTTGCCTTCGCAACGTCAGCGCATCTGCCGTCTTTGATGCGATCGCTGATCATGGTGTCACTCATTTCTGTGGTGCACCGGTAGTTCTCAATCTGATCATCAATGCAGCTGAATCGGACACCAGGAACTTTGATCACACGGTCGAAGTGATGACAGCGGCCGCACCACCGCCAGCTGCTGTGTTGGCCGCAATGGAAGCTGCGGGATTCTCCATGACCCATGTATATGGGCTGACGGAAACTTACGGTCCTGCTGTCATCTGCGCGTGGCACCCAGAATGGAACGACCTCACACTCGCTGAGCAGGCCGAAATTAAATCGCGGCAAGGTGTGCCCTATCACATGCTTGAGGACCTTAAGGTTCTTGACCCCGAAACTATGAATTCGGTTAAACCGGATGCCTTACAACTGGGCGAGGTCATGTTTCGCGGCAACATAGTGATGAAGGGCTATCTCAAGAACCCGAAGGCAACTGCAGAGGCTTTTGCCGGCGGCTGGTTCCATTCCGGTGATCTTGGGGTCCTGTATCCCGACGGGTATATCCAGCTTAAAGACCGTTCAAAAGACATCATCATCTCAGGGGGCGAAAATATCTCTTCAATTGAAATTGAGGACACGCTTTATCGGCATCCCGATGTCCTTGAAGCTGCAGTCGTCGCCCGTCCAGATGATAAATGGGGTGAAACACCGTGTGCTTTTGTTACCCTTAAGGACACGGCCGCCGAAGTTACCGACCAAGACATTATCAATTTCTGTCGCGAGCAGATGGCACACTTCAAAATACCCAAGACGGTTGTTTTCCTCGAACTGCCCAAAACATCTACCGGTAAAGTGCAGAAATTCAGGCTGCGCGAAAAAACCGAAGTAATGGGCAGCCTCTAACCACAACAAACAATTTCTATTCCGAGTAACTTTCTATGACAAATGCCGGAGTTATATCGACAAATCACACCAGCTTTACGGTATCTGACCTGGATCGAAGTATTGCCTTTTTCAGAGACGTTCTCGGGTTCACAGCCACACCTAAACTGCCACGGTCCAAATCAGTCATTCAGAGCATAACCGGTGTCAGCGAATCGGATGTGATGATCGCCTATTTGCATGGTCCGGGCCACACCTTGGAGCTGATCGAATATCTTGCCCCACCCGATCGCAGCGAAGTCCGGCCCCGTCCCTGCGATGTAGGATTTGCCCATATCGCTTTTGATGTTGAAGATATCGATGCGATCGTGACCTTGGCCTTGAAACACAATGTGCATCCGATCGGCCAAATAACTACAGTCGATCAAGGGCCGAACCAGGGTGGTAAGGCCGTTTATCTACGTGACCCTGACGGCATAACAGTCGAACTGATACAAAAACCTGTTACATCAAGGCGCTAAGCCTGCAACAACATAACTACCCGTTTAATCTACTGTGTTCGGGTGAATTTTATCCATCCAAGTTGAACGGATCATCAATGGACCAACTTGGTTCTGTAAACCAGCAAGGCCCGTCATCGGTCATATAAATATGATCTTCGAGCCGAACACCGAATTCCCCGTAAACACAAATCATGGGTTCGTTCGAAAAACACATGCCTTTGGCCAGTTCAATTTTGTTTCCCTTGACCAGATAGGGCGGCTCATGCACGTCCAGCCCGAGGCCATGGCCTGCTCTGTGCGGCAACCCAGGGACTGAATAACCGGGACCCAGACCCGCCGACTCAATCACCAGTCGCGCTGCGCTGTCCAGTTGTTCCGCAGGAACACCCACCCCAGCTGCAGCAAATACGGATGACTGGGCTTTTTTCTCTAGATCCCAGATTTCACGCTGCCGCGCGTTGGGGTCTCCAAACACATAGGACCTGGTGATATCTGAAAAATAGCCATCGAATGTTGCGCCGACATCAATGAGAACCATGTCTCCCTCGTGCAGAACCTGAGGATAGGGTACCCCGTGCGGATAAGCTGTCGGCTCCCCGAACAGCACTATTCTGAACGGCGGTACGCCATCAGCACCCAGCTTTAAATGCGCATCACTTAAAAACTGCTGAACCTCGGTGGTTGTGATCCCCTCGCGCATGATACGTGCTGCACTGGCATGAATCTCTAGAGTAACGTCCATGGCGTGCTGTATCAGGGCAATCTCGGCATCTGACTTTCTTATTCGGCACGGCCCGGTGATCCGACTACCGTTCACATAATCAAATCCGGGAGCGGCTTGGCGAAAGGCATCGTACACAAAAAATGGAGCGGCCTCATCGATCGCTACAACCGCACCTGATCCATAACGTGACGCAACAATATCAACAACCAAACGGGCCGGGGCTTCATGCTCATCCCATACCCGAATGTCGCTACCAAACAGGAGCATTGCCCTCGTTTTTTGTGCCTCAAAAGCAGGGCTGATGTAGATCACCTCACCATCAGCAGGAATGATGGCGCCGTGTAGCCGCTCAGTCGCCCACAGTCTAAGGCCGGTGAAGTAGACTAGACTGGCCGTGGCCTCGAGAAACAAAGCATCAATACCTTGGTCGAACATCAGGCGCTGTGCCTTCTCGATTCTGGTCAAGCGCTCATCGACTGTGATCGGTTGATAGACAGAAGACTGTTCAAGCCGGCTTAACTCTTGCGCTACTGTAGACCCGCCTATTCCCAGTGTCATGCCCCAACTCCTTCGATGTTCCGGTACTCCACCTCGAGGTTACATACAGAACACAGGGTCGGCACGCGACGTGTCAAAGCGGCCACACCCAGAGAATCATGGGCACCCCCACCGCAACCACCAGCACTTCCAGGGGCAACCCCATTCTCCAGTAGTCGCCGAAACGGTATCCACCCGGCCCTAGGATAATGGTATTGTTCTTGTGTCCGATGGGTGTCAGAAACGCACAGGATGCAGCTACGGCAACCGCCATCAGAAACGGGTCTGGACTGACATCCAGTCGCACGGCCAGTTCGACAGCGATGGGCGCGGCGATCAGTGCAGTGGCAACGTTGTTGAGCATGTCGGACAGCGTCATCGTGACAACCATGATGATGACCAAAATAAACACAATAGGCAGTCCGTCTGTCCACTCGATAATGGTTTTCGCAATCAACTCAGCAGCGCCGCTGCTTTCAAGTGCGATGCCTATCGGTATCAATGAGCCCAGCAACACAATGACCGGCCACTCAATTGACTCGTACAACTGCGATAAAGGCACCAGTCCCGCGATCACATAGATCAGGGCAGCGGCTGCCAGGGCAACTGGCAGGTAGACCATTCCGGTTGTGGCGGCAGCAATCGCAACTGCAAAAAGGCCGATTGCCAACCACGCTTTTTTTCGTTGAATCACCACAAGCCCCCGCTCGGCCAATGGCAGGCAGCCCAGCCATCCCGCCACATCCGACAGTTCGTCTTCAGACCCGGACAGCAACAGAATATCGCCAGCTCTGATCTTCAACTTTCTGATTCTTTCCCTGAATTGGCGACCTTGTCTTGACACACCAAGAAGCATGCTATTGTGCCTGGCAGCGAGTCGGAGACTCATCGCCGAACGTCCCTGGATTCGGGCGCCGTCCGGGACCACCACCTCTACTAGAATCTGGTTATCCGCCAGAACGCCAGCACTTTTCTGTGCTGATGCATATTCAAGACCGGCGGCACCGATGAACTTATCCATCGACTCCACACCTCCCTGGATAACGACAAAATCACCGGTTCTGACAACACGGCCCCGGGCAAACCCTGACATCCGTCGACCCGCACGAATTAGACCGAGCACGGCAACGTCATACTCCTCCGCCAGCGGGTACAACTGATCGAGGACATTACCAGCGACCACGGCGTCCTCAGTGACCCGGGCTTCCGCCACATAACCGGTAAGGTCCTGTAGTTCCTGCCTGGTGTTGTGACGCCGGCGCTCAGCAGGCAACAACCTCCAGCCGACAAGTGAGACAAACACAACACCAACCACGGCCACCACGATACCGACAGCTGCAAAATCGAACATGGTGAACGCCTCCCCGAGCGCTTCCCCGCGGTATGTTGCAACAACGATATTTGGCGGGGTACCAATCAGGGTCACCATACCGCCGAGAATGGTCGCGAACGACAGTGGCATCAGTGTCAAAGAAGGACTGCGCTTGGCTCGGTTGGCAGCTTCCATATCTACAGGCATCAGTAATGCAAGAGCCGCCACGTTATTCATCAACGCCGACAGTGCTGCTCCGATCACCGAAATCAGGCTGATATGGGTAGACAGTGCCGCACCACCGCGTACTACAAACCGGGCGATCAGTTCCACTGCTCCCGAATTTGCCAGGCCACGACTGACGACCAGCACCATGGCCACAATCACTGTAGCCGGATGCCCAAAGCCGGCAAAAGCTGCTTCTGCGTCGACCAGACCGCTTAAGACCGCAATCGTCAGGGCAGCAAACGCAACGAGATCGTATCGAATACGACCCCAGACCAGCATTACAAACAGCAGCCCCAACACGATGAACAGGCCCGATTGTTGGTAGGTCACAGTAATCAATCAGTTCGAGGTGATGGGTCCGGGCCTACTTGGGTTGCATCCGGATAGCACCGTCAAGCCGGATCACTTCTCCGTTGAGCATCTCATTGTCGATGATATGCTCGACCAGCGATGCGTATTCTTCAGGCTCACCAAGTCTCGGTGGAAAAGGAACCTGGTCGGCGAGGCTCTCCTGTACCTCCTTGGGCAGGCCGGAGAGCATCGGTGTTTTGATTAATCCAGGTGCGATGGTCATTACCCGTATCCCGAACCGTGCAAGCTCGCGCGCGGCGGGCAGCGTCAGTGCAACCACACCGCCCTTGGAAGAACTGTATGCAGCCTGTCCGATTTGCCCATCGTAGGCCGCAACCGATGCGGTGTTGATAATGACACCGCGCCCACCACTGTCTCCAATTAAATCCAGTTCTGACATTGTTGCAGCGGTCAGGCGCAGCACGTTGAATGTTCCAATCAGATTCACATTAATGACTTTTTGATATTGGCCCAGATCATGGGGGCCATCACGACCAATAATGCGGCCCGCTAAAGCGATTCCTGCGCAGTTAACAACCACTCGCGGCGGACCTATCTCGGCCACAACCCGCTCTACAGCAGATGCAGCGGATTCCGCGTCAGCCACATCACAGGCGATACCCACACCGCCAAATTCGTCCGCCTTGTCCTGTGCTGCTGTTTGGTTGATATCAAGAACAGCAACCCGGGCCCCTCTTGCAGCCAATGCGCTCGCTGTGACTGCGCCCATACCGGAAGCGCCTCCTGTCACCACGGCTGATTGATTTCTCAGGTCCATAAATTACATCCTCCGACAGGTGCCATTTCTTGGCCGATTAGAAATTGCTTACTTTATAGCAGAATTTTCCCATTAGAGGCTTCCATGTATCACTGAGGCCCGTTAATCTACGGCGATTGGGATTCACAAAAGGCAGTAACTGATGACTGAGGATACGATCCCCGTAGAACGCGAGTCTATGGAAGTCGACGTTGTAATTGTCGGTGCGGGACCTGCCGGACTTTCGGCAGCCTGTCGTCTGATGCAACTCGCTCAGGAACATGATAAAGAAATCAGTGTTGTTGTGCTTGAGAAGGGCTCCGAAGTCGGCGCTCATATCCTCTCGGGAGCGGTTATAGAACCCAGAGCCCTATCAGAACTCTTTCCCGATTGGCAGGAACGTGGTGCCCCGCTGACTACCCCGGTTACCCGGGACGAAGTCTTCTTCTACCGGAATCAAACCAAAAGCATAAAGGTGCCTAACTTCACTATTCCTCAAACCATGCACAACAATGGCAACTACATCGTCAGCCTGGGTAAAGTCGTACGTTGGCTAGGAGAGCAGGCCGAGGCCCTGGGTGTAGAGATTTTCCCGGGATTTCCCGCCAACGAGATCCTATTCAGCGAACTCGGTGCCGTCAAAGGTGTCGCGACAGGAGAAATGGGGATTTCATCTGCCGGTGACCGCAAACCCACCTACGAACCCGGAATGGAACTGCACGCCAAATACACCGTGTTTGCGGAAGGCTGTCGCGGACATCTCGGCAAACAACTCACGCGTCAGTATGCCTTAGATCATGAACGCTCTACGCAGCACTACGGCATAGGCCTCAAAGAACTCTGGGAGGTTGACCCCACGATTCATCAACCGGGGCTCGTTATTCATGGGGCCGGTTGGCCTTTGTCCGAACACGGTGCAACTGGCGGTTCTTTTCTCTACCATCTGGAAGACAACAAGATCGCCCTGGGACTCATTGTTGACCTGAACTACAGTAACCCGCATCTGAACCCTTTTGAAGAACTACAAAGATATAAAACTCATCCGCAGATCAGGAAATACCTCAGCGGCGGTAAACGGATCACCTATGGCGCACGTGCCATCACGAAAGGGGGCTTTAATTCTCTGCCTAAAATGTCTTTCCCCGGTGGCTTCCTGGTTGGCTGTGATGCCGGTACATTGAATTTTGCCAAAATTAAAGGAACGCATACCGCAATGAAATCCGGAATGGTGGTGGCTGAAACAGTATTCCAGGTGCTGGCTGACAACGATCCGGGCGGCAAGGATCACACGCACTATCAAACCAATCTGGAACGTTCATGGTTGATCGATGAACTAAAACGCTCGAGAAACTTCGGCCCTGCGCTACACCAATTCGGAACCTACCTGGGTGGTGCATTCAACTACGTCGACCAGAACTGGTTCAGGGGAAAACTGCCTTTCACGTTGCGCGACAAACACAGCGACCACGACAGTTTTATTGATGCCGCCAGTGCTCCAGCCTTGGAATACCCCAAGCCGGACGGTGAACTGACCTTTGACCGCAATTCATCAGTATTCCTGACCAATACCTATCACGAGGAAGACCAACCGGCTCACCTGAAACTTGGCGATGAAAATGTCCCCATTATTGTTAATCTTCCAAATTGGCAGGAGCCGGCACAACGCTACTGCCCGGCCGGAGTCTATGAGGTACTAGAGGACGACAGCGGTCAGCGCTTTCAGATCAANGCNCAGAACTGTATTCACTGCAAGACGTGCGACATAAAGGATCCAAGCCAGAACATCACCTGGGTGACNCCTGAAGGNGGTGGCGGTCCTTCNTATGCGGAAATGTGATCCAGACTNAGGCCGCGAANGCNCGCGCATTCTGGAATAAACGAAGCCACGGNCTGTGTTCCCCCCAGTGANCNGGNTGCCATGAATTACACANTGTCCGAAAAACNCGTTCCGGATGNGGCATCATGATCGTTACTCTGCCGTTCGCAGCAGTTAACCCAGCAATGCCATCTGTAGACCCGTTTGGNTTGTAGGGATAAATCAGCGTGGNCTGATCCCGGTTGTCTACATANCGAAGNCCGGTCTGATTATTATNCGCGAGNTGCTTAAGCNCTACATTGGANTCNAATGTCGCCCTGCCTTCTCCGTGTGCCACNGCGANCGGNANATAACTNCCTTCCATACCNGCCAGTAAAACTGAATCAGATGCCAGCACNTCCACCATAACCTGCCGCGCTTCATACTGCTCTGATTCGTTCTTNTCGAAAGANGGCCANTGCTCNGCNCCNGGTATNAGTTCCTTAAGTGCTGCNAGCATCTGGCANCCGTTACACACACCCAGNGCGAATCGCNCCGGNTGCTGNAGNAANANTTCAAACATNTCCCGNANNCGAGACTGATAAAGAATNGACTTCGCCCAGCCTTGNCCCGCNCCAAGNACGTCNCCAAACGAAAAACCACCACAAGCNGCAAATCCGGNAAATTCNATAAGGTCNCGANGACCTGCAGCAAGNTCACTCATNGTGACNTCNACTGCNCTGAAACCNGCNCGGTCGAAGGCCGCAGCCATTTCAANCTGNCCGTTGACNCCCTGCTCCCTGAGGATCGCNACCCGNGGNCGNCTCCCCNATAATATNGCCTTAACAGCAGGGTTCTCACNGAGATCAAANGATACNTCGGCATGCANTCCGGGGTCTGTGATGTCCAGAATACGTTCATANTCANNGTCAGCACAGNCAGGATTNTCCCGCAGNCGNTGCATTTTCCANGANACTTCCGACCATGCTCGGTGNAAATCGNCCCGTGCAGCGCGGNACTGCNCCCGACCANCGGCTATGATCTGTATNTCNTTGTGATCCTGCTCGACGCGACCAATCACTCTGGANCAACCACCCAGTCCANANCTGTCNAGNCNNGCAAGCACCGCNGCCTGATCATCAGCCCGGACTTGTAACACCACACCCACTTCNTCGCTGAAAAGTGCCGGTAAAACATCACNNACGCTGCCGAGATCAATTTCAAGACCACATCGACTGACNAAAGCCATCTCGCACAACGTAANAAAAAGCCCGCCATCGGAACGGTCGTGATAAGCAATCAGTTTATGCTCGCCGATTAACTGTCGAGTTGCCGCAAACAGTCCTGCAAGTTGCCCTGGNGAATCCAGATCCGGCCCCTCACATCCGATCTGGCCAAATACCTGTGCCAATGCAGACCCTCCCAGTCGGTCGAGCCCAGCCCCTAGATCTACCAAGATGAGCACGGAATCGAGNGTGGTCTGCAACAACGGCGTCAGGGTCCGCCGAATATCAGCAACCGGCGCAAATGCAGATATGACCAGTGACAACGGCGCNACGACCGTGTTTGCCGTCTCGTTCAACGCCCAGGTGGATTTCATCGACATCGAGTCTTTCCCGACAGGTATTGAAATNCCGAGCTCAGGACACAATTCCAGCGCAACAGCTCTTACAGTGTCATAAAGCGCGGCATCTTCACCCGGATGTCCAGCTGCAGCCATCCAGTTGGCCGACANTTTGATATCAGTCAACCGCTCGACCGCGGCAGCGGCAATATTTGTGATGGCTTCCGCCACCGCCATACGGCCACTACTGGCCGGATCAATCAGCGCCAACGGCGCACGTTCACCCAACGCCATTGCCTCACCCGCATAGCCTTCAAAACCGCTAGCAGTGACCGCGACATCCGAGACGGGTACCTGCCATGGTCCTACCATTTGATCACGCACGATCTGACCCGTCACACTGCGGTCGCCAATGGTGACCAGAAATGTTTTGTCAGAGACACCGGGTAACCGAAGTACACGTTCAGCAGCTTCGCCGATGCTGACATGGTTTAGCTGCAATTCTGGATAACTGTCGTGCCTGCGGTCCACGACTCTGGACATCCTCGGNGTATTGCCAAACAGCACATTTAGATCCAGGTCAATCGGCTCACTCACTCNTTCCGGTACGGTTGGCTCATGGGTTACCTGTGGGCTAGTTTCTACTTTCACNTTGAGCACNGGCGTTTTAGTTGCCGCGCCTACAACACTGTATAAACACCTTTCCCGTTTACAGATGGCTTCGAATTCTTCTAACTGNTCAGGCGAAACTGCCAACACATAACGCTCCTGGGCTTCGTTGCACCACACCTGCATGGGNGACATNCCCGGTTCATCGTTCGGAATTTTCGAGAGNCTAAACTCACCGCCGAGATTTGAATCATGGATGAGTTCCGGCAAAGCGTTAGATAACCCGCCTGCACCGACATCATGTATTGTGATAATCGGGTTGTTTTGCCCACGCGCAATGCAGGCGTCGATCACTTCCTGACAACGTCNCTGCATTTCGGCATTTCCACGCTGGACTGACGCGAAATCTAAGGACTCTGTGCTCTGGCCGGAATCGACACTCGAAGCCGCACCCCCGCCCAANCCAATCAGCATTGCCGGTCCACCCAGCACAACCAGTTTAGCCCCAGCCGNCATGGTATTTTTGTAGACATGGTCAGAGCGTATATTNCCCAACCCACCGGCCAGCATAATCGGCTTGTGGTAACCGCGCCGAACCTCCCGAATACCGCTTGCACAAGCGACTTCCAGAGTCCTAAAGTAACCCCCTATGTTGGGGCGACCAAATTCGTTGTTAAACGAGGCACCNCCAATAGGCCCGTCTAGCATAATTTGAAGCGCATNNGCCTGCCGAGNATTACGTATTTCTGGCAATTCCCACGGCATCGAAGCCCCGGGCAAACGAAGGTCGGAAACAGAAAACCCGGTGATCCCCGCCTTGGGTTTGCCTCCGCGCCCGGTGGCACCCTCATCCCGAATTTCTCCGCCTGAACCGGTCGCTGCACCCGGGTAAGGGGAAATTCCCGTCGGATGGTTATGCGTTTCGACTTTACAAAGTATGTGCAAAGGCTCGGCTATACGCTTGAATTCACCGGACATCGGGTCCGGCAAAAACCAGCACCCCGCCTGCCCCTCTATTACCGCCGCATTGTCATTGTAGGCCACAAGCGTGCCTTGCTTGTGTCGCTCATGGGTCGTCCTGATCATGCCAAATAAAGAATCAGGCATAGGCTCGCCGCCTATAACCCAGTCCGCATTGAAAATCTTGTGTCGGCAGTGTTCTGAATTAACCTGCGCGAACATCATCAATTCTGCATCTGTTGGATCTCTTCCTAAACTTCGATACTGTTCCACCAGATAATCGATCTCATCGCCCGACAGCGCGAACCCCATTCGCTCATTGGCTTCAATCAATGCATCTTGACCACCACCTAGGACCTCGATCTTCGTAAGCTTTCCGGGTTCAGACCCAGCAAACAACGTCTGAAGATTTTCTCGATCAGGAATTATCGACTCGGTCATTCTGTCGTATAACAGTGGGATAAGATGCTGTCTAACGGCTGAAAGCTCAAGTACGCCTCGAACGCTCCACGACACCCCGCGCTCGAGACGAACAATCTCACTCAGTCCACAACGGTGAACAATATCAGTGGCTTTTGTCGACCAAGGTGAAATCGTGCCCGTACGGGGAAATACCATTATCTCCAGGTCAGTGGTTAGCGTGTCGACTGAGACGCCATAATCAAGTAAGCGCTCTAATGTTTCCCGCTTCTTGGCCGAGAGATGATTTTTTGTTAATGCAACGTGAAGATAGCGAGCAGACAAGTCTTTTAGACTGGGTAGGTTCTCACGAACCAGATCACGCAGTTTGCTGATACGAAACCGCGAAACCGCTGACCCGCCATCGAGGATCAGCACGACGCTGGTAACACCGCAATCAACCTACTGTATAGCGGCAATTTCGAGGTCAACACCCAGTCGGAGTGCAACTTCCTCGTAAGCCTCAATCACACCGCCCAGACCATGTCTAAAGCGATCCTTATCGAGCTTTTTTCGGGTCTCAGTATCCCAGACACGGCAACCGTCTGGTGTAAATTCATCACCCAGCACGAGGTTGCCGTCATAACGTCCAAACTCAAGTTTGAAATCAACCAGAATCATGCCTGCATCAGCAAACATCGCTCCCAGGATTTCGTTAACCTGAAACGTGTTCCGTTTCATCAATGCAACCTCGTCTCGAGTTGCCCAACCAAAAGACTCGATGTGGTAGTCATTGATCATCGGGTCGTGGCGGGCATCGTCTTTCAGAAAAAATTCAAACGTCGGTGGTTCAAGATTCAGCCCATCTTCAATACCTAGGCGCTTGCACAGAGACCCCGTTGCAATATTACGCACGACACATTCCACTGGAATCATATCTAGGTTTCTCACAATCGATTCGGTCCTGCTGAGCAACTTGTCAAAGTGCGTATTAACACCCGCATTCTCAAGCTTCGTCATGATAAACGCATTGAAAAGATTGTTGACCATACCTTTGCGATCCAACTGCTCGATCTTCTCACCATCAAACGCAGAGGTGTCGTCTCGAAATTCCATAATCAAACGCCCGGGATCCTCGGTAAGATGCATCGATTTCGCTTTACCTGAATAAAGTTCTACTCCGCGTTCCATAGTCTGTTTTCCCAATTAACCTTCAGTTTAAATTTAAAGAACACCGGCCTTCTGTAGCGCGGCACGCACATCATCATGATACTGCTCGGCCAATGGTATTAACGGAAGACGAATTCCCGAACCGATCAGACCTTGTTGGCACACAGCCCACTTAGCGGGGATCGGATTGGACTGAAAAAACATGGCCGCATGAAGATCTGCCAACTGGTTATTCAGAATCTCGGCCGTGTCAGTATCTCCAGCCACCGCTGCGACACACATCTCGTGCATCAGGTTAGGCGCTGCATTGGCGGTAACTGAAATGGTCCCCTTTCCCCCTGCCAACATCAATTGACAGGCAGTACCATCTTCACCCGAATAGACCGAAAATCCATCCGGGGATCGGTCGATTAGATCACAACCCCGATCGATGTCGTTCGTGGCATCTTTTACGCCCACAATGTTGTCAATTTCTGCCAGCCGTAAAGTGGTTTCATTACTCATATCGACCGCGGTGCGCCCAGGAACGTTGTACAAAATCTGCGGGATAGCCACCGCAGCCGCAATTGAATTGAAATGCTGGAAAAGACCCTCCTGCGGTGGCTTGTTGTAATACGGCACGACCAACAGGCAGGCTGTGACACCTACCGCTGCAGCATCTCGAGTGAGCGCAATAGCCTCAGTAGTTGAATTCGCTCCAGTACCGCCGATGACCGGTATCCGGCCTGCTGCCGCATCCACTGTACGGCCGATCACTTCGATGTGTTCGTGATGGTCAAGCGTTGCCGATTCCCCAGTCGTTCCAACTGACACAATCGCATCCGTACCCTGTTCCACATGATGATTCACCAGTCGCTCGAGGCCCACCCAGTCCACCGAACCGTCATCCCCCATAGGGGTAACCATCGCAACCATACTTCCAGTCAGCATATTTAGACTCCTTTGAGCGCAGTAAATCCCCTCGCTATAAGCCATCGATGGTACTTGCCGAGACCATCGTTGACAAGAATTGCTGAGGTCAGTCCAGCCTCCATTTCAGGACCCCGCCGTTAATTCGAGCATCCGCCCCAATCACCAGGGGGTGATTAGGTGAGATATGGCCAAAATCAGGTGAACGGAAAAGTGGCACGGTGCATCGTTCCGCGAGCCGGGTCACAAGCCACTCCTCATCGTGGCCACCGGAAAGGTCGGTGAAACGACCCACCACAACCGCAGCCAGGCCTGCCACCAAATCACAATCCAGCCACTGGTTCCAGAATCGAAGGACCCGTTCCGCCGTTTCATGGGTGTCTTCCAAAAACAAAATGTGCCCCTGAAGTGTTTTAGGAAAATAAGGTGTTCCGATCAGAGCGGATAACACACTGAGACAACCTCCGATCAGGGTGCCTTGAACCGTGGTATCTGTCGAACTGCTGCCAAACGGCGAAACCCTGATAGCACTGTTCCACGGTCGAGGTGATGATAATAACCGCACAAGACAGTCTACATCTGGCCCATTGGACCATAAGGACGATCCGGGCATTGGGCCATGAATCGCGGGCCATCCCAATCGGGCGTACAGCGCGACCTGCAAGGCACTGATATCAGAAAACCCGACCACAACCGTTTTGGGTAGGGACGATAATGCGGACCAGTCCAGGTGTCTCAACAGATCACTGGCACCATAACCTCCGCGTGCTGCCAGCACATAGACACTCTCGGGATCCGAAAGTGCACTCGACAATATCTGACCGCGCGTATTAACCCCAACTTGGGCCTGCCTGTCACCCGCATCTAGAGGATAGCGCTGGTAACGCACCCGAATTCCGGCCTGACGAAGTACGGCCAAATTACTCTCCAGTACCGCAGACTCCGGCGCCGAACTGGGCTCCAGTACCGTCAGCATGGTCGACAAACCGTCCGATACCTGGGCCGGACCATGTGAGTCAGTAGTCACAAAACCGCCCAGCAATAGGCCTTTGTTCAAAAAGTATAGTGATCACAATTGACCCGGCAGGTAAGATGACCATCGACCTATTACATCGTGTGACAGAATAGAATTCAAGCACGCAGTTGCTCTCGTACATCCGAGCATGATGACTGACTGGGCGAGCGTATTGTTGAATCTGCCCGACTGACGTACGATCATGGGCGCCATTCTCTACTGGGATCAAACGCGGAGCAAGTCATGTCGATTTTCGACGCAAACCTACAACAGCAGGAAGCAAACTTTGAACCTTTGTCACCGGTGAGCTTCCTGCGCCGGGCCGCACAGATCGCACCGGCACATACTGCTGTCATTCACGGCGATCGACGTTACACCTACGCCCAGTTCTATGAGCGCTCCTGTCGTCTTGCCAGTGCATTGTCTCAGCGCGGCGTTGGGCAAGGAGATTGTGTTGCAATCATGGGTGCCAATACTCCAGAAATGCTCGAGGCCCATAATGGTGTGCCGATGCTGGGCGCTGTACTTAACTCATTGAATATCCGTCTGGACCCACGCACAATTGCATTCATCCTAGAACACGGAGAAGCCCAGGTACTCCTGACAGATTGCGGATTTTCCGACACAGTCCGTGAGGCCCTGGCCCTGATTGACCGGGAGTTGCTGGTCGTAGACATCGACGACCCAATGGCAACCGGGGGTGAATGCCTGGGTGCTCTGGACTATGAGAATTTTCTAGCAGAAGGTGACCCGAACTTTGCACCTGAACCACTGCTGGATGAATGGCAGGCATTGTCTTTGTTATACACATCGGGGACCACTGGCGATCCAAAAGGCTGTGTATACCACCATCGAGGGGCCTACCTGAATGCACTGGGCAACATGTTCACCGTAGGCCTGGGACGCGATTCCGTTTATCTGTGGACTTTGCCGATGTTTCATTGTGATGGGTGGACATTTACCTGGGGCGTGACCGCGGCAATGGCGACCCACGTCTGTCTTCGAGACGTCGATCCTGCTGTCGTCTATAGATTAATCAATGATGAAAATGTGACGCACATGTGTGGAGCTCCCATCGTCCTAAATATGCTCGCACATGCGCCGGACGAATCGAAGTCGAGCTTTCCTCAACGCGTGGAAATTGCGACCGGCGGTGCTGCCCCGCCCTCAGCTGTAATCGAAACCATGGAAGAAAACGGTTTCAATGTGACCCACCTCTACGGATTGACTGAAACTTATGGTCCAGCAACCGTATGCGTACCGCAGGACGACTGGCCAAATCTTGCCGTAAACGAGCGTTCGGCCCGAATGGCCCGCCAGGGTGTGCACTACACGACGCTGGAAGGCGCGACGGTCAAAGACCCCGATACGATGGAAGAGGTGCCCTGGGACAGTGAAACCATGGGCGAGGTCATGATTCGGGGTAATACAGTGATGAAGGGCTACCTCAAAAACACACAAGCCACGGATTCCGCGTTCTCGGGCGGTTGGTTCCATACCGGCGATCTGGCGGTGCGCCATCCCGACAGCTACATCGAGGTGAAGGACCGTTCAAAAGACATTATCATTTCCGGTGGAGAGAATATTTCCAGCCTAGAGGTAGAGGAAACGCTCTACCGTCATCCCGCTGTATTAGAGGCCGCTGTGGTCGCCAGATCCGATGAAAAATGGGGTGAAGCACCGTGTGCGTTTGTGACTTTACATGAAGGTGCGACCGCAACTGCTGATGACATTATCACCTTCTGTCGCGAACAACTGGCGCACTATAAATCACCCAAAACTGTTGTCTTTGGTCCTCTTCCGAAGACATCGACCGGCAAGATACAAAAATTTGTACTTCGTCACGAAGCTGAGAATCTGGAGAACTGACTGGGGCAAACAGCAAACTACCAATCGAACAGAAGCTATCTTGTTTTGGGCTAGCTCGTCCACACGACTGGGTAGCGGGGACTATCCAGCGGATCACCATCGGCATGATCATCAGATCGGAGACCTTTATTGGTCCCCGGTCGGGCATCGTAAACCACATCATCGCCGGTATAGCGCACTGCATATCCGCGGCGGCGTACATCACCACTGCAATTGCCGCCGGCACCGTGAACGGTCAATGCATGAAAAACATAGACGTCGCCCGGGGAAAGATCCCAGCTGACAATCTCATAATGTTCGCGGGCCGATTCAATATCAGGTACCGGTTCATAATCCGGATTACGTTCATACTGTTCGATCCCCGGACCTTTGCCAAAAATCTCGGGTTGAAACCAGCGCCCCCAACGGTGAGAGCCCGGTATGAACTCGAGCGCACCGTTTCGTTTATCGACCGGGTCCAAAGCAATCCAGAAACTTAGTACCTGCCAGCCCCTCATGGCCCAATAAGGCTGATCGTTGTGCCAACGTGTTCGGTTCGACGTCTCGGGCTCCTTTACAAACAGCTGGTCATAGAGCAGGTTTATCTTTTCTGATGCAAGAATTTCCGCCGCCATCTCAGGCAAAGGTGAGTTGAAACAGAAATCCTGGAACCGCATCTCAGTTTCCCACAGTCGAAGGTTGCCGTGAAACCGACCTTTCCCAGATTCTGACTGATAGGCGTGAACAAACGGGCCGGGGTCACGAATATCGTGTTCGATTGCTTCGTTGAGCACCCCTAACCAGTGATCGCTGATGCAACCTCGTATGACAGCTACACCATCATCGTTGTACTGTTGGATAACTTCGCGGTTGATGAGTGACATAATTGCAATTGAAGCTGAACCGGCGAGTTAATCTACCTGAGTATCCGCGTTAGTCAACTGCCGGTATGGATCCGATCAACCGCCTTAGGCACTAAGATCGATAAGCAGAGGCGGCAGCGATTTAGCCGGTTTACCACTGGCAAGCAGACGGGTCGCCTTTTGAATATCTGGTGTGAACACACGGTCTTTCGACAAAAACGGCACTTCTTGGCGCAGAATCTCGACCGCGTCCTCAATTGAACGGGTTGATTCAAGCGGCCTGCGGAAATCTATACCCTGTACCGCAGCCAGATATTCCACAGCAAGTATTGATTGTGTATTGTCATTCATATCAGCGAGTCGCCGGGCAGCAAAAGTAGCCATGCTGACATGGTCTTCTTGGTTTGCCGACGTCGGCAGACTGTCAACGGATGCGGGATGTGCGAGGCTTTTGTTTTCTGACGCAAGTGACGCCGCAGTTACGTGGGCAACCATAAACCCTGAATTAAGCCCAGCATCATCTACCAGAAATGGAGGCAACTCACTGATACTCGAATCAATCAGCATCGCAATTCGCCGTTCAGACAACGACCCGATCTCGGCGATGGCCAGCGCCATATTATCGGCAGCGAATGCGACCGACTCTGCGTGAAAGTTACCACCAGAAAGAATTTCTCCTGTGTCTGGCATAATGAGGGGATTATCTGAGACAGAGGCGGACTCTCGAAGGCATATTCCAGCTGCATGCTGCAACTGATCTAAACATGCCCCCAATACCTGGGGCTGGCAACGTAAGCTGTAGGGATCCTGTACCCGATCGCACTGAGCATGGGAATGATTGATTTCACTGCTATCGAGCAGGTCTCTGAATATAGCTGCCACTTTCTGCTGCCCGCGATGCAACCCAACCTGGTGAATCCGTTTATCGAACGGTATGTAACTGCCCAGGGCCGCATCGACCGAGATCGCGCCCATCATAATTGCGTTGGCGAGATTACGCTCCGCTGTCAGTACAGCATCCAATGCTAATGCTGTCGACACTTGGGTTCCATTCAGTAATGCCAGACCCTCTTTGGCCTCTAGTTTCAATGGCTTGAGCTCAATAGTATTGAGTGCCTGGGCCGTCGACACGATCGAGCCTTGGAAAAAAACCTGCCCCTCACCCATCAGCGTCAGTGCCAGGTGAGCCAGAGGCGCGAGATCACCCGAAGCGCCCACCGAACCTTTTTCGGGTATGACCGGCATCATGTCATTAGCCGACATAACTATCAGCCTATCAATCAGTTCGGGCCTGACCCCGGAATACCCTTGCGCCAGGCTGACGATTTTGAGACAAAGCACCAACCGGACAACCCCGGGCTTCAAAGGAGCCCCAACGCCTGCCGCATGCGAACGGACCAGGTTCTGCTGTAGCTCGGACAACTGATCAGCATCGACACGGGTCTTGGCAAGCTTGCCAAACCCGGTGTTAACGCCATAGGCGACAACATCAGCCGATAAAGCATCTTGAATATTAGCCCGGCTGCGTTCAGCAGTCAGCCAGGCATCCTTTGGTAGCTCGATTTCTACTGGCCCAGCAATAATTTGCCGGGCCGCTGTCAGGGTGATCCGGGCCCGGTCAAGTTCTAGTGTGGTCATGGGGTTGATCTGTCAGCTAATCGTTTAAGAGTATTTAGGAATTGTTCTGTCGCAACAGTCTCACCAGTATGCCGGCCTTCTGTCACAACCTCCCGACCCATGGCAATAACCGTACGAATGCTGTTATCCGAAGCCGAAAATATCCAGCTGTCCAACGCTTCATCCGCACTGCGTAGGGCCAGTCTGGGGGAATCCGGATCAAGCTCGATCAGATCAGCCGGCGCACCCACAGCAATTCCCGTCAGTGATCGACCGCAGGCCTGACCACCCCCCGCAACTGCGCGGTGTACAAGCGCATTACCATTATGTCGTTCGTCAGAATCCATCACCAGCGCACGTCGGTGGTACTTCAAACGTTGCCCATATTCCAGAAGCTGGAACTCTCTTGCCGGGTTGCTACAAACCTGCGAGTCCGAACCGATTCCAAACCTCCCACCTAACGCCACGAACTCGGTTGCAGGAAACAAGCCATCACCCAGATTTGCTTCAGTCGTGGGACACAGGCCAACAACAACGCCGCTTTCTGCCATCACCTCAAGTTCCGAACCACTCACGTGTGTCGCGTGAATAAAACACCAACGATGATCGACATCAATCTCCCGACACAACCACTCAACAGGCCGGGCACCCAGCAATGCGATACATTCATCCACTTCATTAAGTTGTTCGGCAACATGAATATGAAAGGGTATACCAGAGTGATCTGCGCGCGATATTCGGTCGAGCGTCGCCAGTTGCTCCGGCGCCACGGCCCGAAGTGAATGCGCTGCTAGCCCGTAGCCCCGGTTTGCTGCACCGTCCGCAGACTTCCGGACCTTATCCAACAATATCAGATAGTCTTCCAGCGTGTTGTAAAACCGTTTCTGTGCACCTTTCAGGGGCTGTTGACCGAATCCCCCGTAGGTATAAAGCACCGGCAACAACACCAGCGAAATACCTGCATCTTCCGCGGCGAACCACAATCGCTGGCTCATTTCATCCGTTTGTGCGTATCGGTCGCCTCCTGGCGCATGGTGCAGATAGTGAAATTCTGCCACCACGGTGTACCCCTGTTTGACCATCTCAATAAATACACATCTGGCAATCGACTCGAAATCATCCGGTGTTATGGCCCTGTTTGCCCGATACATCAGATCACGCCAGCCCCAGAAATCGTCTTTCCCTGGCGTGCGGGTTTCGGTCANCCCTGCCAGCACCCTCTGGTGCGAATGNGAATGGAGGTTAGGCATCCCTGGAATCACAGGTCCGGTNAGCACCAAATCTACCGACGCTTCACCAGCAGGACCNACACCNGCTATCAACCCTTCTGNCGTAATCTCTACCAACTGCTCTCGAGCCCAGCCATCNTCCAGCCAAATCTGCTCACACCGCACGCGATGAATAGCTCTGAAACCAGCCATCTGTATACGAACTCCTGGATCTAGGCGATCCTTCAGTCTGATTCTGGCTAAGTATAGACAACGACGAACTCTGGCGAATCGTGCTGCCAACGCTAAAATGCCACCATGGNCATACTGTCAANCCGCCTTCAGGCGCTTGGTATCGAATTGCCGGCTCCGCGGGAGCCTGCATTCAGCTACAGCGCGGTCGTGATCGATAATGGTTTAGCTTGGGTCTCCGGGCANCTGCCCTGGCTCGNTGGTTCGAACAGCCTTGTTTACAGTGGCCGGCTTGGTGAACACGTGAGCGTGACAGAGGGCAAATCCTGTGCTCGAGCCTGCATTCTNAATGGCCTGGCCGTACTCGAGAAGACCAGTGGCAGCCTCGACCGCATTGAGCGCGTGNTAAAACTAGTTGGTTATGTGGCGTCGGCGAAAGATTTTCATGAGCAGCCCGCGGTAATCGATGCCGCATCGAATCTACTGGTCGAGATATTTGGTGATGCTGGAACCCATGCTCGTTCGGCTGTTGGGGTTGCTCAGTTNCCACGCNGCGCGCCTGTTGAAATTGAGCTGGTTGTCAGNCTACGCAGCTGAAGAGCCNNAAANCACAAACGCCCAATTATGTCGAACCANACAACCATCTGGGAAAACGCCCGGATTGCCACCATGCAAACCGGAACCGGACCTTACGGCCTAATTGANCNCGGATTTATTGTCGTTGCNGGNGAACACATCCAGGATATTGGGACTGCTGANACNNTCCANCCGATTGCTGGACACCTTGATTGCAGAANAATTGATTGTGGCGGNCGCCTGATTACACCGGGNCTTATCGACTGCCATACTCATCTTATCTATGGTGGCAATCGAGCANGCGAATTCGAACTGCGACTGACCGGCACGTCATATGCNGATATTGCTGCAGCGGGAGGTGGCATTCANTCGACCGTTCAAGCAACCCGAAATGAAGCCGAAGATGCTCTGTTTGATGCCGCNCGAGAACGGCTTCAACGAATGATCAGTCAGGGNATCACGACCGTAGAGATCAAAAGTGGTTANGGGCTCGATACCGGTACTGAGTCGAAGATGTTGAGAATCGCACAGCGCCTCGAACACGACCTACCGNTCTGTGTTCACAAAACCTTCCTGGGTGCTCACGNGTTGCCGCCCGAATACTCCGGCCAGCCTGACAACTATATTGACCACGTATGTCAGCATATGCTACCAGCTATTGCTTCAGAATCCCTGATCGACAGCGTCGACGCGTTNTGTGAAACAATTGCATTCAGTAATGTNCAGACCCGCAGGGTGTTCACTGCCGCATCTGACTTGGGTTTGCCGGTCAGNCTACACGCCGATCAGCTGTCCGATTCCGGCGGTGCCAGCCTCGCTGCTGAATTTGCTGCGTTATCTGCTGACCATCTCGAATACACCAACGCGAATGTCGCAAAAAAACTTGCCGCTGCCGGCACCGTAGCGGTGCTGCTCCCTGGGGCTTTTTACTATCTTGGCGAAACCACACGACCACCAGTCAAGGCGTTTCGTGAGTGCGGTGTGGATATAGCTGTTGCAACCGATATGAANCCGGGAAGCTCGCCCATGGAGTCTATTCTTCTGGCACTGAACATGGCGTGCATACTTTTCGCACTGACGCCCGAAGAAGCTTTGCGAGGCGTCACTGTTGCAGCCGCNCGGGCGCTTGGGGTACTCCACGACNGAGGNNCACTGGAACCGGCAAAACGGGCNGATTTNGCGCTCNGGAACGCCNCNNANCCCGCTGAGTTATGTTACCCCATCGGCGCACCGCANCCNGCTTGTGTGGTTAAATCTGGGCAGGTTGTAACAGGTCGCCTCAGCTGATTCTTTTTCACCAAGAATAGTCCAACTGGCCAACTCTCACGCTGATGCTGTGTTCTTGTGCCCCAGATAAAACAATATGGGCGCCACGGCATGAATTATGAGTCCACACCAATTGTTGATTACAATGGACCTAACACGACCTACTCTTAAATCCAGTAGACCACCGGGGTACTTTTATGACGCAGCGCGCAGCGTTTAATTTCGAGGACTGGATACGACGGCATCAGCACCTGCTCAAGCCTCCAGTTGCAAATAAACATCTATTCGACGAGCAGTCCGACATGGTGGTGATGGTGGTCGGCGGCCCCAATCAACGCGTTGACTTCCACGATGACCCGGCAGAAGAGTTCTTCTACCAGTATGCCGGGGACATGCTATTAAAAATTGCCGAAAACGGAGAGATTTACGATATACCCATACGCGAAGGTGAGGTTTTCTTTCTACCTGCGCATGTTCGCCATTCTCCTCAACGGCCCGTCGTCGATTCGATCGGCCTGGTGGTTGAAGGTGCCCGGCATTCCGGGATGAAAGACGGCTTCGAGTGGTTCTGCTTCGACTGTGGCCAACTGGTACATCGAGTGGAAGTAGAGATCAAGGACATCGTCGCGGACCTCCCGCCATTGTTTGACGCTTTTTATGAAAACGAATCGCACAGATGCTGTCCCCACTGTGGGGCGATTCACCCGGGCCAAGAACCACCAGCTGGATGGGCCGTTGTCTGAGGTTTGTTCATGGAGACCATCGATATCCACAGTCACTTTTTGCCGGAGACCTGGCCGGATCTGGCAACCCGGTTTGGAACTCCGGACTGGCCCTGGCTGAGACGGCTCGATCACGATCGCGGTATGCTGATGCTGGGCGAACGTGAATACAGACCCGTGTACTCTGCCTGTTGGGATATCAGTAAACGACTCGAAGAGATGGACCGTGACGGTGTTCACCATCAGATCATGTGTGTGACCCCGTTGCTCTTTGCCTATCAGCGCAAGCTCAGTGAAGCTGAAGATTGTGCCCGCTTGTTCAACGATCTGGCGCTAGAGATGTGTGCCCGATCAAACGGGCGCATCACCGCACTCGCTCAGGTACCCCTGCAGGATACCGATGCGTCCTGCCGCGAACTCGAACGCGCAATCGCCCACGGTCACCGTGGAGTCCAAATTGGCAATCATGTTGCTGACCGGGATCTTGACGACGAAGGACTCATTACCTTTCTTCAGCATTGTGCCAGTATCGATGCGCCTGTACTGGTCCACCCCTGGGACATGCTGGGTCGGGAAAGAATGGATCGCTACATGATGCAGTGGCTGGTCGCGATGCCGGCGGAGACTCAACTTTCCATACTGTACCTGATTCTTTCCGGTGCCTTTGAGCGACTTCCAGAATCTCTCAAACTGTGCTTCGCGCACGGCGGTGGTAGTTTTGTATTTTTGCTCGGCCGAGTAGACAATGCCTGGCGTCAGCGCGATATTGTTCGCGAAAAATGCCCTAATCTCCCGTCGAGCTACGTATCCCGGTTCAGTGTCGATTCGGCCGTTTTTGACGAAGCTGCGCTACGTTTGCTGATCGACGTCATGGGTGAGGAGCGCGTGATGTTCGGCACGGACTACCCTTTTCCCCTCGGTGAACAGGATATGGGCGCACTGATACGTTCAGCCGCGAGTATTTCCCCTGACGAGCAATCGAAAATACTCGGTCTTAACGCAAAGTCGTTTTTTTTGCTCCCTAAATAGCTGATTTGTACTCATTCAAAGATCGTGCTGGCACAGATCAAGAATCTAGTTACAGTCTGTAACGTAACTATCTTGATTTACTGCGTCTTTATACTTATCCTGATGTCATCAAAGTCAAAGTGGGAAGCTCGGGCCCGACTGGGTGAGTGCGTCATCGCTCTCTAGCCACCCTGTAGACCATCGCCGAGGTATAGACATGACCGCCAATCATCTAGCTGATCTAAGAACCATCATTGACCACCTCGACTCATGTGGCCGACTAACCCGCGTGACCACAGAGGTTGACCCAAAATTTGACCTTGCCGGCATCGCTGCCCACTTCGAATCGACACCGCGCGCGGTGCTGTTCGAAAAGGTAAAAGGTTACGACGTGCCCGTGTTCACGGGCCTGTACTGGTCAAGAGAATTACTGGCACAACTGATGGCGCAGGAAGAGGCTACCCTGGCGGGCTTTGTCAGTGGCTGTATCCAGAACTGGCAAAAAAATCCTGTACCCCCAGTCATGGTCGAACACGGGCCGATTCTTGACGGGGGCACGTACCCACTGGATCTATCGACTCTGCCTATACCCATTCACGCTATAAAAGATGGAGGACCATATTTTGACGCGGCGGTTGTCATCGCGCGGGACCCAGAAACCGGTGTGCGAAACGCTTCTATTCAAAGGTTCATGGTTGTCAACAAAGATACCCTTCACATCAACATCGATGCAGGCCGGCATTTGGGTCTGTACCTAGAAAAAGCAAAGCAGAGGAATGAATCCTTAACATTCTCCCTGAATTGTGGTGTTGGCCCAGGTCTCCATTTTGCAGCTGCTACGCCGGCCGAAGCTGCGCCGCCGGACACGGACGAACTTGGGATTGCAAGCGAGTTTCATGGTGCCGCGCTCGAACTGGTACACGGCCGCACCCTACCGGTACACATCGTGGCCAATGCCATGTACGCGCTGGAATGCGAAATGATTCCAGGCGAGCTCGGTGATGAAGGTCCCTTTGCAGAAGTTACTGGCTACTACGCAAGTCGTGAGCCTCGACCAGTTGTGCATGTCCGTGCCATTCATGCACGGCCCAATCCTGTATTCCAGACCATCTTATCCGGCAGCGAAGTATGGAATTCCGTTGGACTGCTGGGAGAAGCCAATGTGCTGGCGACCCTGCAACGTCAGGTTCCCGGGACCCGGGATGTCTACTTTAGCCATGGCGGATGCGGGTTCTACCACGCTGTCGTTCAAATCGAACAGCAACGTGCCGGCTGGTCTAAACAGGCGGTCATGGCCACCTTCAGCGCCTTTCCGCCACTGAAGATGGTCACTGTCGTTGATGAAGATGTCGATATTCGCAACTCATCCGACGTCGAATGGGCTATGGCTACGCGTCTAAACGCGAATACCGGTATCGTCACCATAGAAAACAGCTTCGGTCACGGCCTGAATCCCACTTTTCCGGACTACCTCGGCACGAAGGTCGGTTTCGATTGTTGCCGACCTTATCCACACACCACTGAATACGACAGAGCCAACTACAAACCAGTTGACATCGGCGACTATTCGATCCAGGTACCGGAAATTGAGCAACCCCGAGCAAAGAGCCTGCCGTTGAAAGAGCGAATCGCAGCCGATATCAGGATGGCCGTCGCACACGCGACCCGCCCCTCGCTCAAAGAGCGGATCCGACATGATGTTAGCGCTAGCCACCGGCACAGCGGTGGACCGTCGCTCAAGGACCGTATCCGTCTGGATGTGCGCCATACCCAGCACCATGCTGGAATCCAGGCCTCACAGGAACAGACTCGCTTGACCGAAGCCGCCAACGATCAAGCCAGGCCAAAGGCCAGAATCGGACTCGTCAGGGGATGAAACAACGCCTTATCGTTGGAATCTCCGGCGCCAGTGGCGCGATCTATGGCATCCGCTTGCTTGAGGTTCTTCAGACACTGACGGAAATCGACACCCACCTAATCATCAGTAAAGCTGCCAAGCGTACAATAGTGCTGGAAACAGACTATAAAGTGGATCAGGTGGAGCAACTGGCGGACGAGGTGTTTCCAGATCATGATATCGCCGCCAGCGTCTCGTCTGGTTCTTACCAAACGTCCGGCATGGCCGTTATCCCGTGCTCGATAAAGACGCTTTCCGGCATTGCCAACAGCTATGCAGATAATCTGCTTGTGCGTGCTGCTGATGTGGTTCTCAAAGAACAACGAAAACTAGTCCTGGTTCTTCGGGAGACGCCGTTACACCTGGGCCATACGCAGTTGATGACTCGTTCGATCGAAATTGGTGCAACACTTCTTCCCGCTATGCCCGCCTTCTATCATCGGCCAGCTACAATTGACGACCTGATAAATCAGACTGTAAATCGAGTACTCGATCAGTTTGACATTGAACTACCCGAAGACCTGTTTGAACGCTGGGCAGGATCAACAAGGACATAATCATCAGGCCTGCAACTCGTGACTATTCATTGGCAAGATAACCCGGCCCGGCTCGACCATGTAATGCTCGAATCAGACGATCCGAGCAATCTGGCCAACTTCTACTGCGAAACCCTGCGCATGACCCAAACGATCCAGGGGTCACTGATTATGGTTGAAGGTGCGGAAAGGAAGCTGCTGATTGGAAGTGGTTCCTCACGCAAACTGGGATTCGGTGCCTATGGATTCGACTCCGATGCAGGCCTGACACAGCTTCGCCGTAGCCTGGAAAGTGCCGGCATCACCCTGGATGAGTCACCAAGTCCCTTGTTTTCTGATCATGCATTTTCACTGACGGATCCTGATAACAATCGACTGGTGTTTGGTCGTTCTACCGCTATTTCAAATAACTCCGCGATGCCGGCGCGGCTACAACACCTCGTTGTGGCTACAGACGAGATGGCTCCGATGCTCGATTTCTATGCAGGACAACTGGGGTTTGCCATTACAGACCGCGTCGAGGATGAAACTGGTGATCTTCGTGCCTGTTTTCTAAACAGCGACGATGAACACCATAGCTTTGCCTTTTTCAAAGCCAGCGAAAAACGACTGGACCATCATGCCTACGAAGCCGGAGAATGGAGCCTCATCCGGGATTGGGCAGATCACCTGGCCGATCTGGATGTCAAAATCGTCTGGGGACCTGGACGACATGGCCCAGGCAATAATCTTTTTTTTATGATAAACGATCCCGACGGTAACTGGGTGGAGATCTCGGCTGAACTGGAACAGCTGACCTCCGAACGCCAGGTGCGCATCTGGCCACATGGTGAAAAGGCACTGAACTTGTGGGGATCCGGTTACCTTCGCAGCTAGGAGAATCTTATGAAGCTAGTCACATTCACCCGATCAGGGAAACAGAGTTATGGGTTTGTCGATAACGATACAATTACCGACATTGGACAAACGCTGGGCAGTACACATCCCGATCTTAAGTCTCTGATCGGTGATGACTATCCCAAGCTGATTTCAAGCAGTGCCGACACCGCACCACGGGTCGCTCTGAGCGATGTCCAGCTTCTACCTCCCATTACCAACCCCGACAAAATAATCTGTGTGGGTCTTAATTATGAGAGCCATCGGAAAGAAACTGGACGTCCTGAAGTTGAATTCCCTACCCTGTTTACCCGGTTTGCCAATAGCCAGATTGGTGATGGTGAAGCCATGTGGCGGCCAGCGGAATCAACCAGTTTCGATTACGAAGGGGAACTCGCCGTAGTCATTGGCTCTGGTGGTTGGAAAATCCCTGAAGACAAAGCGCTGGAACATGTCGCAGGCTATTCCTGCTACAACGATGGATCCGTTAGAGACTGGCAGCGACACACCAGCCAGTTCACGCCGGGTAAGAATTTTCGCCATACCGGCCCATTCGGCCCGTGGCTCGTCACCACCGACGAGATACCCGATCCAAGCACCCTTACCCTGACCACACGCCTCAACGGCGAAGTCATGCAACATGCGACAACCGATCTTTTGATATTTACGATTCCCGTTCTTATCAACTATATCTCCCGGTTTACGCGCCTTGAGCCAGGTGATGTGATCGTCAGTGGAACTCCGGGCGGTGTCGGCTTTAAACGCGATCCCCAGGTCTTCATGAAGCCAGGTGATGTTGTTGAAGTTGAAATCAGCAAAATCGGCATCCTTAAGAATCCTATTGAAGCAGAATCGATTGATTAGGCTGGCGCTCGAAAAGGCTGATCTTTCTTTCTCGGAAGTGCGTGGCTCAAGCAAAAGTGCCTGGAACTCAAGATACACATTATCAAGTAGTGGTGGTCGGTGCTGGTCCGACCGGTCTGATCACAACAAATCTGCTTGGACAAGACGGCATAAAAACACTGCTGGTCGAGCAACACGAGTCGACTGTCTCACAACCACGGGCCGTATCCATTGACGATGAGGCCCTGAGAACAGTCCAATCAGTCGGTCTGATCAAAGAAGTACTGGACGACGTCGCTCAGGACTACGGCTCCTGGTACTTCACAGCCACGGGTCGGTGTTTTGCCAAAGTTGAGCCCCAGACCCGTGAATTCGGCTACCCGCGCAGAAATGCCTTCCAGCAACCTCGTCTAGAAGCCACACTGCGCCGTTTGTTTATACAGCCACGATTAGAACTGCCCGACCGCTCCATCACACTGCTCGATGACTTGATAGGGAATCGCTTCACTTGCCTTTTCTTTGGAAACCCTACTGACAAACCCGATCGACTGCCGCAATGTTATCTGGGCCTAAACGCCGCGATCAACTGGTTTTGGATCACCCCAGGTACTTTTATGGCAACCAAGGACTCGGGCATCGCCGAAGCACGGGATCTAGATGGTGAAATAGAACGAGCCTTTGC
>PCBE01000073.1 GCA_002731295.1 Acidiferrobacteraceae bacterium | reverse complement strand
TCATCGCCGTAGTAGCGCAGTGCCATCATCAGTACCAGTTCATACAGCGACCTATCGACTTCCTCAACCAGCCCGTCAAGAATGACCGACCTGTAAGGCGGCTCCCGCCAGTCCACACACAGTGACGCGTACGGGTTGCGCTGGATATTTTTCCACTTTAAAGAGCTCCGGTCCGTAAACATATACGCCGATCCATTTTCCCAGTGAAACCATATGGGCGCCGTTCGTGGACGGGCGTTTTTGTCAATGGTACTGATAACGCCAACGAGCGTCTGTCGCAGGAATTCTTCAACGGCTTGATCGGTTTCAACCATGACTATCTCCTGAGTTGTCTGTGCGGTCAGACAGGGTAAACGGCTTGTATCGTCTTGCAGCTTCCCATTACTTGATTGCGTTGCCTTTGAAAAAGGTATAGCAGAATATTCCCGTTTCTAAATGCCGGATCCTATGCAGATCACTGATCCCATTATCCCACGATGATGCATCGATCAAATCCATCTCCAGAGCCTGATCCTTGACGCCTTCGACCATAGGAATAATCGTCTTGTGAACAAAACTTTCCATAAGCTCAGGGCGGGATTGATCGATATACACCATCTTGGGCTCAACCCGCACTCGGGTGAACCCGGCATGTGTCATCAACGGGAATAGCTCACGACCAATCAGTGAGTTGGCACCCAGCCGGCGCTGTACCTCAATGAGACAGTTCCAGGCCATCAGGGCATCCTCACTTGGTGGATAAAAATAACAAGAGCCATGATCCCCTTCAAACACGGTCACCGTTCCGCCAGGCTTGAGGTGTTTGCGAATTGCTGTCAGCGCGGATACTGGTTCGACCTGATGTTCCAGCAAGTGACAGACAAAAAGATGATCGAAGTAGGACGGTTCAAACGGCAGATCGAACAGATCAGCTTCACAAAATTCCACATTGGTAATTTCCTGACGGGTAACCGCATCACGCGCTAACTCGAGTGATTTTCCCGCCCAATCAACTGCATAAAAGTGAGCCTCGGGGCTGTTTTGTGCAAGCGTCACGATTTGTGCGCCCACCCCGCAGCCCGCTTCAAGCACCTTCGAACCTGGTGGATAGCGGAGTTCGTGATGAATCAGATGCCGCACTGACCCAGCCTGGTCATAAAGCCGTTCGGTCTCTCGTTCGGAATAGCCGTGAACGTAATTCTGAGGATCTGGCTTTGTCACTGGTTCGAAATCGTCACCGAAGCGTGGTTGATTGCCTAAAAGTTGTACGTCAAAAAACTTGCTGGTATTGACTGTTGTGGCCGATGTTACATCACCCTCTAAACACTGCCAGACAATACATGTAATATATAAAACCTAAACGAAACTTGCGGCAATAATTTCACACAATGTCGATTTACCCAGAAAAAGGAGCTATAGATGACAACGCATAAGGGCAGTTGTATGTGCGGTGCGGTTTCAGTAGAAGTAGAAGGTGATCCCCAAGCGATGCTGGTCTGTCACTGTAAGGACTGTCGTGCCTGGTCGGCCAGCCCGGTAAACGGTGCCGCGTTGTGGCCTCGTGACAAGATGACCGTGACCCAGGGTCAGGACAACATTCAAAGCTATGCCCGTTCAGAAGGGCATAACCGGTCCTGGTGTACAAAATGCGGTGGCCATGTATTCACGGACCACATCCCTTTTGGATTGGTCGACGTGTACGCCTCTGTGATTGAGGACTTCGACTTCCAGCCGGCAATCCACGTTAACTACGAAAGCACCATCATGCCGATCAAGGATGGGCTGCCAAAATTCAAGGACTTCCCGGAGGATTTTGGCGGCTCTGGAGAAACAATGCCAGAATAGGCTCGGCAGCATACCTGACTACCGTGCGGGAAACTGGGCTAGTTTGAACAACTTCAGCCCGTATCCTGGCGCTGTGCGTTGCATGGTAAATTAATATGACCACCCGATTACACGGCACGCTAAGAGAGAACACTATGAATCGAGCCCCCAGTCCCTATGATTTTTTGCCGTCCGTCCCCTCATTTCAGGCATCAAGTCACGATGTCGCAGAAGGAGAGATGCTGGCTATGCCCCATGTGTCCGGAATCTTGGGCGCCGGGGGTGAAGATGTCTCGCCTCATCTTTCCTGGTCGGGTTCGCCAGATGATACACAAAGTTATGCCGTGACCTGCTTCGATCCCGATGCACCGACAGGCAGTGGTTTCTGGCATTGGGTGGTGTACGACATTCCAACAACCGTCACGGAACTGGCAAACGGCTCCGGCGCCCAGGACGGCAGTGGACTGCCTGATGGTGCAAAACAATTGAAGAACGACGCAGGGCTGGTGGGTTATCTTGGCGCAGCACCACCACCCGGCCATGGTCCGCACCGCTACATGTTTGCCATCCATGCGTTAAACGTTGAAAACCTACCGATCAATGAAGAAGTCTCGGCTGCTATCTGCGGATTCAACATGTTCGGGACAACCATCGGGCGGGCGCTTATCGTCCCGATCTACGAGCAGACGTGATCTAACCCATCGAGCGCTAGAACCGATACTGATATCTGAGACTGGCATTGCAATTAATCTATCACCCGGCCAGCAGTGCCTCGATGCGGGTAACGCTGTACTTACGGTGTCGCGGCATAGCACCCGGTACGGTTGATCTGGTAAGCACCGGGCTCAAAACAGATCACCGCGGAATACTCGTTTTTACACTGCCGGATAACCATCCGGAAACACTACGTCTGGGCACCAACGACCTGACCGCCTTAAACCCTGAAGGTCGAGTGCCCATTCTGCTGCTACCCGACGGACGCAAGATGACGCAGTCTGGTCCGATAATCGACTTGATCGAGTCAACTCTCGCACCCGACGATGACATCACGTTACTACCGACTGATCCCTGGATTCGCGCCGAGGTCCAGCGCATCATGTGGATCATCGCTGCCGACACACAGCCCTATCAGAACATCCCGTTTATTATTCAAGCCATGGGTGAATGGGGTATGGTTAAAGACAATCCCACCCGCCATCCATTGCGACTGCATTTCATCCGCCGCGAGTTCGGTGCGATCGAGAATCTCCTGACGCGGTGTGCCGGCAAATTTGCGGTAGGCGATTCGGTCACACTGGCTGACTGTTTCCTGGTGCCTCAGATACGAAACGCCCTGCTGGCTGAAATCGATCTCCCTTCTGAGTTCCCGATTCTCTCAACTGTCTGGAACAATCTGCTCGACGTCCCCGCGATACGGGCGGTACTGGACGATGCCGGCGGTATTGTTCAGCCACTGGTTTATGACGCTGAACAGTTCGAGGTGTACAACGGATGAAAACCATTGATTGGTTTAAAGCGTCATTTCTGTTTTCCAATAAGTACCAGGCAGCATGGACCTGGGTCGGCTGTATTCTCCTGGCAGGCTGCCTTGCACTGACAATCTATTTCTCGTTCTAAGCCAGAAGATAGCTTTACTGCTCGATGAAACCTCATGCACCTCTGACGCTGGAAGAATTACAGCATGCCCAGGACAATATTCGCGATGCCGTGGTACGCACACCACTGGTTCAGTTGAACGTCGACCTTGCGGATACCGAGATCTATCTAAAGCTTGAGAACCTGCAGCCGATCGGTTCATTCAAACTACGTGGTGCAATCAACGCAATACGCAATACTGACCATGAAAAGCTTGAAGCGGGTGTGTGGACTGCAAGTATGGGCAACATGGCCCAAGGTGTCGCCTGGGCTGCGCGTGAGATAGGCATCAAAGCAACTGTGGTCGTGCCCGAAGATGCGGCCAGATCCAAACTAACCGCCATGGAAGAACTGGGCGCATCCATCCGGAAAATTCCCCGGGACGCGTGGTTCGACCTGATCTTATACAGTCACGACTACCCAGGTATGGTAGGGCTATTCATTCACCCTGCCAGTAATCGTTATGTCATGGCAGGTCAGGGCACCATCGGCCTTGAAATTCTGGAAGATCTTCCGGACGTCAACGCTGTCATTACTCCGTTTGGGGGAGGCGGACTCACCGCCGGCGTCGCCTCGGCGATCCAACTGCTTAAACCGTCCACCCGGCGCTATGCGTGTGAACTGAACACCGGGGCACCCCTGGCGCCCTCACTCGCGGCCGGCGAACCCGTGACGATCACCGCCGAACCCGCACCACGGTATGCCTCGGGCTTCAGCGGCGCACCTTCTGTTGCGGAAGAAATGTGGCCCATCCTGAGTAGCGTCGTCGACGACTCACTGCTGATGTCGGTTAACGAGTTGGCCACCACCATCAGACTACTGATTGAGCGCAATCACATCGTCGCCGAGGGTGCGGGTGCCGCAGCGGTTGCCACCGCCCTGGCTGGCCGTGCCGGCACCGGAAAGATCGCCTGCGTGGTCTCGGGTGGGCACATCGATCTTGATGAACTCAACCAAATCCTGAGCTCCCCTGATTAGGACATCACCTCACAAGAATTGCTAAAACAACAGATTTCAAAGAGTTGATCCTCGTAATTGAGCGTAAATCTAGTTCGAGTCTATAGTCCTAGCCAGCACACCACACATTGTTTGCGATTACACACCCCCGTGCTCAACACACCAGTGTGGCACCGTCTGCATCGATGATCTTCTCGCCTGCCAGCACATAGTCAACAATCAGGTGGATACGATCCTCGCTGCCGCCATTGACAACGCCGTGTTCCCGCCGATTGTTGATCTCCCAGAGTTCACCNGGTTTCATATGCACCTCGGTGTCACCCACCGAAAACAGGTTCTGTTCATTGGTAATGATCGGNANNTGCATGNGGTGTGATTTTGCCAGCGTCTCTCCCTGGTCCACATGATGTGGGATGCTGCCATCGGCAAGAAGTTTGACCAGGATCATGCGGATGAAATAACCCCGACCATGCTTCTTCCGCAGACGCTTGGCTTTTAGGGTCTGCTCGAAATGTCGCCGGATGACGATTTCAATTGGCTCCAGCAGCTCTTTGTAGGTCTGATATGACGAATGGTAGGTAGGATCACGATGACGACCGTCTTCATCCATGATCAGCCGAATGGTTTGGGTCTGCTTGTGCACCTCATACGTTTTCTGACGAAAAGCATTAGCGGTCCAATCCGCGTCGGTAATTTCCGCTGCCTGCTGTGCAAAACGAGTGACGTCGATGTCCTCGATCTTTCTCAGATCGCCGTCAAAGTTCATCGTCTCCCCTCACAAAATCCCATTACTTCGTTCTACGAAAGCCAGCGATCAGCCTACCGACAGATATCTTGAAACTTCCCAATAGTTTCAAGGACAAGTATACCTGGTNCGTTCATTTCGATTACCCACCGCTCGCTGATTACAACAGGTAACTTGATAACGGAGATTACTTCTGATTAGAAGAACCTAAAGCGCACTTTCCCATTTTCCTTCCGTATAAGTACCCGCTACGGTCCCCCACTGGCTGTAGATCGTGCCGGTCCATTTTTGGTTGTTCTGCCAAACACCCTCAAAGCGAAGTCCGCCAGCCCATGTGTAGACCCCGTGNCCGTGGAACTTGCCATCTCTGAACTGTCCCTCGTAGCGCTCTCCACTGGCAAACTTAAACACCCCCTGGCCATGGTATTTTCCCTCGTNNAAGGNCCCTTCGTATTCATTGCCGTTTGAAAAAAAATACGCACCCTGTCCGTGAAACTGGCCGTTCTGCATCTCTCCCACATAGCGATCCGCGTTGGCGAAGGTCTGCGTAGTCGTCTCGGCAACGGCTATCGGTTTGAGGACACTCAACAACACACATCCTACGCATAAGCTAAGGAAAACAATCGATTGAATACTCCGGATGACCATATAGCTATTGTTAATCCGTTGTCGNAATTGTCAATTCGGTTNACCCTGCTTCGCTAAGGCGAAATGATGCGATCACTGTATTTGACGAGCATCTCCACCACGCCTGTTGGGTCGGTCCACATCGTCTTGCATATTCCTCACCACTTCAGTTTACGCTTATTGCAGAAATTCATCCCAACACAGACGCGACAACCGGGCGGTCAAATCATAGGCCACGGTATGGCCGGGGTCACCTGAGGGTAGCTCAACGGGTACACTGTCGGTATAGGCGCTGATCAGGAACAACGGCACACCATCGGCATAGACAATACCCGCATCGTTATAGTTCTTAGCTGTAGTNCCCGTTTTGTGTGCAACCTTAGTCCCTAGAGGNAAACGAGCTGGTATCCTGTTTCGCAAACGCTGCCAGCTCAGAATGTCGATAGCCAACTGGCATAACTCCGACGTACATCCCAGGTGGCTGGCCAGATTGTTGTCGTGCACACCTTTTAAAATGAGTTCGAGAAGCCNTGCAACGTCAGCAGGTGTGGTCGAATTAGTCTTCTCGGCCGGTAGATAGCCCGCCATACCGGCAGGTGGAATACCATACCGGTGAACCGTATCTGCCATACCGATAGACTGGCACAACGCATTGATCGCTTCGAGACCTACCAGGTCCGCTACTGCCCCAGTGCATGTGTTGTCGCTCACGATAATCATCATGACCAGAGCGTCCTGAAGCTGGATCACAAAATCACTCTGTAAATGCTGAAAACAACCGGAATCGTTGTTCTTGAAACGAGATGCCATGGTCACTGGCTGGGACAGCGACAGCTCGCCCTCATTCACCGCCTTTAGCGCTGCCATCATGATCGCAATCTTGCGGGTACTGGCCGATGGCACCACAACACTACCATGACGTTCCAGCACAGTACCTGTTCGCAGATTTTTGACAGACCAGCCCGTGTGGAACGGCTGTTCATCACATAACTGGTTAAGTTCATTTTCTAGTGCGGCTGACATCATTTTTCAGACCTCTTGTTCTTTATCTGAAGCCTCTAGAGAAACGTTACTTTGTAATGTGAACGTCTTCTCTTAAGCGTGGTCGCAAAAGCAGTTATGAATAGGCTGCATCCTGTCGGTCATACCAACGCAACGCGAGTGGGACAAACCACGGATTTCCTGTGTACAGAGGGTGACTACGGAACGTACGATCCGCAAATACAGTTGAAGCTTCTGGTAACCCAAGAACTTGTTTTGCTGCCTTGTCACCCAGGTAAGTACCCATCGGCAGTCCGGCAAAACAGTACCCCAGCGCGTAGTGCACCCCATTGTGCATACCCACGTGTGGCCACAAATCGAATGTCCCCGCACATTGGCCGCTCCAGATTCGCGAGATTTTTACCCCTCTCAATTCAGGGAAGATAACATCCAGACGGCTCTTTAGTTTTTCGGCTTTCGTGAATAATCGATCAACTGGGCCACCGGTATAAGCACCCATAAGCAGACGAGGTTGATCCGGCGCCTGGCGGATGTACACCAGGTTGTTGTTGTAATCATGAAAGGTTCGGTTATTGGGCAGAATCTGGGTAATCACGTCTTCGGACAAAATATCTGTCGCAATCATATAACCGTGAAAAGGAATGACTCGGCGCCGCAACCAGGGTACACCGCGGTTGGTATACCCATTGGTGGCAACAATCACATCTCTAGCGGTCAAAACACCCCGTGGCGTATCAACTTGAAAACCGATCCCATCAGGTCGAACTGCAATCACCGGTGTATGACCAATGATTCGTGCACTGGCCGATCGTGCAGTGTTCAGCAACCCCAGATGGTAGAGCCCTGGGTGAATACTGCCCAGATCCGGTATCAGCGCACCCCCAACATAGCGACTGGAACCAAGTTCTTCACTTTGCTCAGATTCCAAGATCATCTGAAACGGGTGACCGAGATGCTTATGCCGCAACTCCAGTTCATCCGACATCAACATCCGCTGCGCGCCATTCAGGGCACCCATAAAGCGACCACAGCGCGTCAGATAACAGTGCATATTCTCCCGTGCCACGAGCTCGAACACCAGATTAAACGCTGTGTCGAGTTCCCGGTACACCTGCATTGCGTAGTCAAGGCCATAGGCCTGTATCAGTGCACCGAAACTGTGTTTGAGTGTTCGCCCAACAAAACCCGCATTACGCGAACTCGCACCATAACCAGGGGAATTTGATTCCAATACCACAACATCGCGCCCCGCCCTGGCAAGGGTCAGCGCGGCCGATAGGCCCGTAAACCCAGAGCCTACTACGACAACATCGGCGCGGTCCGGAAAGTTGTCCACCGAGGACTGTGCAGGCCGAGGCGCAGCATGCCACCACCATGGTTCCTCTAGAAAGTCGTCCGCTAAGAAATGATCATCCATCACAACTCATTCGTCAGTATCTGCGTAAGAACACAAGCAAACACTAAAACCTACTACACTAATCGGTATCTACGTCGTAGTAGTTCGGAAGCCCGTCTTCACTGTGGCTGATATGAAACCTCGACAATGCTTGAACTTGCTTTTCCATCTCTGGTGAGCTGAGACTACTTTGCGCTGGATCACGTACCCCATGCAAATAGTCTTTAGGATCTATGTGGTCCACAACGCCCAGGCTGCTCGAGCCCAACGAATATCCGATCAGTTCCTGAATCTGGTCCGACAACTGTCGGGCCAACTCCGGCGGCACAGCCATATACTGGTTCTCTTCCTGGCGCAACCAGCCCAGGTTGTAGTGCAAAGCAACGCCACTGCGTGAACCCTCTGCACGGTTCGCACCACCGCCATGGATAGTATTTCCGGTATAAATCAACACTGAACCTGCCGGCATTTCAGTGGCCACAACTTCCTCGGGTTTTGGTACTCGGTTACTGGACCAAAGATGCGACCCGGGTATCAGGCGGGTACCGCCATTCTCCCGGGTAAAATCACTGAGCGCCCACATCGTCGCCACGGTCAACGGGGGGCACGGGTTCGCAATCGGATAGAGACCAATATCCCGATGCAGGACCTGGCGGGTTTCTCCCGGCTCAATGTGCATCACACCAGAATAGTGCAAACGATAGCGGACACAATGAGGCAACAAGGCGTCGTCCGCCACCGCCAGCACCGTGGGGTGAACCAACAGCGCCTGAACAGCAGTCGACTTCGCAAGCAGCGCCCCGAACCGCTTGGTGAGCTTGCCATAAAACTCTTCGTGCCCGTCATGTGCTTTCTCAAAATAAGGCGCCAGATCGGCTTTTACGGCAGCAACCGTATCGGCGTCGACCGCATCACGCACGACAGCATACCCATCCTCTGCAACCGCCGCAGCAACGGCTTCCGACGGTGCATCACCTGCAAATGTGTTTTTCAGTTCCATCGCCATCATTCATTTTGAATGTGTGTTTACAAACAGCGTCTAGTCCACCGATCCGACAGGAGGTAATCTTTGCCCGGTATCTAGTATATCGAGTATCCAGCGCGTCGCTGGCGAATACACATCAATAAATACTGCCTTTTCATCACCGATAATTTGACCACCATGCGGTACATTGCCGGCTGCATACCAGCCATCGCCAGGGCCGATCTCTCGCGTTTCATCGCCCACCGTCAAAAGAATCTGCCCGGACAGTAGTAGACTGAACTGCTCATGCGGGTGGGAATGCATGGGGTAGGTCGACCCAGGTTCATAAACCGCCCGGATCAGATGCATATGTTCGCCACTGATAATCTGAGCTTCACTGCCATCTTCATCAAACCCGTAGCGATCAATTTCGTCCCAGCTAAAAATCTGTCTGGTCATATTTCAGTACCGTTTGAGTTTTGTCCGTTGTTCTGATTGCTCATTCCAAATAACCACCTCTCTAACCCGTTTCGCTGACCAGGTCCGCTGCGGTAATTCCGTGAACAGCGGCTGCTTCGTCGTTGTCCGACGTATCACCTGAGATACCAACCGCGCCCAGGAGCACCCCGGTCTCATTACGGATCAGAACACCACCGGGTACCGGCACAAAATTGCCCTCAGCCAGGCCGTTGACCGCCTGAATGAAGTAGGCCTGTTGTTCGGCGCGTGCCATCAGCGCCCGCGTGCCCATACCCATCGCAATGGCCGCATTGGCTTTCCCCTGGGCAATACGGGGCCGCAGCGTACTGACGCCATCTTCAGACAACACCACAACCAGGGTGGCTCTTGGATCCAACACCACCACACTGACCGGTTTTAGAGCCAACTCCCTGGCTTTAACCAAGCTGGCCGTTGCGATGATTTGGGCCTGTTCAAGCGATATGGCCATCCTCAGTTCCTCAATTTTGATTCAGTTCGGCACGATGATAACCGAATCTCCCGTGGCCCAAGAACCGGGCTCTACGCAGCCGACACGCACTGTGAATACTCATCCAATGAGCCTCTAAGGCACTACAATGTCTTGATGCCTTTTTCCTATTTTCACCCAGCCGTTGCAAGTTGGTTCAACAGCCAGTTCGATCAACCCACCGAAGTACAGGTACAAGCCTGGCCGGCTATTCAGGGGGGTTCACACACTTTGATAGCCGCGCCCACTGGATCGGGCAAGACCCTGGCGGCCTTTCTTGCGGTCATTAACGAACTGGTGCGCGACGGTGAACTGTTCGGCTTGCCTGATGAAACCCGTATTTTGTACGTTTCTCCACTCAAAGCCCTGTCTAACGATATCAACCGAAATCTTGAAGCGCCACTGGTGGGTATCACACAGGAATTACCTTCACCCAGTCCGCTGTCGATCCGATCAGCCGTACGCACCGGCGACACACCACAGGCTGAACGCGCCAAGGTGCGCCGGCAACCACCGCACATCCTGGTCACGACTCCGGAATCGCTCTTTATTTTTCTAACTTCCGAGTCCGGACGTCGAACTCTTTTTGTCCGAATAGAAAGTCGGCCTCTGCGGCCCAGATTTTTCCATTGTGCCGCAGTAAAGTAATACCTCCGGCTGTGAACCGGTCGACAAAGGACTTATGTTCAACCTCACCCCACAGTGACCTGAAGTGATGCTGGATCAGATCGCGAAATGCGATGGTGATGTGCGGATGAAAAGCACGCAACGCCTGTTCGCCAGAGCCGACGATCTGATTTTCGGTCAGAGTTTTAATCAGATCGTGCTGAATCGCGGACAACATCTGATTTTCAATTACACGGACAAATACCACCCGGGGTGGAAAACAGCCAAAACCACCCAGTTCAACGGAGAAAGGCGGGTAACTCGAGGCAAACTCAGTCAGAACCTGCTTGAGACCCCCGACCTGATCCAGCGGCAGTCGAAACGGTGCTCGCAACGTGATGTGCGGAGGTGATCGGAGGGCTGCACGGCTATGGTACGCGGTATGTGCCCTATGCTGAAGTGTCTTTACCGCATCCGCCTGCGCTGAGGGCAGCACCACGGCAATGTAGTAGAGTGCCTTCAAACCCGATACGCCCGGGATTCCCTTTGGGCTAGCAAGTTCAAAACCAACCGTAGGGGCTGGCTCTTGATAACCCTCTCTTAAATTTATCCGGCAGCTTCACCTGCCGATCGCGTCACCCACTTCTGAAACACCGGTGTCCTGGGTGGCTCTAACGTGGTATCCGCTTTGCAACGCGCTTTGAGTTCCTCAACGGTTCCGCCAAAATTAAACAAATCTACCTTGCCGCGTTCAGAGGACATCTGTCGACGAAGATTCGCGGTGGCAGATTCATCAACAGACAGATCGGACTGCAGTACCACACCGTAGCGTTGGGCACCTTCGACGCTCACCAGTTCCCGTTGCACATCGAGAGAAACTTTTTCCGCGTCACGCTCAAGCGGATCACCCCATCCACCACCACCCCAAGTATTAAAATAGAGCGTATCCCCCGCCGATACCTTTATCCGGTCACATTTGGATTTCATCCATTCGTTTTTACCATCTGCCCGAACCATAAGCTTGTTGCTGCGCTGACCGGGCAGACCACCATTCACACCCCAGGGGTGAGTCAACCAGCGATCATCATGAATCGAGATTTCACCGGGTTCCAGGAACTGGTAACCCATCGATAAACCGTTGCCTCCGCGATGTAATCCGGGGCCACCACTGTCAGGTATGGTTTCATAAGTAACGATCCGAAGCGGAAAGTACGCTTCCAGAAACTCATTGGGCACGTTGGTGAAGGCCGGCCACAGTGAGTGACCATCGGGACCGTCACCCGCCGGGCGGCCGGGTATGCCACCAAAACCGATCTGATAAAGCTGGTACCACTCTCCATTTTTGTCGTAACCCGAATACATGAAATGCGGACTGTCCGAAAAACCAGCCGCACAGAGCGCATCCGGTGATCCCTGGCCCAGCAGACCGCTCATGATGTCAAAAATTCGGCCCAGCATATGGGTTCGCGAACTTAGTGCCGCCGGACGGATGGGTTTAAGAATAGAACCACGTGGAATTCGCACATCAACCAGATCATAAAACCCATCGTTGAATAGAATCTGTGGATCGAACAAATTGATAAAAAATGCGCCCAGGAACATCTTGAACATTTCTTCATTGAGCAGAAAGTTAACTGAACTGATGGATTGCGGGTCGGTACCCTCGAAATCGAAGATGACCTTTTCACCTTCCCGCCACATCGCACAACTGACCTTATAGGGTCCCATTCCCATGCCATCGTCATCGATATAGTCTTCGAAATACTGTTTGTTTTCGGGCACGACCATATTCAGGATCGCACCCATGGCCCGCTTGTTACGATCGAGCATTTCCACCATGGCAGCGACCAACTCTTCAACCCCGAAGCGGCTTGCCATCTCAAGAACCCGGCGCTCAGCCAGTCTCAGTGCAGCCACAATGGCATTGAAATCAGAACGGTTCCATTCAGGCAAACGGCAGTTTCTAAGAATAAGTTCGAGTATTTCGGTATTCAACTCACCGTTACGAATTATCTTGACCGGCGGAATCTGTATACCTTCCTCAAACACCTGTGCCGCATCTGTCGGCAAACTGCCCGGCACCTTCCCTCCGATGTCGGTCATATGCCCGAACATCGCTGACCATGCTACCAATCGGCCATCGATATAGATCGGCATCATCATCAACCAGTCATTGAGGTGGCTGACTGCTCCATTGCATGTGTAGGGATCGTTGGTTAGGAAAACATCCCCCTCCTCTATAGTGCCGCTATATCCCTGCTGAAACCCCCAGAAAAACGAGCCGAACTGACCAACTACCATTTTGCCCTCATGATTTGCAATCATGGGGAACGCATCATGTTGTTCTCTTATTCCGGGTGACATCGCCGTTCGAAACAACACAGCATCCATCTCACTGCGTGCGTTTCTGAGGGCATTCTCGATAATATCGAGTGTGACCGGATCAACAGTTACGTTTTGGAACGGTGTTGAATTACTTTGTATGACTTGTGCAGGCATGGTTACTCTCTTATAACTCGGGCATCAATCCAGCCGGATCAACAGGTTACCGACCGGGTCGACTTCGCCGGTACATCCAGGCAGCACCAGTGTGGTTGAATCCATCTCGGTAACAATCGCGGGACCACTCACACGATCGCCCGCTTTCAGCAGAGCCCGGTCGAATATTATTGCATCGTGGTGTTGGCCATCGTAGTACACCTTGGACTGTGCGTACTTGGCTGCAGATGGATTGCCGTTACCGCTGGCAAGTTCCTGTGCTTCCGCTGCACTTTCTCTACCCTGGACAAGGGCACGCAACGTATACAGTTCACGCTCGGTGTCCAACGCAAATGTAAATAACTGCTCGTGCATCGCATCGAAGCGGTTTCCCAGTTCCTCAAGGCCACCGGTCTCAAATTCCTCCGGCAAGACCTCGACTGTAAGGCGCATTCCCTGTCCGGCATAGCGCAGATCAACCTGGTACACCGTTGACTGATCTGACCTGGCCACACCCTCCGCATCCAAGGTTGCCGCAGCCGAACTTGCGAGCTCCTGAAGAATACCCAGTGTTTCTGCGTGACTCGTCTCTGAAAACCGTCGAACAAAAGTGCGTGATGCCTCGTCACGGACACGGGTCGTCGCATCACCATAGGCACAGAGGACACCAGGTCCTGGCGGAATGATCACCGGCCATGAATTCATCAGTTTTCCCAGTGCGTTGGCATGCAACGGCCCAGCCCCACCAAAGGCCACCAGTGCAAAATCACGTGGATCAAATCCCTGCTCTACCGAGACAAGTCGCAGTGCGCCAAACATGTTCTCGTTGACGATTTTAACAATACCTTCTGCAGAATCATGGGTCGACAATCCCATCGCCTTGCCAATTGTCTCAACGGCGGCCTCGGCCCTGTCGGCATCCATATCCATATCACCGCCGAGCTTCGCACCCGCAGGCAGATAGCCCAGTACTACATTGGCATCCGTGACTGTGGGTTCAGTACCGCCCATCCCATAAGCTGCGGGACCGGGCTCCGCACCTGCACTCTGCGGACCAACCCGCAGGGCTTTAGTGAGTTCCGGCACATAGGCGATCGAACCACCACCGGCACCAACCGAACGCACATCGATCGACGATGAACGCACAGTGACATCGGCTACCCGGGTTTCACGCCGGGTCTGGGCAACACCGTTCTGAATCAGTGCGACATCTGTTGAAGTCCCACCCATATCAAAAGTCAAAAGATCCGTGTAGCCGGCTTGCCGGGCCATCCAAACTGCCCCCGACACACCGCCTGCCGGACCACTCATCAGCAGATTGACAGGCGCCTCTTTGGCGGCCTGGGCGGATGCCAAGCCACCGTCTGACCGAAGAATATGCAACTGCATGCCACCCATTCTTCGATTGAGTTCTGCTTCGAGATTCTCGATGTAGGTCGACACCACCGGTCTGATATAGGAGTTGACGACAGTTGTCTCGGTACGTTCATATTCATACATCTCAGGCACGACTTCAGATGAAATAGAAATCGGAATACCGGGAAAAATGCTATCTGCGATCTGGCGCACACGTTCTTCATGCGAACCATTAGCATAAGCATTCATCAGTGACACCGTCAGTGCTTCTATTCCTTGCTGTGAAAGTGCCGTCAATGACTGCTTCAGCGCCTTTTCATCAAGCGGTTGGACGATCTCACCTTTGGCCCCGATTCGTTCATCAGCTTCTATGGTCAGTTCAAGCGGCGCCAACGGCTCGCTCTTGTTAAAGATCACCCAACCGCCCAAACCACCCGGTACATATGAACGGGCAATCTGGAGAACCTGCTTATAACCCTTGGTTGTCACCAGGCCGACTCGCGCACCGCTGGCGGTCAGCACCGTATTCGTGGCCACAGTTGTGCCGTGCATGACGTGACTGATGTCCGCTAAAGACACACCGGCCTGATCACAGACCCGTTCTATACCGTTCAGCACCCCGATTGAGGAATCCTGTGGGGTGGACGGTACTTTCGCGGTGAAACTGCGCCCACTGGCCTCCTCAATCAACAGGATATCCGTGAACGTACCGCCGACGTCTGCACCCAATCGATAACCGGACTGACCCGTAGCAGGTGAACGCGAGACCTGTGAGCGCTCCGCCGCGATCGGTCTTTTCGATTCACGCGTCCCCTGGTTCCCACGAGCGGTAGTCGAAGGTTGATGGCGGGCTTCCTCCGCCCGGGACGGGGTGACGGGAATAGCCTCCCGGGCTTGGGTCGTGTCTGTCTTTGCCGGAGACTCGAAGGGCTTTGACTCTCTCTCGATTGGCCTTTTCGCTGGCTCACGTGAGCGTAAATCCGGTCCACCCCGTGTCAACTCAGTAAAATCATCTTTTGCTTTTCGCAACTGCGCATCAAACCACTCAGTAGACTTTCGTGAATCTTTACTCATGATCGGGCGGTGGTTAATTAATTAGGTTCTTGTCAATCATAAAGTCACGCCTGGGAGGCGTTCCACGCTCGGATTCGATCGATTGCGTCGTCTGCTGTGGTCAGATCGCAATAACGCCGTTCTACATCTCTCAGATTGTCCCGATGGGGACCTTCCGCCTGATCGCCGACACAATCTTCCGGTACCAGGGTTCTGAATCCCCACTGAAAACAGTCGACGATCGACGCCCGTACGCAACCAGACGTTGTACACCCCACCACATACACTGTATCGACCAATTCTTTATTAAAAAACGCTGCGGCCGGTGTCTGAAAAAACATCGATGCACCCGATTTCCGCATCGCTACGTCGTAATCAGGGTCATAGGTTCGAGGATCAAGCTCTGTCGCTACCTCCCCTTCTATCAGATCTTCCATGACTGCGGTTATCTTCCAGTACGGCATATCTCGTTTCGAGTTATAGCCTGTGTAACAGGTTGCGATGGGCACACCACTCTCTCGGGCAACCTCAAGCAATCGTGCTGAATTCTCCACAGCCCGCTGAACCAGTGGCGACCCACCAAGCGTATATGAAGGGTCAGTAAATCCAAGCTGGAAATCAACCACAGCAATACCTGGTTTGCTGCCAAAACCGATAGTTTCGCCGCCATAGGAGCGCTCGCTGTAGACATCCTGTAGATCAGTCATTCTACTTTACCCTTTCCATACATCGATTCGGATCAAGACTATCACGCCGTTCACGCCTGAACTGAAGTAGCCGCCTGACGCGCGATCACGTCGTCCGGGAATAAACCGGCTTTCATGACTTGTCCTGGCAGTGGATCATCGAAATACCCTTCTACCCAGGCCGCTACATTGATCAACTGCGGCAAATCAATGTCCGTTTCATAACCCATGTTGCGTAGGACGTAAACCAGATCTTCGGTCGAAATATTACCGGTCGCCCGGGGAGCAAACGGGCATCCACCGATACCGCCAACAGACGCGTCGAGAATACGCACGCCTGATTCCACTGCGGCGACGGCATTTGCAATTCCTGTATTGCGAGTGTTATGAAAATGACACCCGACAGCTGTAGAGTCCTCCAGCGCCGACTGCAGCGCGCCCACGCGCTCACGAACCTGACTGGGCACTGCACAGCCGATCGTATCCGCCAACAGAATCTCGTCTACACCCAGGGCCCCCAGGCGAATGCCGATATCAACCACAGCTGATGTCGTGACCTCACCTTCAAACGGACAGCCAAATGATGCCCCAATCACGGCCGAGAACACTTTACCGGATGCTTTGACGCGACCAGCGATCGACTCCAATCCGGTCATAGTCTCCGCAATGCTTGCCCCTTGGTTTTTTTGACTGAACGTCTCACTGGCGACCACCACGTAGCGCACCTCGTCGACACCCGCATCAAGCGCCCTTTCGACACCTTTCATATTGAGTGCGAGCCCTGCAATCCGAACATCCGCCTTGCGCTCAATCTGGGCCATAACTTTTTCAGCATCTGCCATCTGCGGGACCCGTTTTGGATTGACAAAACTGACCGCTTCTATTCGCTGGATACCGGTATTGGCAAGTCGATTGATCAGTTCGACACGTTCATTCACGCTCCAAATTCGTTTTTCACTTTGCAGCCCATCTCGCGCCGCGACGTCACAGACACAGACATTACCTTTCCCGCTAGATGATGCCGTCATTTTCCAACGCCTGTAATTCAGTCGGGGTCATGCCCAGCAAGCCGCAGTAGATCTCTTCATTGTGGGCGCCTACTTTAGACGAGCCCAGCCAGGCAATCTCGCTCTTGGTTTCGCTCAGCACCGGAACGAAACCTGGCACCGCAATGTCGCCAAGATCATCATCCTGGTAGCGCTGAATCATATCGCGTGCCTGGAAGTGCGGGTCGTTGGCGATGTCTTCTATGGAATAAATCGGACCGGATACCACACCATGCTTTTCAAGGCGAACATCCAGCTCAGCTGCAGTGAATCCACGCGTCCAGTCTGCAATCCGGGCATCGAGTTCGTCACAGTTCTCCCCGCGCACCTGATGCGTGCTGTATCGAGGATCGTCCGCAAGCTCCGGCTGCTCCATCGCATCACACAGCCGATTGAACATTGCGTCCAGATTCGCTGCGATTACCACCCATTTTTCATCCTTGGTAGGAAAAATATTCGACGGTGAAACATTGGCAAGACCGGTTCCGCTGGGCTGCCGGATAAAACCAACCTTGTCGTATTCTGGCAGCGCACTTTCCAGCATTGCAAAGCACGACTCGGTAATAGAGGCATCAACGACCTGGCCTTTGCCCTTTCCGATTGTGTCGCGCCAGTAGAGCGCCATCAGCACGCCCTGAGTAGCGAACATGCCAGCCAGAGAATCTCCCAGGGATATACCTGTCCTCGGGGGCGGTTGATCCGGAAACCCGTTGATGTATCGCAGCCCACCCATTGCTTCACCGACACTTGCGAAGCCCGGCCGACTCGAATAGGGGCCTGTCTGTCCGAACCCAGACACCCGGGCAATAATGAGCCCGGGATTAATGACGTGCAGAGATTCAGGGTCGAGTCCCCACTTTTCAAGCGTACCTGGCTTGAAATTCTCGACCAAGACATCTGCTTGTCCGATCAGCCGGCGTACCAGATCCTGACCTCGCTTTTCCCGCAAATTAGCTGAGATCGTTTTCTTATTTCGTGCCAAAACCGGCCACCAGAGACTTCGACCCTTGTAACGATGATGACCCCAGTGCCGCATGGCATCACCCTGGCCCGGGCTCTCGACCTTGATTACTTCGGCTCCAAAATCGGCCATTCGAGAACCGACGAAAGGGCCGGCCACCAGTTGACCCATTTCGATCACACGGACACCGGATAGTGGCCCCTTCAGCCGATCATCAATAGTTTCATGTTCCCTCATCTGCACATCCTTACTGCGTGTCCTGGGCGCTCTGATTGTATAGAAAGCAGCGGTTCGATTCCCATTGCATTGTATCCAGCCACTGCTGCTATCTCACTCAATGCTTATCCAGAAAAGAAAACAAGATATTGCAAAACTCGATCTTCTGAGCTTTTCCCACAACCACGTGGGCCGTATCCTCCATCGTCACGCCTTCAGCACCGGGAATCCCGTGTTCGATGGGTAACGTAGTTCGTGGGCTGGTGACCATGTCTTTATCTGCATGGATTACCAGGGCCGGTATAGTGATATCTTTGAGTCTATCGCTGGTATCGTGTGCAAGGCAGGCGTCCACCAACCGTTCGTGGGTTATGTAGTTGTCTCTGAGTTCACCCCACTCACCGTCCGGGCCAAGCAACCGATGTTTGTTCTGGTTGTAGAACTCTGGCAGAAAGGAGTAGATACAGACGAACTGTTGAAAAGCATAGAAACCGACTTCGCGATGCACTGTTCTGAATAGCTCTAGTAGATCACGGAGGTAATCATCAACTGATGACCAGCAACCCATATTCACCATGCTTCTCACCAGTTCGGGTCGACTTAGTGCGACCTCCTGGGCAACACCACAACCCATACCCACCAAACCAATCAGATGAACCTTATTCCAACCCAGTTGATCAAGCAGGGCAATGAGATCAGCCGCATAAAGTTTCATCGAGGCCGGAATATTCAGATCATCTTTGGACTGACCGATACCGCGATAATCAAAAACTAACACTTGGTATTTATCAGTCAGTCCGCGCGCTAGACCTCGCCCATTTTTGTGACAATAAGTTCCCCAGCCCCCCATACAGACTGCCGGTTCACCTTCACCGTGAATCTCGTAGTACAGCTGATTGTTATTGACTGTCGCAATAGGCACTTTAAACCTGCTCCTGTTTTCTGTATCGGCTCTGTACAGTTAGCATCGTTAGCGATTCCGCCCATGGCATGTGCCCGGCATCGAATTCGACATCGAACTGGCAACCCCACATGTTAAAAGGTACCGGTCACCCAATTCAACCGTAGTGGTACGGTAACGGACTTAACGCTGAGACACCTGTGTTATGGTGACAAGCTCCGGTCGAACACTATTTAACGGCAAGGTCTAGCGACGTGGATACTCCTATATTTTCTCAGACTATAGAGAAACAACGAAAAGCCCTTATTGAGGGTCGCCTGTCTTCTGTCGAACTGGTGACACTCTATCTGGCACGTATAGATCGGTTTAACACCAAGCTAAACGCTTTTGCTGTAGTTTTTGCTGAAGAAGCGTTACAAGCAGCGACAGAAGCGGACGATGCCAGGGCGAGTGGTAAATCGACTGGTGTACTGGACGGGATACCGATTGGCCTTAAAGACATCATTGAATATGAGGATCACCCTACAAGCTGGGGCAGCAGGGCGCTGGATGGCCGACAATCATCGATGTCAGCCACAGTCGTGCAAAAGCTGCAGCAGGCTGGTGCAATAATTATTGGTAAGACCCAGTCGGTTGAGTTTGCTTTGGGTGGATGGGGCACCAATCAGTATCTGGGTACTCCTTGGAACCCATGGGACCTCGAAACCCATCGGGTACCCGGTGGGTCCAGTAGCGGATCTGGAGTTGCCGTCGCAGCTGGATTAACTTCTGCTGCCCTGGGAACAGACACCGGGGGATCGGTACGGCTACCGTCCGCTTTTTGTGGCCTCGTCGGACTAAAACCCACTTTTGGACGAATCTCCAACCACGGCGTTATGCCGCTGTCACACACACTGGACACAGTCGGTCCGCTGGCACGCAGCGTTGGGGATGCGGCCCTGATTTATGATGTTCTCCAAGGTCCGGATACCAACCACATCGATACCCTTTATCAACCGCTCGACAATCCGCATATCGAACTAAAAGAAGACCTAACTGATATTTGTCTTGCCGCTTTGCCTGACGAAGAAAGGCGAGCCTGTTCCGATGATGTGAATCGCGCCTACGACCGTGCGTTGAAACACGCCGATGATCTGGGCGCAACAATCATCACCCAGGGATTGCCCCACTCATTTGAAACGTACCGCAATCTCTCCAATGTTGTGATCAGTGCGGAAGGCTATGCCCATGCCGCTGAACTGGTTGAACAGACTGGCCTGCAGATCGGTAATGCGACACTTCAAAGGGTCCTACCGGGAAAGACCTGTTCAGCCAGGGATTACTTGAATGCAATGATGCGGTTCAAGCACTGGCGGACCGAGTTCAAAGCGAGTATGAGAGGAATCGATGCCCTGCTGACACCGACCACGACCGGACCTGCTATACCCGTTGTCGACGTCGATGAACGATTACTGCCCGCTCACTACACACGGGCTACAAACGTTTTGGGACTGTGCAGCCTTGCCATTCCCAACGGCCTGTCGGAAGAAGGGCTTCCGTTATCGCTGTGCATACACGGCCACCCATTTACAGAATCTACAATACTTAGAATTGGCTGGTCGCTCGAACAACAGTTCAAGGAATTAGTGCCATCACTCCCAGGTCTGGACTGAGCCGAAAACGGAACTAAAGCAACGCCAGCATATCAGCGGCACTGCTGCTGCCCACGAACGGCCCCGCTTCGACATTGAAATGCCTGATGACACCATCATCCACGATCATGGCATAACGCTTGGATCGCTTACCCAGACCGAAAACACCAAGATCTAATGTCAGACCCATTGCCCGAGTAAAGCTGCCATCGCCGTCGGCCACCATACGGATGCGTCCCTTCACCTCTTGCGCCTGTCCCCAGGCATCCATCACAAAGGGATCATTGACCGCAATACAGATAACACTGTCTGCGCCCCGACTACGCAAGTCGTCGTAGTGATCTAGAAACCCGGGTAGATGTTTAGCTGAACAGGTCGGTGTGTATGCTCCCGGCACACCGAACAACACCACCTGCTGACTGGAGAAAAGTGTTTCGCTGCGAATAACTTGTGGCACCTGTTCAACTAATTCAAATACATTGACATCAGGTACCTGATCACCGATCAAGTGTCTTGAATCGAGATAGCTCAGTAGGTCTTCCAGTTCTGTCTTTAGAGGTCGGCCAAGTGACCACTTCACCACCCTGCCCGCTGGATTGATCAGACAGAATTCGGGAATTGTTGTCCCAGACAGCTTAGGCTTAAGTTCAGCGATAAGTTGATCGTCTGGATCACTCAGCACATCAAAGAACAATTCAAATCGATCCGAAAACTGCTGATTCGCAGTTGTGTTTTGCCGGGTTACAGTGATGATTTTAGTATTGCGAGCTGTAAATTCGGTGTAATCCTCGCGTAACCAATTCCAGATCTCTGAATCACCTGGCGGAGGAAATCGATCCAACCACAGAACCACCACGTGATGCCCTGCGTTATCTGCGAGTGTCGTCGGTATTCCGTACTGATTTGTAGGCATACGAATCGCGACCGCTCACAACAATGGTACTAAAACCTTCCGATCTCCTGGGTATTGATTTTCAGAGATACTGGATACACTGCCTCAAGGCATCGTCTACAGCAGACTCGTAGGCAGCGGACTCCGCCTCTCGCTCGTTTCGATATTCACCAATCTCAGTCGCTGGAATCATCGCTGAACCAAATTGCGCTTTATGGATTTTATGGCCGAGCAGGTCGAGACGACACAACACAACGACTTCATTGCCCTGCCGACGTCGATCTCGAATCTCATAACGCCAGGCATCGGGAAAATTCTTATTAAGCCACACGGCAGATTGCCCTTCGCCAATACTCTGTCTATCTAGATCTTCAAAACGGGTTAGTTCTTCCCCAACGTCGGCCGCCTGGCTGACCGACCGTGGTGGCGTTGCACCTGATTGACCGTATAACTCATCCATTTGCTGTCGGTTACCTTCGATCAGCGCATCAAATGAATCGAGTAAACCGCGAGTTGAACCTGAGCTCACTGTTTTTCCTATTCTAGTCGGCTAAATTCAACTGCTGATAGAGGTTGGTGGAGCGGCCTGCCACCAGCCGCGAAAATTATTATCCGCTTCTGCGGCTTCACCGCCTTCTTCTACGAGAGAACGAAGATACGACAACACGTCTTGTTCGGATTCAACATCGCAGTACTTGGCATCCATATCGAACAGGTTTGCGTGGTGGGGCCCATCGGCCCGATCACCGACACCCTCACGCACTACAATAGTCTGAAATCCATATTGCAAAGAATCAACAGCTGATGCCCGAACACATCCGCTGGTCGTACAGCCGGTAATAATCACGGTATCCACACCCATTCCACGAAAATACACATCCAACTCAGTCCCGAAAAACGAGCTGGCATATTTCTTAACGATCACATGTTCACCCTCTAGCGGTGCAATTCGATTATCGATCTCAACCAGGTCTGATCCTTCCACCAGTATCGACAACGAGGGTACTTTTTTTATAAACACACCGGCATCACGGTAGTCCGATTGATAGGCAACCGTCGTGTAAACCACAGGCAACCGGCCTCGGCGAAATTCAGTCAGTAGGCTGGCCGTCGTCGCCAACTGCTGGTCAAAGTTTCCACCCAAAGGGGACTTGGGGTCGGTAAACCCATTGCTGAAATCTATAATGAGCAGTGCCGGCTTTCTGCCATAACCGGACCGACTTGCAAGCCCTTTGCTCAAGTAGTCCTCACGGGTGCTGTCCTGCCAGTCGTTCATTGTTACTGTCCGGGTTACTCAGGAAATTCCATCAGGCTCGCCTTGAAGCCCTAGGTGGTGTCCATCGGTGACGCCAACCGAGCCTGAATGCCCGTACGACCCGATGCAACAGATAAAAGAGCACTGCCAAGATAACCAGGAGGAAGACCGATAACAGCCGTCGGCCAAACTCCGCGTCAATGACAGAACCGTCATTCATCAGGTGAAAGCCCAACATCTCCACCGCCTGAATAGTGGCACCGGCACACAGGATGACAGCCACTAACACAACGATCTGCAAAGTGTCGAAGACCAGATCCTGCNCATTTGATTCTGTTACACCCTGGAATATGCTGTTTCTGAAAGACTGCCAGTGAGACACCGCAAAACTGACTATCGCCACAAGGGAGGCGAACCAGAACAAAATATTCGAAAAGTGTATACGCGGGATGTTGTCGAGCAGGTACTGCTCGAATGGTCTATAAAAAAGCAAGAAAATGATCAATATCACAATTACAATCAGCCCGATCCACGAACTCGGCTGCTGCCACCGGCTTTTAGCTTCTTCCATCAGTGTTCTGACCTCCCTNCTTAGTGAAATACCGGCATTAATGTCTGTCCAAATCCAGCCTGACTCATAGACCCAGCCACCAATGATAATTCAGGGGCAGAACAAAGCCAAACTCCTGCCCAAGCCTGTACCTACCCGGAGTAGGCCCTGATTCAAGAGAGACCGAAAAGATACCCCTGGCACGACTTTTCCCTGTCAGGCCTTCCAGCAACTACCGTTCTGTTGTAGATTCGTTTGGTTACAGACGGCAATTAATAAAGAACAGCAACTCGAGAGATCAGCCTCGGGACCGAACTTCAGGGAGACTTAATCCGGCATGTCTATTCGCCTGGGTATTGATGTTGGCGGTACTTTTACAGATTTTCTTCTTTTCGACGAGGGAAAGGAATCATTCCACCTGCATAAAACCCTGTCAACGCCGGAAGACCAGTCTGTCGGCATTCTGGACGGTATGCGCTCGCTTCTTGATCAGGCAAACCTCTCAGCGGACGATATCCGGTCCATGCTGCACGGGACGACAGTGGCAACCAACATCGTGCTGGAAGCAAAAGGTGCCCGAGTTGGACTGCTGGTCACGGAAAACTTTGAGCAAGTCCTGCATCTGGCACGTTCGCAGACACCTGGACCACTTGCCGGCTGGATCACCATGGACAAACCGGAACCTCTGGCGGATCTAGAACTAACGCGAGGCGTANCGGAACGGATCAACGCACAAGGTGAAATCCTTCAGCCACTCGATGAAAGTCGTGCGCGCGAGATGGCAGATGATCTTGTCCGCAAAGGTGCAGATTCGATCACGATCTCACTTCTTCATGCGTATGCGAATCCCGTTCACGAACTCAAGCTCCGTGACATTATTGCCAGCGCCTATCCGGATCTGCCTATTTCTCTGTCATCGGAAATACTGCCGGAATTTCGGGAGTATGAGCGCACGCTGGTGACCGTCATGAACGCTTATGTCAGACCCGGCATGCGGCGTTATCTTGACAATTTCCGTCACAAACTTGAAAACGAACGATTTAATTCCAGACTGCATATCGTGAGATCCGACAGCGGTCTGATGGGTGTGGAACGAGCGATGGAGTCGCCTGTGTATACCCTGCTTTCCGGCCCTGCCGGTGGTGTTGCCGGCGCCGCACATCTGTCCGGGCTCGCCGGATACCCCAATGCTCTGGGGTTCGACATGGGGGGCACTTCTACTGATGTTTCTCTGATTCAAGACGGTGAACCCACTTCGTCTCGTCAAACCTCACTGGGAAGTTATCCCGTCAAGATTCCGTCAGTCGAAGTACACAGTGTGGGTGCGGGTGGCGGCTCGATTGCGCACGTGCCAATGACTGGTGCTATTCGGGTTGGCCCCGAAAGTGCCGGTGCTGCCCCGGGGCCCGCCTGTTATGGCAAAGGTGGTACTGCCGCCACAGTGACTGATGCCAACGTCGTGTTAGGGCGACTTCCTGAATCTCTGCTGGGTGGCCGTATGCCACTGGACACCAAGGCAGCCGAGGACGTCGTTGGTGCCTTGGGACGCCCGCTCAATCTCGACTTGTATGAAACAGCTCAGGGTATTATCGATATCGTCAATGAAAATATGTTTGGCGCTTTGCGGCTGACCACTGTTCAGCGCGGGCTGGACCCACGCAACTTCAGTCTCGTGCCGTTCGGTGGCGCCGGCCCTCTACATGCGAATGCGCTGGCAATGCTTGGCCAGTGCTACCCTGTTATTGTGCCGCCGACACCCGGTGTATTGTCGGCGCTTGGTTTTCTACATTCGAATATCCGCCATGAAGCGACCCAGACGCTGATTCAGAATCTCGATGATGTAGAGCCGAATCGTATTGAACAGATCACGTCACAACTTGACAACAAAATCGGCCAATGGCTGGACGAGGAGGGCATCGCCCCTGCGGATCAGGCCATCAAATATGAGATCGACCTACGCTACCTGCGGCAGGGCTATGAACTGTCGCTCATGTTTCAGGCACACGATCTAAAAAACAGTTTACAGACTCTCGGAAGTCGCTTTGATGCCCGGCATCAGGAACTCTACGGGTTTCAGGTTGAAAGCCCGGTCGAAATTGTCAACCTGCGGGCGATCGGTATCGGCCAGGTGGCGGACATCAAACCACCCAAGATGGTGCTGGAAAGTCCTGATGGGTCAGCGGCAATGATCAATGAACGGCCGGTCTATTTCGACAGAAAATCCTATACAACTGCGGTCTACGAACGCAACATTCTGAAAGCCGGCAACGAAATAGCCGGTCCCGCAGTGATCACTCAAACGGACTCGACAACGCTGATTCATCCGGACCATCTGGCCAGAATCGATGAATACCTCAATCTCGTTATCAACCCGATAACCCAAGTAACACAGGCGATACATTAGAAAGAAGAATACCCGTGACTAATAAATCTTTATCTCTCGATGAACTGGTCAGAGCCAATAAGGACCAGTTTGACCGGATATTCAATGACCAGATGCAACAGGCGAACCTTCAGGGCAGTTTGGAAGTGGCACGCACCGAAATCGGTGTAGCGAGTGGATCACAACCGTCGGTCGTGTCGGCTTCTGACAGCAACATCGTCAACATTCTGAATCAGCAATATGGCGACGACTGGTCACACGATCTGATCGAGCACACCACAACCGGCAATGAAATACGGGTCGTTTGCAGACTCCAAGCCGGTGGAATGACTCAGACACACAGCGGTACCGCCCAGGTCAATGGAAATATTGGCATTGCCGTACAACGCGCTACGGACAACGCCCTCGCCCAGTGTTACGCCGAAATCAACGAGGCGAGCATCACCTCTGCAAAGAAATCAGAAATACGAACTCCAGCCGGTGATACAGCACCGACGCGCGCTGCCGCTTCCACAGCCGCGATACCTTTGCAGTCAGGCCGTCGGGCGAGACCCGGCCAACCAATCGACACCGTCACCCTGGATCTCATTGAAAACGCACTGAGCAATGCACGACATGAAATGGATGCTGTTCTTTTTCGCTCGGCGATGTCACCGGTTATACGCGAACAGCATGACGAATTTCCCATGATTACAGACCCAAAAGGTCGAATGATCGTGGGCCAATTCGGGTCGTACGTAGCAGAAATGCTGCGGGAAAAACGGTTTGACCTGGCGCCTGGAGACATTATCCTGCAAAGCGACCCCTACCAATGCGGCGGTGCAGTCAGTCATATTAACGACTGGCTCGTCCTGATACCGATATTCCACGANGATACTTTGGTNGGCTTCAGTTCGATGTTTGGCCACATGATGGACGTNGGTGGCTCCGTGGCAGGCAGCATGCCGACCACCGCGCAATCNATTTTCGGCGAAGGAATACGTATTCCNCCCATCAANCTCTATGACAGAGGCCNGCTGAATNAGGCCGCNCTTGATCTTGTGCTNAACAATACNCGNACNCCCGACATGAACTACAGCGACTTAATGGCAATCATCGCGGGAAGCCNTGCCGGTGAAAAACGCGTAATAGAGATCTGTCAACGCTTCGGCACACAAACGTATTTTCAGGCATGCGAGGAACTGCTATTGCGTACCAATCGGGCGATGCGGCAGCTGATTGTCCAGAATCTGCCGACTGAACCGAAATCATTCGAAGACTACGTCGATGATGATGGATGTGGGAATGGTCCGTTTAAGCTCAAACTGACAGTCTGGCGCGAAGGTGAAGATGCCTACTTCGACTGGACTGGCACGTCGGATCAGGCACCTGGTCCAATCAATTTCTACCTACACGAGGGGATGTTCAAGATGTTCATTGGTGTTTATATGATCATGGTGTTCGATCCTCAAATTCAATTTAACGACGGGTTCTATGACCTGATCCATGTCAAGATGCCTAAAGGATCGTTACTACAGCCTGAATTCCCGGCTGCCCTGGGATGCAGAACCCACGCTCTAGCCCGCCAGTTCGACGTCCTCGGTGGTGCGCTGGGCCATAACGCACCAGAGATGGCGACGGCTGCCGGCTATGGCTCGAGCCCGCATTTTCTATACTCTGGCGTCGCCAGCGACGGGACTCCGTTCCAGTTGATGGAGATCCTGTACGGTGGTATTCCTGGACGCCCGCTCGGGGACGGCATCGATGGGCACTCGTGGTGGCCCTTGTTTGAAAACATTCCCACAGAATACCTGGAGACCTACTTCCCGATAGTGATCGAAAGTTATACCAGCATCCGTGACTCTGGTGGTGCGGGGAAGCACCGGGGAGGCAATGGTGTGGAAAAAATTTACCATATTCTCGAGCCGGGCGAGNTCTCAATCCACGACGACCGCCACCAAAGTCATCCCTGGGGTATCCTGGGCGGAAAACCAGGCGCCTGTTCGGCAAAATGGCTCATACAAGGCGATAGCGGCCGCAAGCCGCTATCGTCAAAGGTCGACCACGTCGAGGTCTACCCAGGTGATAAGATTATCTTCCAGACAGCCGGTGCGGGTGGCTGGGGTGACCCTTTGGAGCGAGGCAATGAAGCTGTCAGAAAAGATGTTGTTCGCCGACTCGTCAGTATTGAAGTGGCGCGGGAGGNCTACGGTGTTGTACTTGACCCTGNAACGTTACAGACNGAAANNAAGGAGACCGAGGCTTTACGCCAAAGAATNCGGAGNACCCGAGGNGTACCGACTGTCTTTGACTTCGGAAAGCAGGTTACAGGAGAATTGGGATCAGTNACGTCGTGACCTGAACNGCAGGTTANCAATACACCAAGGCGNGAGGNANCNAGCGTAAAACATTAATGGATTCAAACCGGTAATACGACCCATGACTATAGAAACATTCNTTACTCTGGTGATCCTGGCCATTATCGCGGTCGCGATCTTCTACATTATCTCGGTCTGGGTGTACAAACGTGCCCCTGCAAACATGGGGTTTATCCGCACCGGCTTTGGTGGCACCAAAGTCTGCCTAGGTCAAGGCGCTATGGTGTTTCCAGTATTCCACGAAATCACCTGGGTGTCGCTTGAGACCATAAANCTCATTGTCAGCCGCTCACGGGATCAGGCCATACTNACCGCCGACAAGATCCGNGTGGATGTGGTCGCGGAACTCTATGCNCACGTCGGTCATAGCGAGGATGACCTGCTGACTGCGAGTCGAAGNCTGGGAGAAAAAACCTTCGACGCCGANAATATCAGAAACCTGCTTGAAGCCAAGATAATCAGCGCTTTGCGCAGCTATGCNGCCACGAAAACACTGACNGAGCTNCATGAAAACCGNGATGTATTTGCCAAGGANATCAAANTCCANGTGCTGGANAGTTTCAAGGNTAACGGACTTGCNCTAGAAGAAGTCACTATCGTGACAATGGAACANACAGGAAAAGAATACTTCAAGACCGACAATGTTTTNGATGCCGAGGGTCTNAAAATCATCACNGCNATNACNTCCAAGGCNAANCGGGAAGTNCACGAGACGGAAAAGAAAGCAAGTGTNGCAATCCGCCAGAAAGAACTNGATACGCAACTCGANCTACTCGAAATNGAACGNCAGGAAGCNTTTGCACGGGCTAATCAGGACAAGGCGGTCTCCAATGAACAAGCGCTGCGNGTCGGTGAGAAACAGCGTTATGTGCTTGAACANAAAATAGCTGTCGAGGAAACAGAGATCCATAACGAGCAGACACTCGAACAGCTACGCACAGAGCGCGATATTGCCCTCATCGAGGAGGCGCGTAAACGTGAAGTGGCGGAAATCGATAAGACGCGTATCACGGAACAGGAACGTCGTGACCGGGAGATTCACCTGATTGAGAAAGCCAAGCAGGAAGAACTGGCCAATATCCAGCGGAATTTAGACCTCGAAAAGGCAGAAAAAGACCGGCAAATCGAACTGCACGAAAAAGCCAAGCAGGAAGAACTTGCACAGATCCAGCGTGATCGTGCGCTAAATAGCGCGCTGAAAGACAAGGAAATCCAATCGATCTCTAACGAACGTGAACGCGAACAGGCTGAGATTCAGCGACAAACAGCTCTGGCAGCCGAGGAGGAAAAAGCCCGCGAACAACGGAACCAAGCCGCCGAGGCCGCTGAAGTAGCTATTCAGAAACAGAAGCTTGAGAGCCGCCTGGCCCTGCTTGAGGTGGATAAAAACGATGCGTTTGCTTCAGCTGCTCAAGAGAAGGCTGTTGCGGAAGAACAGGCTCGTGTCCTCACTGAAAAGCAGCTTTTTCTACTGGAGCAGCGCTGGCAGGTCGAACAGGAAGAAATCCAAAAGGAACTTTCCGTGGAACAGGCACAGATCGACAAAGAATCTCAAGTACTACTCGACTCTCAAAAGAAGGAAACAGCCGAGGTCCAGCGCTCACTGACCCGCCAGCAAGAGGAACGTAACCGTGAGATTGCCCTAACCGCGAAACAGATGGAGCTAGAACAGGCTGAAGCCAAACGACTTGAGGCCACCGCAGCAAGACAACGGGCCGAACACGAAGCCGAATCAGTTCGCCACGTGGCCGATGCAGAACGTCAGCGAATCATCGACCTGATCGAAGCAGAGAACAATGCTCAAACACGTCGAGTTGAGGAAGAAAACAAAGCACAGATTTCAAAAATGCACATGCTGACCCAGGCCGAAGCCAGAAACGAGGCCGCCCAGCGCGAAGCAGACGCCACGCTGACACGGGCGCGAGCTTCGAGTGAAGCCCAACAGATCAGCGCTTTAGGCATAGAAAAAGAAGCTGCAGCAAAAGGGCGGGCGGAGATGGAAGTAGAACAACTCCGTGTTGAGAACACCCAGCGTATGCTTGAAGCCGAGGCCAGCGGTATTGAAGCCAAAGCTGACGCATTGAAGAAATACAATGACGCCGCTACTTTTCTGGAACTGTCGAAAATGCACATCGAAGCGGAGCGTGATGTTCGTAGTGACCAAGCTAAAGCAATGGGCAACGCGCTGCAAGGTGCCCAGATTCGAATGTACGGGGGCAGCGATGATGGGACAATCGACAACATTCGAGGCCTGTTTACTTCCGGTTTTGGTGTCGGCGAAGCGCTGGAAGGCCTGGCACAGGCCCTTCCAGAAGGTCTGCGGCAACGATTCGCACAAAACGGCGTTCGCGGACTTCTTGGCACACCCAACAATGCCGGCAAGTTTCAGAGCGCGGTTGAACACATCGGAGAACTGCTGAAAAACGTCCTGAAGACAAAAAAAGATCGTGAGGCAACGAGTTTCAAAGATGCTATCGACCAACTCCAAACCGCCGCCGGTTCCGATGTTACGCATGCTGAAGCAGTGTCGGTGCTTACCGAATTTAATCAGGAGGGCGTCTTTGACGATGTGCCGTTCGAGACCGTCTGGGGTCTGATCCTGGCCACTGCAAAAAGCATCAATTAACGCCAAACAACGGTAGGTTCGAGATGGCTGACCTTGACGTCGTTTTGGTCGACGTCTGTAAGACGTTCGCTG
>PCBE01000072.1 GCA_002731295.1 Acidiferrobacteraceae bacterium | reverse complement strand
TCCTGTATTCCAGACCATCTTATCCGGCAGCGAAGTATGGAATTCCGTTGGACTGCTGGGAGAAGCCAATGTGCTGGCGACCCTGCAACGTCAGGTTCCCGGGACCCGGGATGTCTACTTTAGCCATGGCGGATGCGGGTTCTACCATGCTGTCGTTCAAATCGAACAGCAACGTGCCGGCTGGTCTAAACAGGCGGGCATGGCCACCTTCAGCGCCTTTCCGCCACTGAAGATGGTCACTGTCGTTGATGAAGATGTCGATATTCGCAACTCATCCGACGTCGAATGGGCTATGGCTACGCGTCTAAACGCGAATACCGGTATCGTCACCATAGAAAACAGCTTCGGTCACGGCCTGAATCCCACTTTTCCGGACTACCTCGGCACGAAGGTCGGTTTCGATTGTTGCCGACCTTATCCACACACCACTGAATACGACAGAGCCAACTACAAACCAGTTGACATCGGCGACTATTCGATCCAGGTACCGGAAATTGAGCAACCCCGAGCAAAGAGCCTGCCGTTGAAAGAGCGAATCGCAGCCGATATCAGGATGGCCGTCGCACACGCGACCCGCCCCTCGCTCAAAGAGCGGATCCGACATGATGTTAGCGCTAGCCACCGGCACAGCGGTGGACCGTCGCTCAAGGACCGTATCCGTCTGGATGTGCGCCATACCCAGCACCATGCTGGGATCCAGGCCTCACAGGAACAGACTCGCTTGACCGAAGCCGCCAACGATCAAGCCAGGCCAAAGGCCAGAATCGGACTCGTCAGGGGATGAAACAACGCCTTATCGTTGGAATCTCCGGCGCCAGTGGCGCGATCTATGGCATCCGCTTGCTTGAGATTCTTCAGACACTGACGGAAATCGACACCCACCTAATCATCAGCAAAGCTGCCAAGCGTACAATAGTGCTGGAAACAGACTATAAACTGGATCAGGTGGAGCAACTGGCGGACGAGGTGTTTCCAGATCATGATATCGCCGCCAGCGTCTCGTCTGGTTCTTACCAAACGTCCGGCATGGCCGTTATCCCGTGCTCGATAAAGACGCTTTCCGGCATTGCCAACAGCTATGCAGATAATCTGCTTGTGCGTGCTGCTGATGTGGTTCTCAAAGAACAACGAAAACTAGTCCTGGTTCTTCGGGAGACGCCGTTACACCTGGGCCATACGCAGTTGATGACTCGCTCGATCGAAATTGGTGCAACACTTCTTCCCGCTATGCCCGCCTTCTATCATCGGCCAGCTACAATTGACGACCTGATAAATCAGACTGTAAATCGAGTACTCGATCAGTTTGACATTGAACTACCCGAAGACCTGTTTGAACGCTGGGCGGGATCAACAAGGACATAATCATCAGTCCTGCAACTCGTGACTATTCATTGGCAAGATAACCCGGCCCGGCTCGACCATGTAATGCTCGAATCAGACGATCCGAGCAATCTGGCCAGCTTCTACTGCGAAACCCTGCGCATGACCCAAACGATCCAGGGGTCACTGATTATGGTTGAAGGTGCGGAAAGGAAGCTGCTGATTGGAAGTGGTTCCTCACGCAAACTGGGATTCGGTGCCTATGGATTCGACTCCGATGCAGGCCTGACACAGCTTCGCCGTAGCCTGGAAAGTGCCGGCATCACCCTGGATGAGTCACCAAGTCCCTTGTTTTCTGATCATGCATTTTCACTGACGGATCCTGAAAACAATCGACTGGTGTTTGGTCGTTCTACCGCTATTTCAAATAACTCCGCGATGCCGGCGCGGCTACAACACCTCGTTGTGGCTACAGACGAGATGGCTCCGATACTCGATTTCTATGCAGGACAACTGGGGTTTGCCATTACAGACCGCGTTGAGGATGAAACTGGTGATCTTCGTGCCTGTTTTCTAAACAGCGATGATGAACACCATAGCTTTGCCTTTTTCAAAGCCAGCGAAAAACGACTGGACCATCATGCCTACGAAGCCGGAGAATGGAGCCTCATCCGGGATTGGGCAGATCACTTGGCCGATCTGGATGTCAAAATCGTCTGGGGACCTGGACGACATGGCCCAGGCAATAATCTTTTTTTATGATAAACGATCCCGACGGTAACTGGGTGGAGATCTCGGCTGAACTAGAACAGCTGACCTCCGAACGCCAGGTGCGCATCTGGCCACATGGTGAAAAGGCACTGAACTTGTGGGGATCCGGTTACCTTCGCAGCTAGGAGAATCTTATGAAGCTAGTCACATTCGCCCGATCAGGGAAACAGAGTTATGGGTTTGTCGATAACGATACAATTACCGACATTGGACAAACGCTGGGCAGTACACATCCCGATCTTAAGTCTCTGATCGGTGATGACTATCCCAAGCTGATTTCAAGCAGTGCCGACACCGCACCACGGGTCGCTCTGAGCGATGTCCAGCTTCTACCTCCCATTACCAACCCCGACAAAATAATCTGTGTGGGTCTTAATTATGAGAGCCATCGGAAAGAAACTGGACGTCCTGAAGTTGAATTTCCTACCCTGTTTACCCGGTTTGCCAATAGCCAGATTGGTGATGGTGAAGCCATGTGGCGGCCAGCGGAATCAACCAGTTTCGATTACGAAGGGGAACTCGCCGTAGTCATTGGCTCTGGTGGTTGGAAAATCCCTGAAGACAAAGCGCTGGAACATGTCGCAGGCTATTCCTGCTACAACGATGGATCCGTTAGAGACTGGCAGCGACACACCAGCCAGTTCACGCCGGGTAAGAATTTTCGCCATACCGGCCCATTCGGCCCGTGGCTCGTCACCACCGACGAGATACCCGATCCAAGTACCCTTACCCTAACCACACGCCTCAACGGCGAAGTCATGCAACATGCGACAACCGATCTTTTGATATTTACGATTCCCGTTCTTATCAACTATATCTCCCGGTTTACACGCCTTGAGCCAGGTGATGTGATCGTCAGTGGAACTCCGGGCGGTGTCGGCTTTAAACGCGATCCCCAGGTCTTCATGAAGCCAGGTGATGTTGTTGAAGTTGAAATCAGCAAAATCGGCATCCTTAAGAATCCTATTGAAGCAGAATCGATTGATTAGGCTGGCGCTCGAAAAGGCTGATCTTTCTTTCTCGGAAGTGCGTGGCTCAGGCAAAAGTGCCTGGAACTCAAGATACACATTATCAAGTAGTGGTGGTCGGTGCTGGTCCGACCGGTCTGATCACAACAAATCTGCTTGGACAAGACGGCATAAAAACACTGCTGGTCGAGCAACACGAGTCGACTGTCTCACAACCACGGGCCGTATCCATTGACGATGAGGCCCTGAGAACAGTCCAATCAGTCGGTCTGATCAAAGAAGTACTGGACGACGTCGCTCAGGACTACGGCTCCTGGTACTTCACAGCCACGGGTCGGTGTTTTGCCAAAGTTGAGCCCCAGACCCGTGAATTCGGCTACCCGCGCAGAAATGCCTTCCAGCAACCTCGTCTAGAAGCCACACTGCGTACTGGTCTGAAACGTTTTAGACCGGTGACAACGTGGTTCAGCCACACACTAAAATCGGTCGAACAGACTGAAGATCTGGTTAAGCTGGTCGTCCGACCCCCTGAAGGCGGCACCATTGTTGTCAGTTGTGATTACCTGGCTGCTTGTGATGGCGGTCAGAGCACATTGCGGCGTTTGCTCGATATTCCACTTGAAGGCTCTACCTACGAACAGAGATGGCTGATCGTGGATACTGTCAATACCAGTAACGATTTCCGACAGACCCAGGTCTTTTGCAATACCGCCCGACCGGCTATCTCACTTCCCGGACCCTATCAGTCGCGTCGCTTTGAGTTCATGCTTCATGATCATGAAACTGACGATCTGGCCGATGACCACGCTTTTATCAACGAACTTCTTCTGGACCATGGCGAGCACCGATTACCGAACATCATCCGTCGACNGGTATACACNTTTCAGGCCCGCAGCGCAGAAAGCTGGCGCNGCGGGCGGATTTTTCTTCTCGGTGATGCNGCCCATTTGAGTCCGCCATTTGCCGGCCAGGGCATGAACAGCGGTATCCGAGATGCCCACAATTTTGCCTGGAAGGCTGTCCAGGTNCTACGAGCCGATTTCCCGGACACCCTGCTGGATACTTACGAGATCGAACGGAAACCACATGCCAAGGCATTGATTGAACTGGCGGTCCTGATGGGACGATTCATGATGCCCCCCGGGCGTCTACGCGCCTGGTTCATTCAATGGGGACTTATCCTGCTAAAATTGATACCGCCTGTTCAGCATTACATCACGCAGATGAAATTCAAGCCCAAACCAGTGTTGGGNGANGGNCTCGTGGCAGGTANTTCGCCATGGGTAGGCCGTTTGTTTATACAGCCACGATTAGAACTGCCCGACCGCTCNATCACACTGCTCGATGACTTGATAGGGAATCGCTTCACTTGCCTTTCTCTTTGGAAACCCTACTGACAAGCCCGATCGACTGCCGCAATGTTATCTGGGCCTAAACGCCGCGATCAACTGGCTTTGGATCACCCCAGGTACTTTTATGGCAACCAAGGACTCGGGCATCGCCGAAGCACGGGATCTAGATGGTGAAATAGAACGAGCCTTTGCCGATGCGCCCGGCTCTGGCATTTTGTTGCGACCCGACCACTACGTCGCAGCTGTCCTGATGGTGGAGAATATTTCCGATGCGGCTTGTTTCAACAGACTATTCGATAAACGGTTCTATGCTCAACTAGAGGACTGACCGAATCGATTCAGCCTACGCTCAAACTCAAATACCTTTCGGCATAGATCACAGCATACTACTATCCACTCCGATCAAACGCTCAAGCAGAGCCTGATCCTGCCTGAGGGTCTCACTGCTTCCATCTCGAACAATCCGGCCGCGATTCATAACAATACAACGCTCAGAAAATTCCAGCGCCACTCGACTATTCTGTTCCACCAAAACAATCGTCATCGACGATTCCTCGCGCAAAAGATTTATAACTGACTGCAACTCTTCAACAATGACCGGTGCAAGACCTTCTGAGGGTTCGTCCATCAACAACACGTTTGGATTTCCGACCAGTGCCCGCCCTATCGCCAACATCTGCTGCTCTCCACCTGACAACTGGTTGCCAAGGTGTTGTCGGCGAGCATCGAGTTGTGGAAAGATCGAATATACGCGTTCACTCGTCCAAGGGCCGGCGCGTACCGCAACCGCCAGATTTTCATCCACAGTCAGCGAGGGAAATATGACCCGCTCCTGTGGCACCAGCCCCAGCCCGTTCCAAACACGTTGATAGGGCTTGGCAGCAGTGATTTCCTTCCCATTTACGTACACAGAACCACTGTGCAGATCAGTGTGCCCCATGATAGTCATCAGCAGGGTCGATTTCCCCACCCCGTTGCGCCCAATAACACTGACAGCCTCCCCGGCCAGAATATCCAGGTCTACATTTTCTAAGGCAACGGTCTCGCCATAACCGGCACTGACAGATACCAACGACAAGCCCGAATCAGCCACGATCGACCTCTCCGAGATAGACCGCACGGACCCTCTCATCTGCTGCAATTACCTCGGGTTTTCCCTCTGTCAATACAGCACCGGAGACTAAAACAGTGATGTAATCCGCAACACTGAAAACAATTTCCATATCATGTTCGATGATCAACACCGTAATGTCGCTGGACAGGGCACTGGCTGCGTCCAGGATGTGCTGGCTCTCGGAAGATGGGATGCCGGCAGCCGGTTCATCGAGCAGTAAAACGCTTGGTCTCTGTCCCAATGCAATGACAATTTCAACCAGACGTTGCCGGCCATAAGGCAGCTCATCAATACGTCGCAGAGCATCTTCATTTAGCTCAAAATTACCCAATAACTCCATTGCCTCATCGGTTACTTCAGAATAAGAAGACAATGGCCGAAACATCGAGGATGCGATACCCTGACGTTCGGCTATCGCCAAGACCACGTTTTCAAGAACAGTTAGACCCCGAAACAACTGGTTGATCTGAAAGGTTCGAGCTATTCCGCACCGACTTCGCTCAGCCTGACCCAGCCCCGTAATGTCCTGGCCGTTTAGGATGATCTGGCCACTGGATGGTGTTAAAACCCCGGTAATCAGATTAATGAATGTCGTCTTTCCCGCACCATTGGGCCCTATCAACGCATGACGGGCACCCCGCTTCAGTGTGAAGTCAATGTTATGGGCGACTTCCAGTGCCCCGAAATTCTTGTACAACCCAATGACCTCAAGCGCCGAGTCACTCATGGTGCTGCCCTGTCAAATAACTTTCTCAGTCGGTCAAAGATTCCGAGCAACCCCCCCCTGGCAAACATCACTGTGAGGACAAGAAGTAATCCGACTCCGAATTCCCAGAACTCCGGACTCATCTTGGCCAGTTCATCCTCTAGTACCAGATAGGCCACCGCACCGGCGAAGGCACCGTACAATCGACCGACGCCGCCTAGAATCAAAATTATTAGGATCGTGCCTGAACGAGCAAAACTCAAAACATCCAGCGTTACATAGGCGTTGGACTCCGCAAACAGACCGCCAGCAAGCCCTGCGATACCCGCAGACACACCGTAGACGGTGACCAAGCGTCGGTAAACTGGCGTTCCGATTGCATCCATCCGTGCAGAGTTTTCTCGAATGCCGATCAACGACATGCCAAAGGGAGAATTCACCATAATCCTCACCACAACAAACACCAGAAAAAGTACAGCCATCGAATACCAATAATAGGTATGGCCCCAAAGATCGTACTCAAACAGACCCAGCAATGGCTCAAAACCCACACCAGTCAGTCCGTCAAAACCACCCGTGACATCTTCGTTGACATTCGCAAATTCCTGCAGGCAGATTGCTGTCGCCAGCGTCAACATCAGTAACGTCAGACCGTGATAGCGCAGCAGCACAGCACCCGAAATAAATCCGACAATTGCCGCAACAAATCCCGCCAGTAGCAACGCCGAAATCGGCTCAGTCCAGCCCAGATGGGCCGACACCATACCTGTCGTGTAGGCGCCCACGCCGAAGTAGGCGGCATGACCCAGAGTCACTACACCGGCAAACCCAACCACGAGATCGAGTGAAAGAGCAAAAATAATAGTGATGAGTACTTGCGTGCCAAAGGCCATGTAGTCGGGCAATACAAAAAATGCTGCAACGGCCAGTACCCACGGTAACCCTTCCCACCACTTAAGGCGACTACGCCGGGCAAAGTAACCCCTGGCTTTCGTGTCTGGGGTCATGGTTTTTTATCCGTGTCGACCATACAACCCCGTGGGCTTTAGCAGCAAAATCACAATAGTGACGGCATAAATAAAGAAGGCGCCGCCTTCAGGCCAGAGATACTTTCCACCGTTGTCGATTACGCCCAGTACCAAAGCCGCCACGAAAGTGCCCTTGATCGTGCCCAGGCCGCCCACCGCGACCACAATCAGAAAAAGTACCAGGTACTGAATGGCGAAACTGGGGCTCAGTCCGAGAATATCAACCGCAAGACCCCCACCCAGGGCCGCCAGGCCGCTACCCAATGCGAAGGTAAAGCGAAACAGCCTATCGACATCGATACCCACCGATTGAGCCATCATGCGGTTGTCTACAGCAGCCCGGACTCTTGCACCTATCAGGGTCTTTTCAAATCCGTACCAGATTCCAGCAGCCATGCTCAGCCCAACAGCAACCATAAACAAGCGGTAGGCTGGAAAGCTGCGGAATCCCAGGTCGACCTGGCCACGAAGGCCGTCAGGTACTTTGATCGGGACAGGGTCGGGACCGAAAACGTAAGTGAAGCTGGCCGATGCCATAAATACCAAACCGATACACAGCAACACCTGATCAAGCTCCCCGGCCTTGTACAGCGGCGCATAAAGAAAACGCTCGAAAGGAAGACTGACAACAGCCACACCGACTGCGCCGATGAGCAGAGCGGGAATGAACGGAACCCCGGCAACTGACATCAGACTGGTAACAAAATACCCGCCAGCCATCGCAAATACGCCGTGGGCAAGATTCACAAAACCCATAAGCCCCATCGTGACAGACAAGCCGACGGAGATGATGAACAAAATCATCGCGTAGGCCAGGCCATCAAATATGATGCTGATAATGATGTTGCTAAGCTGACTCACGTAGGCACCAGCAAATCGGGACTATGTCAGGAATGAGCACGACCGGATGTCACCAGCGTACCTACACTTACTGGGACAATCCGATTACCCCGCCGGGTCGCTCACCCGACGGGGATCGAAATCAATTACTGGCGCACTTGCCCAGCTGATTCGCCTTGCAGGGGTCTTTCACCTGAGAGATAGAACTCAACACTTTGATCTTCAGTCTACCACCAGACTTCACTACCTCATGGACGTGTTGATCCTGAACAATATCGCGAGTTTCCGGATCGATCATGATGGGTCCACGCGGGCTGTCGAACTTCCATCCTTTGAGAATATCCATGGTTGCATCGGCTGAAATGTTACCGTCCAGTTCACGAATAACCTGCACGATTGCTGCCATACCATCGTAACCGGCCACACCCATGAAATCGGGTGTGGTATCAGCACCGTACGCCGCCTTCCAGGCTGCAACAAAGGTTTGATTTTCCGGCGTTTCATAATCGGCAGAATAGTGATGCACCGTCACCATACCCACAGCCGAGTCGCCCATTCCCTGGAGTTTTGTATCTTGGGTGATATCACCCGGGCCAATCAATCGTATACCCGCACCTGCCATGTCCAAATCAGAAAACGTCTTGACTACGGCACTGGCATGATTCCCCGCCGGGACAAAAACATAAAAACAATCAGGCTTGGCATCTTTGACACGCTGGAAAAACGGCGTGAAGTCTGGGACCTCTCGCGGTCCACCCATGGGAATGGCATCTACGACTTTACCGCCCGCACCTTCAAAACCGAACTTAAAAGCAGCGACGCTATCTTTGCCTGGTGGGTAGTCGGTATAGCCACTGGCGGCGCTAGTGCAGTTCAGAGTATTTTTGGCATATTCGCCCATCGGCACGCCGGCCTGCCACATAGTGAATGAAACCCGCGCAATGTAGGGAGACAGATTGGGGATCCATGCGGTACCTGCATTCATGATCACCATCGGTACTTTACCCTGCGTCACTAACGGGGCGCTGGCCATGGCATTGGGTGAAAATACAAACCCCGTCAACAGATCCACCTTTTCGCGCGTGATCAACTCCTGTACTGCGGTCTTGGCGATATCGCCACCGGGTCGTTTTGAGTCCCGCTTGATTAGTTCGATCTGGTGACCACCCAACTGGTCGCCATGCAAACTCAAATACAGACTCATGCCCCGGTCGATCTGCTGTCCAAACTGGGCAGCCCCCCCGGTATAGGGCAATACGACTCCAACCCGAACGTTCTTTGCTTTGGCAACCGATGACACTCCAATGACTGCCGCTGCAGCGATAACCAGTAATCCATTCTTAAATTTCATAACGCTCCTCCTTTTTGATTCAGAAAGTTGCTCTATCTGGCCTCAACTCGATATTGCTTCAAAACCAGTAACAGAACTGGGTGAATACT
>PCBE01000071.1 GCA_002731295.1 Acidiferrobacteraceae bacterium | reverse complement strand
AACAATTGTCAAGGAAGTGCCAGTCGAGAAGGTCATTGTCAAAGAGGTTGAAAAAACAATTGTCAAGGAAGTGCCAGTCGAGAAGGTCATTGTCAAAGAAGTTGAAAAAACAATTGTCAAGGAAGTGCCAATTGATACGACAAAGGCAAGCCAGGACAGCAAGCGTGAAAGCGCTGGTGCAACGACAGCCACCACCGCGACCGGGGAATATGTTCTCAGGATCGTTCAACCAGATNCGACCGTNCCNCCCGCAACAGTGGTCAAAGANNCCGATGCGGTACCGGTACCANCTGACCAGCCGTTTATCGATCCTGAGTTGGAGAATGTCAAGCATCGCCTAACGTTGACCGAGGAAAACCTGGCGTCGACGGAGCTCGAAAATGAGAAGTTGTTACGCCAGATCGCATTGTTAGCAGAGCAGATCGACAAGTCGGCCAGGCTGATTGCCTTGCAAGATGAAGCACTCGCGNTGGCACAGCAACAGGCAGTACTACGAGCGCAGCAAACTGCAGCAGCGTCTTCAGNTCNGTCAGCGGATACAACCGCNGCACCGGCAGTNCCGGATACAGCCGTTGATAGCGCACAGNCTTCGGCCGGCCAGACAGCAGATAGCGGTGATCAGACAACCGTAGCGGCCACCNCGGATATCGGAAGCGCTACCTCGCAGGGTTCGTCAGATCAAAATGCGAGTACCANTAGTGGAGCAAAAGAGAAGAGCACGTCTGAGCAGGGTAGCGACTCTTCAGAGAGCGTCGTGGTGACCTCCTCAAGNACAGCCGAAGACGAGGAGATCAANGAAGCAGGCAGCCTGACTCCCGCAACGCAGATGCAATCCGGACAGCAAAAAACCTCCGCCGTCACAACAACTGCTGTATCGGTCGACTCGAATGATCGTGGATCTACGGAGTCGGTGATAGATATTATTCGCAGCCTGTCCACGATCGACGGATTCAACAAGCTTTACCAAAAGAACGAGCAGCTCGTTGCAATGTTAAGTGCAGCAATCATACTGATTCTATTGCTGTTGCTACTGGTTCTACGCAGAAAACGTTCGACCAGTCCAGATGATACGCCGTCCGGGACGATGCCGATCGTGGTGCCGGCGGTGACCAGTAAGCGAGATGCCGAAAATCCTGCCCAACAATCTGCTGGTGCGAGCCCACGAGATGACTCCAACGCCAGTTCTGAACGCTCCGAAATACCGGAAAAATCAGATGACACGGCGGCTGATCGAGGCAAGGCGACTGATCCTATTTCTGAGGCGGGCATTTACCTCACTTATGGTCACCACGATCAAGCTGAGCGCGTCCTGGCATCCGCGATTCTTAGTGAACCAACCAGAACTGATTTGAAGTTGAAGTTGCTCGAGGTCTATCAGGCGCAAGGAGACTTAGAAAAGTTCGAACAGACGGCCGGCCAGTTGTCCACATCTTTGCCAGTGGATTCCTCTGAATGGGTATCGGTCGTTCAAATGGGTCGTGCCTTGTCCTCGAATAGTCCGCTTTTCACAGCAACGCCTCTCAGTGATCGTGATGCAGACAATGAAATAGCCAATGACGGCGATACCTTGACTGAAGAAATCGGGATTGATCTTGAACTTGAGGAGCCAGGGGTCGAGATGGTAACCCCTGCGATCAGTTCACCGCCAGACGTGCAACCGGATGTAACCCCGCGATCATCGTCGACCGACCTGGAACTTTCAGAGGAACCGGCCAAACCTCCCGTAGAGGAAACAGTCTACGGTCCGAGCGTCTCTGATACGGATGATTCGACCGAAGATCCAGATAACACCGATAGTATGGATGTTGGGACTCGCCTTGATCTTGCTCGGGCTTATATTGAAATGGGGGATAACAGTGCCGCCAAGAATATGCTCAACGAAGTGGTACAACACGGCGATTCGGGTCAAAGGGCAAGCGCTCAGGCGATGCTGATGACCCTAGACAATAAATAATCTACAAATTCCTGGCAGATGATCTGATCAGGTCCGTACTGTACCGCTAGCCAGGTCCTGTACAAACTCGATAACGTTATCACACAGTTCTGCTTTCGGTTGCCCACTGTCATCTAGATTCGCCCTAATTTTGTTAACCAATGCCGAACCTACAACCGCAGCCTCTGCAAACTCGTTGACAGTGTGAACCTGTTCTGATGACTTTATTCCAAACCCAACTGCAAGCGGTAGGTCGGTCATCTCTCGTAATTGAATGATTGCCCTTTTGACAGTTTCAGGGTCGGCAGAGTGTGTGCCGGTTATACCGGTTATCGATACATAATAAACAAAACCGCTGGTATTCTGTAGAACAGATATGAGGCGTTTATGGTCTGTGGTAGGCGTGACCAGGCGAATCCAGTGAAGGCCAGCGGTCAGGGCAGGATGACAAAGCTCTTCATCTTCTTCAGGAGGCAGATCTACGATAATGAGTCCATCGACGCCCGACGAATAGGCATCACTCACAAACTTCTGNCTACCATAACGATAAATAGGGTTGAAGTAGCCCATCAGGATAATGGGTGTCTGGGAGTCTTCTAGCCGGAAATCCCTGACCATGCTAAGAGTGCCTTTTAACGTCGCACCTGACTTCAAAGCGCGTTGGCTGGCTGCTTGTATAGCTGGCCCATCAGCCATGGGATCTGAAAAAGGCATACCCAGTTCGATNATGTCCGCACCGGNTGCGGGTAGTCGGCTCAGAAGATCTCTGGATATGGATGGNGTTGGATCCCCGGCCGTCAAAAAAGTAATGAGTCCACCACGGGAGTCACTGGCAANCTGAGCGAATTTACGNGTCAGTCTGGTCTCNACTCCGTTGCCGCTCACAGTNCTACTCCCAATGCTTGGGCGANGGTGAAAACATCTTTGTCTCCTCGGCCGCACATATTCATGACTATCACGTTGTCTTTATCAAGCGCAGGTGCAATTTTGGCAACGTGTGCTAGCGCGTGGGCGGGTTCAAGCGCAGGGATTATTCCTTCTGTCCGGCAACATAATTGAAATGCATCCAATGCTTCGTTGTCAGTTACCGATACATATTCGACCCGACCAACATCATTTAGCCACGAGTGTTCAGGGCCGATTCCAGGATAGTCTAGCCCGGCAGAAATAGAGTGTGCATCGATAATCTGCCCGTCGGAATCTTGTAACAGATACGTTCGGTTACCATGCAGAATACCCGGCGTTCCGCCTGTAAGCGAAGCAGCGTGTTTACCTGAATCAACGCCAAGGCCTGCTGCTTCCACGCCTATGATCCTTAAATTGTCATCGAGAAAGGGGTGGAACAGGCCCATAGCGTTTGAACCACCGCCAATACAAGCAACCAATACATCCGGAAATCTGTTTTCCGCCTTGAGAATCTGTTCCTTCACCTCCCGACCTATCACACTTTGAAAGTCCCGAACCATGGCCGGGTAGGGGTGTGGACCAGCAACAGTGCCGATGATATAGAAGGTGTCTTCTACGTTAGCAACCCAGTCTCGAAGTGCTTCATTCATTGCGTCTTTAAGAGTCGCTGTTCCGCTCTCCACCGGGATTACCTCAGCTCCCAGTAGTTTCATTCTGAAAACATTAGGTGCCTGGCGTTCGATGTCTGTTGACCCCATGTACACGACACAGGGTAGATCGAAAAGAGCGCAAACCGTAGCAGTTGCAACGCCATGCTGACCGGCACCTGTTTCTGCAATAATGCGTTTCTTGCCCATTCGACGAGCAAGCAGAATCTGACCCAATGTGTTGTTGATTTTATGGGCGCCAGTATGATTCAACTCGTCACGCTTGAAGTAAATTCGCGCACCACCAAGTTCCTGAGTTAGGCTTTCGGCGAAGTAAAGCGGGCTTGGGCGACCGATGTAATGTTCTGCAAAAAAGTCGAAATCTGACTGAAAGCTTGGGTCGATTTGAGCTTGGTTGTAGGCTTGTTCAACCTCAAGAATCAGTGGCATGAGCGTTTCGGCCACGAAACGACCGCCAAAAATTCCGAAATGGCCGGTTTCGTCCGGACCACTACGATAAGATTCTGGCTTTGCGCTATTTGCTGTCATGAGTGCGTTATAGTGTGTAGCTAGAATGCCAATTATTGTCTATTGTACCAGCGCCCGCTAAGGCGACTGTAATCAACCAGCGGTCAAGTTGAGTCGTATAGTACGACCGATTCACGACGAGTAAGGCTGCTATTTAGTCCAGTGTAGGGTGTTTTATCTCCAATATTNCATTTCAGCGTAGTCGGNTGTTCTAGGGGCGGGGTGCAAGATGATTCCCAACGGTATATCTCGATTGGCCATGTGTCTTGAATACGATGGTAGTAGTTACCATGGATGGCAGATACAAAAAGGGGTAGTAACCGTGCAAGAGACGTTGGAAGNGGCGGTGTCCAGCGTAGCGGACGAGCAGATTCAGGTGATTACGGCAGGCCGGACAGATGCAGGAGTGCATGCGACGGGGCAGATTGTTCACTACGATACTCGGTCCAATCGGTCGGGCCAAGCATGGCTCCGGGGTGTCAACTCTAATTTGCCGGAGTCTGTTGTTGTGTCGTGGGTTCTGCCGGTGCCGGCTACTTTCCATGCGCGGTATTCTGCACTCACCCGCTCCTATCGCTATGTTTTGCTGAATAGGCCGGTGCGGCCGACCTACCTGTCCCGACGAGTTTCCTGGGACTACAGGCCACTTGATATAAACAAAATGAAGNTGGCTGCGAAACCTTTGCTTGGTGAACACGACTTTAACGCTTACCGGGCGGTATCATGCCAATCAAATACATCGACCCGAATAATCCACGAACTTGAAATCAATCAGAAGGAAAGCTGGATTTGGTTTGATATTAAAGCGAATGGGTTTCTTAAGCACATGGTTCGGAACATCGTCGGGGTTCTTATAGCTATTGGTGCGGGTGAATCCGAACCCGGTTGGTCNAGCGAAGTANTGGAAACACGTGATCGAACGAAGGGTGGCGTGACAGCCACTGCCGATGGGCTGTATCTATGTGGTGTTTCCTACTCGGCTGGGTATAACTTTCCCCCAGCACCGCCGCCATGTAGGTTCTGGTAACATGAACCCGGANCCTGTTGATGTGGTTCATCTGTTGCAGGTCACACTAACCAGTAAATTGTCTTGCGAACTCGTATAAAAATTTGTGGAATTACCCGGGTTGAGGATGCTGCGACCGCAACCTCTTGTGGTGCGGATGCAATCGGCCTTATTTTCTACGGTCCAAGCCCTCGCGCAGTTAGTATACGGCAGGCTGTGGATATTGCTGACAGTTTACCGGCGCTAGTGCATGTCGTTGGTGTGTTTGTGGACCCGAATGAAAAAGAAATTGATACGGTACTGAGTAAAGTAAGGCTTACNTTGCTCCAGTTTCATGGCAGTGAGTCGGCTGAGTTTTGTAACGGCTTTGGAATGCCATACATTAAANCATTGAGGATGTCGGATGATGCCGACCCTGAAATTTATGCACGGTCCTATCCGCNAGCATGCGCGCTTCTGTTGGATACNTATGAATCAGAAAGATACGGCGGCACAGGTTCGGTATTTTCGTGGGAACGAGCCAAACNATGCCAGAGCAGTCCGGTAATTATTGCTGGAGGCATAGAGGCGAGTAATGTTTCTGCCGCACTTGTGAAGTCCGGGGCGTATGCAGTTGATGTTTCGAGCGGGGTGGAAACGTCACCCGGGCAGAAGGACACAGAGAAGATTCAATCATTTATTTGTGCGGTTAGAGATCATGATCAGATGCAAAGACATAAAGGGGGGGCAGACTGACCATGAACTGGTTCGAGAGGTTAATTCCACCTAAGATCAAGGTTCGAAATGCACTAAATAGACGCAGTGTCCCAGAAGGATTGTGGCGTAAATGCGAAGCGTGCAGCGCTGTGTTGTATGGCTCTGAACTTGAAAGGACCAATCAGGTTTGTCCAAAGTGTGGGCATCATATGCGNCTGGGCGCCCGTGAACGCTTGCGGACATTATTTGACGAGGCCGAGTTCACTGAATTGGCAACCAGTCTGCAATCCACTGACCCGTTAAGGTTTAAGGATTCTAAAAGGTATAAGGAAAGGCTTAGCGACGCCCAGAAGGAAAGCCGGGAGTCCGAAGCATTGATCTGTGCTCATGGCAGAGTTGCTGGGTCAGAACTGGTCGCGGTCGCGTTTGAATTCAAATACATGGGAGGATCGATGGGATCAGTGGTCGGCGAGCGATTCGTTAGAGCCGTCGATCATGCTTTGCAAACACAGACGCCTCTGGTTTGTTTCATTGCCAGTGGAGGTGCCCGAATGCAAGAGTCGATTTTGTCGTTGATGCAAATGGCAAAAACAACAGCTGCACTGAACAAACTACACGAAGCTGGGTTGCCTTATGTTTCAGTTCTTACAGACCCNACAATGGGNGGTGTGTCGGCAAGTATCGCCATGCTGGGTGACNTTATCATTGCTGAACCAAANGCGNTGNTCGGGTTTGCAGGGGCTCGGGTGATCGAACAGACTGTTCGTGAGTCTTTNCCAGAAGGTTTCCAACGTGCTGAGTTTCTGCTCGAACACGGTGCCATTGATATGATCGTAACAAGAGATCAAATATCTGCGACTATTACCAGCTTATTGAAAATACTAGGGCCGAGTCCCGGACGTAGCATAGAGGGGGAGTTGGTGTTTTAGTTCTAGAGATGGTTTTTACTCTCTTTTATTCAGNCTGAAATAGAACAACCTCCAACAACTGAGTTGTCCGCGCCCTCANCACTTCTGACACTGGATCAGTGGCTCGAATATATTCAGTCAGTTCATCTTCGATCGAAGGATCTTGCCCTGGATCGTGTNCGACGTGTGCTTCATCGNATGAGGCTTCGACTGCCATGCAANGTGATAACGTTTGCCGGTACGAATGGTAAGGGTTCAACAGTCAGATTTGTTGAGTCGATTTACGTATCGGCGGGTTATAGAGTGGGTGCTTATACTTCTCCCCATCTAGTTGCCTATGGAGAAAGGATTCAGCTCAACCAGTGCCTCGCAGAAGACGATGAGTTGGTGGAGGCGTTCAGAGTAGTTGATCAGGNCCGGCAAGGGATCCCCTTGACATATTTTGAGTTTGGGACTTTAGCGGCGCTCTATATTTTTTCGTGCAACAAGCTAGACNTAGTGCTGCTAGAGGTTGGATTGGGAGGCCGACTAGACGCTGTTAATGCGATTACTTCGAATCTTAGTTGTATTACCCCCGTATCACTTGACCACGAGGCCTGGCTTGGACAAACGCGTGAGCAGATAGGGTTTGAGAAAGCCGGCGTTCTTCGTTTCGGCAGTAAAGTGGTNCTCAATGACCACAACGTACCAGNTTCGATCGTCGATAGGGCAGTTCGGTTGAAATGTAAGATAAAAAGGATCGGTATAGATTATAGTTTTAAGGTAGAGGACAGTCGCTTGGCCTGGAATCCGGATCCGTCGCGATGGGGCGCGGCTAGNACATATAGCGACCTGCAGATCCCGGGGTCGGGGGACGATGCTGTTCTGCACAACACTGCAGGGGCGATCGCAATCGTTGAGTCGATGGACNCGGATTTANCTGTCCGTAAAAATGNAGTTCGCGAAGGTTTGGCAAACACAGAATTGTCTGGTCGGATNCAGGTGTTGCCGGGTGGAATCGANCAAATATTTGATGTAGCCCATAACCCGGCTGCTATNGCTAATCTGGCTGCGTTCATTGATAAGCGTCATCCTGTNAGACGTAACCTCGCTGTATTNTCCATGCTGAAAGACAAAGACCTGGCTGAAGTCGTCCGTCTNATGGGGTCTAGAATTGCCAGCTGGCACCTGACCCAACTAGACGGTTCTCGGGCTANCCCACTACAGGACTTGGCTGATGTTGTGTCTAACCATTCGAATTCGGATATAAAGATGTGGCCTAATCCTTTGCATGCCTACAAAATGGCTATGCAGCTAGCACACCCGGGCGACAGGGTGGTTGTTTTTGGATCGTTTTATCTTGTGGGTGCTATACTCAAATCAGTTTCAGGACACCCTCTTCAGGCGTGAATGCCACAGCCCAACGATTATTCGTTTGATTTAAAGCATCGACTTGTTGGCGCGGCAGTTTTAATAGTCGCTGCCGTAATCGTTCTTCCCTTAGTCCTGACAGGTCAGAAACAAGGCCATCGCCATGCATTAATCGGCAACGGTGGCGCTTCGGTCCCGATTCAACAGACGTTTATCTCGCGCATAGAAGTAGACAATCCTGATGTCTTTGCACAACAGAACTCTGCAGAGACCGTTAACGATGAATCTGAACCAAGGAAAGAGTCCGATACACAAGAGTCCGCTAAGGATGTGAAAGATCAGGGAATTGANGATAATCGACCAGTGACCGATTCGGTTNGATTGCCTTCCGGNTGGGTAGTTCGGGTGGGTGTCTTNCAAATACCTGAAAATGCGAAGAAAAGGCAGTCTCTGCTTGACGAAAATGGATTTAACGTCAATTTGGAGGAAACCAAATTGGATGGTAAGACAGCGATTAGGGTGTTTCTGGGTCCGTTCTCAACAGAGGATGAGGCTGAGAGTATGAAAGCACAGGCAGTCATGGTGACAAACGATAAAGCTTTTGTTGCACGGTATCCGTAGATGCTGGTCCGACTAAGATCTANGACACAAGGGAGACGCCGGTGTTGAGTTCGATAAATCTCGATCAGATTATCTGGGTTGATGCGNTCGTAATTGCAGCCCTAGTCCTATCGTTTGGGTTAGGTATTTTCCGCGGGTTTGTCCGTGAAGTACTTTCCTTGAGTTCTTGGATTATCTCAATATGGTTAGCTTATCTGTATGGAGATAATCTGGCCATTATCATCGTGCCGTGGNTCGAGTCTGAAAGACTCAGCGGATTAATCGGCTACCTGGTGGTTTTTGTGGCAGTTCTTGTTCTGCTTTCACTGATTGTGGCCTTGCTATTTAAGCTTTTCCGGGTAGCTGGATTTTCTGNTACTGATCGGTTTTTGGGTGGGTTGTTTGGTTGTTTACGGGGTGTCGTAATAGTTGCAGTNCTATTATTTATAGCGGAGTGGACGCCAGCAACCGGTCANGNGTGGTTCAGAGAGTCCCAGATCGTGCCATACTTCGAAGNCCCGCTCACTTGGTTCAAATCCAAGGTAGTGGATCAGTTGCATATAGACTCCCTCCAGTAAGGCGGCGAAAAAAGAACAGTAGTTGAACCAATAGCAAATAGGGTAATTAACTGTGTGTGGTGTGATAGGTATAGTGAGTCAATCGTCGGTCAATTACGCTATCTATGAAGCACTGACTGTGGTGCAGCATCGAGGTCAAGATGCCGCGGGTATGGTGACTTGTGACGATCTACGTGTCCATCTACGTAAGGATGGTGGCCTGGTCAGGGACGTGTTTCAGTCCCGACACATGGCGCAGTTGGTCGGTAATGTTGGCATAGGCCATGTGCGATATCCAACTGCAGGTAGTGATTCTAAAGCTGAAGCACAGCCGTTGTATGTGAATTCACCATACGGGATTGCGCTTGGCCACAACGGAAATCTGACTAACGCTGNCGAGTTGAGTGATGAGCTATTTCGGGAAGATCTAAGACAGTTGAACACCAACTCAGATTCTGAGGTCTTGTTGAACGTATTTGCACATGAACTTCGCGAGTCGATCGGTACNAGTCGACTTCAACTGGAACCTGACGATGTTTTCAGGGCGGTGGGTCGCGTGTATGAACGTTGTCNNGGTGCCTACGCAGTGGTTGCNATGATAGTAGGGTATGGACTCGTTGCTTTTCGAGATGCCAATGGTATTCGCCCACTGATTCTNGGTGAGAAACCCGATACTGATCATAAATCGGTGTTGATAGCATCAGAAAGTGTTGCTTTAGATGTTCTTGGCTACAGCAGTCTCGGCGATGTCGGAGCAGGAGAAGCAGTTTTCGTGGACCTTAAGGGTAATATTCACAGGAAGATATGTTCTAAACGGTCNAGTCTTTCGCCCTGCATATTCGAGTACGTGTACCTGGCCCGTCCGGATTCAATNATTGACGATGTTGCTGTCTACAAGAGTCGTTTGAGAATGGGTGAAAAACTCGGTCATCGGCTTTTGGAGAAATGGCCAGACCACGACATAGAAACGGTGATACCCGTGCCTGATACCAGTAGAACATGTGCTTTGCAGTTGGCAAATGTTATTGGCGTCAAGTACCGAGAGGGCTTTATAAAAAACCGTTACATCGGGCGGACATTTATCATGCCGGGGCAGGCTGAACGACGTCGATCTGTAAAGCANAAACTTAATGCGATTGATCTCGAATTTCGGGGAAAGAATGTATTGCTGGTTGATGACTCGATAGTCAGAGGGACGACCTCACAGCANATTATTCAGATGGCACGNGAAGCTGGAGCGCGGAATGTCTACTTTGCATCCGCNGCACCACCAGTCAAGTACCCCAATGTATACGGTATAGATATGCCCGTGGCGGGGGAGTTGGTCGCAAATAATCGTAGTACAGACGAGGTCTGTCACCAGATAGGGGCGGATTGGCTGATCTATCAGGAACTGGAAGATCTAGTTGATGCAGTTCGAGAGGGGAATCCATCGATTGAAACTTTTGATTCTTCCTGCTTCGATGGTAATTATGTTACTGGAGATGTGACATGGGATTATCTGACCGCACTGGAAAAGCAGAGAAACGATGCGACAAGAAGCAATAGGCGAAATGAACTCGATTCTACTGAGCCAAGCGTAATTCACTGAGTAAGGTCAAGTTCCTCTCGCTGTTCGCCGTAGAAGAGCGTGATCAAATTATTGTTGAGCAGGGCAGCACTGGGTGCGTTTGCCCAGTCACCGAGGACTACACGATAAGCTGTGTCTCTGCCGTTCAACTCGATCCTGTGTATGCCCGGGCGGTGTGTGTGCCCGTGAATCATCACCCGGGCACTGGTCTGATTGAATTCATCTACGACTGCAGACTGATTTACATCCATTATCTCCAGAGGTTTTATCGACTTTCCATATTCGCTGCGGTATCGGACAGTTTGGGCGACCTTGTCTCGCTCCTTAATGGGTTTCCGCAGAAAGTTGAGTTGCCAGTCTTGGGTTCGAACCACTTTACGAAAGGCTTGATGCTCAACATCATCAGTGCAAAGACTGTCTCCATGGAGAAGCAACGCTTTACAGGCCTGAGTCTCAAGTAAGAACGGTTCCTTGATCAAAGTGCAACCAGTGCGCCTGCTGAACTCAGAGCCGAGTAGAAAATCACGGTTACCGTGAAGGACTGAGATCGCCATACCAGTGTTCGAAGTATCTTTCAAAATCCGCTCATAATCAGATTGCCCAAGGTGCTCCGATGCGTCATCACCCAGCCAGTATTCAAATAAGTCACCCAGAATAAATAACTTTTGTATTCCCAATAGCGCTATGTCATTGAGGTAGTCGTTGAAGCGATCTCCCAAGGCTGATTGGTCCGGAGTCAGATGGAGGTCAGAGATAAAAGCGATGCTCAATTCAGAAGTAATCCATTAAAAGTATTTTGTGAATTCGTGATCAGCAAGCAGTCTCACCTGCATTGGTGACGCCGTCAAATTTCGTTTGCCCGGGTGGATCCACATGGCACGTATCGTGGTCGCAAACTGCAGTTGGAGAGACACTCACCTCCCTTAAGTTTGAAATGAGTGGGGCATATCCAAGTTGCAGATTGGGCAAACTGGACTGGTTAAGCATGGAATCGTTTTGTGTTCGAGCGTCTATTAATGACGCAGAATCAATTTACAGCGACTTAATCATAAAGCTATACTTTAAGGTTTGCGGGAATTGAATCGAGTAATAGTTTAAAAGCTTGTTTCGACAGGCAGCTAAAAGAGGNGAGCACGTGATACTGAGCGGTGCAGAAATCGTCGTCCAGAGTCTCAAGGATGAGGGAGTTGAATTTGTGTTTGGTTATCCGGGTGGGGCAGCTTTGCACATCTACGACGCGTTCTACAAACAACAAGATGTACAGCACATACTTGTTCGTCATGAGCAGGGCGCAACCCATGCGGCTGACGGATATGCNCGGGCGACTGGAAAACCAGGTGTCGTACTGGTTACGTCGGGTCCTGGCGTGACTAACGCGGTAACCGGTATTGCGACGGCTCACATGGACTCCATTCCGATGGTCATACTGACCGCCCAGGTTCCGACGGCGCTAATTGGAGATGATGCGTTTCAGGAGGTCGATACAGTTGGAATTACTCGACCGTGTGTCAAACACAACTTCCTCGTCAGCAGAGTGGAAGACCTTGCGCTGGTGATAAAAAAGGCCTTTTTTATTGCGAGCACTGGAAGACCGGGGCCGGTAGTTNTCGACATTCCAAAGGATGTGNCTGCGCATAGTATTGAATACGAATATCCCACCAGTGTTGAGATGCGTTCCTATGCTCCTGTCTCGAAAGGTCATCCTAAACAGATCAGCCGAGCTGCTGATCTATTGTTGGGTGCTGATCAACCCATAATTTATAGCGGTGGCGGAATTATCCAAGGTGGTGCTGCAGATGAACTGACTCAACTTGTCAGGGAACTCGGATTTCCCTGCACTAACACCCTCATGGGCTTAGGTGGGTTTCCGTACAAAGATCCACTNTTCCTCGGGATGCTCGGCATGCATGGCACTTACGAAGCCAATATGGCAATGTATGACTGTGATGTCATGCTGGCGGTAGGAGCTCGATTCGANGACAGGGTAACTGGAGANCTGGCCAAGTTTTCACCTAATTCAANAATTATCCATGTGGATGTTGATCCTTCNTCTATCGGAAAGAATGTCAGTGTGGAAGTGCCAATAGTGGGTGAAGCCGCGCCAGTGCTTCGTGAAATGCTGAGCGTCGTGAAAGCCAGAAAGGCTGACGGGGTAGTGCCTGACATCGGACAGTGGTGGGACAGAATCGAGGAGTGGCGAGCATTCAAATCATTCGAATATGATCGAGAGTCTGCGAAGATAAAACCACAATTTGTAATCGAGACGTTACATAGGATCACCAATGGCAATGCTTTTGTTACGTCCGACGTGGGTCAACATCAGATGTGGGCTGCACAACATTACGGATTTAGCACAAGCAGGCGTTGGATTAATTCTGGTGGACTCGGCACCATGGGGTTTGGCCTACCAGCTGCGATGGGCGTGCAACTGGCACATCCTAATGAGCAGGTCGCCTGTATCACGGGTGAGGCGAGCATTATGATGTGCATCCAGGAACTGTCGACCTGTAAGCAGTACGATTTACCTGTGAAGGTGATTAATCTGAATAATCGCTATATGGGGATGGTGAGACAGTGGCAGGAGTTTTTTTACGACGGGCGTTACTCTCATTCTTACATGGATGCATTGCCTGATTTTGTTGCTCTTGCTGAAAGTTTCGGTCATGTCGGAATTCGGATTGAAAACCCGGGCGATGTTAAAGGTGCGTTGGAAGAAGCTTTTGCTCAAAAGAATCGGTTGGTGTTTATGGATTTCATAACGGACCAGTCGGAAAATGTCTATCCGATGATAGCTGCGGGCGGAGGACACAACGAAATGCATCTTAAACCTTCTGAGGCAGACGACGCTCTGCTTGAACGGGAACTGGCTTAACTGAATGAGAAGAATAATTTCCTTGCTTGTGGAGAATGAGGCCGGGGCGCTATCTAGAATAGCAGGCCTCTTTTCGGCCCGCGGTTACAACATCGAATCCTTAACTGTTGCTCCCACTGAGGATGAAAGCCTTTCCAGGATGACTATAGTCACCCAGGGCTCTGATGCCATTATTGAGCAAATTACTAAGCAGTTGAATAAGCTTATAGATGTCGTTCGATTGATTGATCTAACCGAAGGCCGTCATATTGAGCGTGAGTTGATGCTGATAAAGGTTATTGCAGAGCGTGAGGAACGCGAAGAGGTCAAACGACTTGCCGATATATTTCGCGGTCGAATCATCGACGTGACTAATAGCACTTATACCATCGAGTTGACAGGACCAGGTGGAAAACTCGATGCATTTATTGAGGCGCTACAGGGGGCGGAAGTGGTCGAAGCAGTCCGCTCGGGAGTATCCGGTATATCACGCGGGGATCGGGCGTTGCGATAGTAGGTTTTACCACGCATTCTGATCTCATTAAATCAATTGATTACTTATCCAGAATAGGGAGCACTCTTTTATGAAAGTCTTCTATGACAACGACGCTGATCAAGGTGTCATCCAAGGACGAAGGGTNGCGGTTATTGGTTATGGATCTCAGGGGCACGCACACGCCAATAATCTTCGTGATAGTGGCGTCGATGTTGTTGTTGGATTGCGAAAAGAATCCTCATCCTGGGGTAAGGCTGAAAATGCCGGATTAGCCGTAGCTACAGTGNCTGATGCGGTAAGTGGGGCAGACGTTGTAATGATGCTGGTGCCNGATGAATTGCAAGCAGACCTATTTGAATCCGAAATTGTTGCCAATCTTAAAACTGGAGCAGCACTGGCTTTTGCCCACGGGTTTACTATTCATTTCGGCTTTATAGAACCAAGCAAAGAGGTGGATATCATCATGATCGCGCCTAAAGGCCCAGGTCACTTAGTTCGGTCGACTTATGTCGAAGGTGGCGGCGTACCGTGTCTGATCGCCGTCAAGCAGGATGCGACGAACAATGNCAGAGATATAGCGTTGTCATACGCTTGTGCGATCGGCGGTGGCCGCGCAGGCGTAATAGAAACGACCTACAAGGAGGAGACAGAAACAGACCTGTTTGGTGAACAGACGGTACTTTGTGGTGGGATCACTTCATTAATTCAGGCGGGATATGAGACCCTGGTCGAAGCCGGTTATGCTCCAGAGATGGCGTACTTCGAATGTCTTCACGAAACGAAGTTGATTGTCGACCTGATTTATGAAGGTGGAATTGCAAACATGCGTTACTCAATATCGAACACGGCAGAATATGGTGACGTTACGCGTGGGCCGCGAGTGGTCAATGATGAAACTAAAGCAGAGATGAAACGTATACTTTCCGAGATTCAGTCTGGCAAGTTTGCTAGCGAGTGGATGGCTGAAAGCCGGTCAGGANGTGAACGGTTCAAGCAGCTTAGAGCTGAGGCTCAAACCCACCCGATAGAGGATGTTGGAGCACGATTAAGATCAATGATGCCTTGGATCCAGAAGGGCAAGCTTGTTGACAAAGATGTAAATTAGAACAGAGATATGGTGTTCAACATCAGATGATTGTTTTATTGAAGGNCCAGTGAATTATGATTGCCCGGGAAGGGTGGACGCGTATAGCCATTTTCGCGATGTTGGCGTTTGGGGTGCAGATTTTCGNAGGCACAGTTTGGGCGCTGCCATTGTGGTTATTGCTACTGCTGGTGATNCAGTTTTTNAGGGACCCTGATCGCGAAATACCGCAGCAGCCTGGAGCGATCGTCTCGCCAGCTCATGGGCGCGTTATTGCGATCGAAAATGTTATAGATCCCTATATAGAACGACGCGCACTCAAGATTAGTATCTTTATGAACATATTTTCTGTTCACTCGAACAGAACTCCGGTAGATGGTGTTGTTGTTAAGAAATGGTATGAAAAGGGCCGATTCTTGAATGCTTCACTGGATAAGGCTTCTGAATTGAATGAAAGATCCGCCGTGCATTTTCGTACCAGGGATGGATGGGATGTTACGAGTGTTCAGATTGCTGGCCTAGTTGCCAGGCGGATCCTTTGTTATCTCAAAAANGGCCAGGAAGTAGAACGAGGCGAACGCTATGGTTTCATCCGTTTTGGCTCACGAGTCGATCTATATCTACCCGAGGATACTTACGTGGTTGCGCAACTCGGTCGCTGGGTATTGTCTGGAACCGACATAATCGGTTTTTTGCCGGTTTCTGAGTGCTGATAATGGAAACAGGGAAAAAAATCCACAAGTTCGAACGAGCTGACAGGGGTCGCAAGGGCATCTATATATTGCCTAACTTGTTTACGACCGCCAGTCTTTTTTCAGCTTTTTACGGGATCGTACAGGCTACAAACGGTTTCTATGAACATTCTGCTATCGCCATAGTCGTAGCTGCTGTGCTTGATAGCCTTGATGGCCGGGTTGCGCGGATGACCAACACGGTAAGTGATTTTGGCAAGGAGTACGATAGTCTTGTCGATCTTGTTGCGTTTGGACTTGCCCCGGCTCTGGTTCTCTATGAGTGGGGGTTGAAGGGTTTTGGCAAGCTAGGATGGTTGATTGCATTTATCTACGCTGCTACCACAGCTCTGAGACTCGCCCGTTTTAATACCCAGGATACAAAAGGTAACAAGTATTTTCGAGGGCTGCCCTGCCCGGCTGCGGCTGTGCTGGTAGCGACAGCNCTTTGGACAGTGGAGAGTTATGGTTTGACGGGTACCTGGACAGTTGTGACGGCGTTGCTGGCGATGATTGTTCTGTCAGCAGCAATGGTGAGCTCTTTTCCTTATAGGAGCTTTAAAGATCTTGATTTGAANAATCGGGTNCCATTCATGACGTTACTCGCCCTCGTGCTAGTTTTTGTGCTGATTTCATTCGATCCACCCGTTGTACTCTTACTGCTGTCGGCTGGTTTTGCACTATCCGGCCCATTCTTTTGGTTATTTGGGACAAAACCAGAATTCTCCGATCTTGCTGATGAAAGTGACATTGAGGTTGAGGATGAGGTAACGGAAATCCGAACAGCCGGCAGCGGGGTTGATAAATAATGATTCGTCGTTATACTGCCGACACAAGGAACAAGGTTATTTAAAGTGTATCCAAACACCTATAGTTTTTGTCTTGCTAACAAACCTCGAACAGAATTGTCACGCTCTGTTCGGCTGGGTCTAGCGGTTTGTGATCTTCTGCTGCGCTGTTAGGCGCATCATATTCTCCCTCCAACTAAAACTTAACCAGACCGACTGTTTTACATCGTTGCAAAACGATGTCCCACACGGATTATTGCGATGTCGCCGTGTGCGCCAGTCTGGTAATCGACTAAATTAGCAGAAGCGAGGTGCACGATGACTAATAAGTTAATTGTTTTTGATACAACGTTGAGAGATGGTGAGCAGAGTCCCGGCGCATCGATGACGGCGGATGAAAAAATGAGGCTCGCTCGGCAACTAGAACGATTAAAAGTAGACGTTATAGAAGCAGGGTTTCCAGCTGCCAGTCCCGGAGACTTTGAAGCGGTTCAACGAATCGCAGAGCAGGTGAGAGAAGCCACGATCTGTGGCCTTGCCCGGGCTAATGCTCGTGATGTTGGCTTAGCTGCAGATGCGGTCAAGCCAGCTGAATCTCCAAGGATACACACCTTTATTGCTACCTCTCCGATTCATATGCGGGAGAAGCTGAGAATGTTTCCAGAGCAGGTACTGGAACAGGCGGTGTTGTCGGTCAGGCAAGCTAGAAATAGTACGGGAGATGTAGAGTTCTCACCAGAAGATGCGGGTCGTTCAGATGAGGATTTCTTGTGTCAAATACTTGAAGCCGTTATCGACGCCGGCGCAACGACGATTAACATACCAGACACAGTAGGCTATACGATGCCAAACCAGTTTGGAGAGTTGATAGCGAATTTGATGGAGCGGATACCGAACTCGGATAAAGCAATATTTTCAGTGCATTGCCACAACGATTTGGGGATGGCTGTCGCTAATTCGTTAGCCGCAGTAGTGAAAGGCGCTCGCCAAGTTGAGTGCACTGTCAATGGACTCGGTGAGCGAGCAGGTAATGCGTCACTTGAAGAGATAGTGATGGCAGTCAGGACAAGACAAGATTATTTCGACTGTGATACCAACGTAGACTCGACACAGATTGTTCCAACAAGCCGACTAGTTTCGACGATCACTGGGTTTCCTGTTCAACCCAATAAAGCGATTGTGGGAGCTAATGCGTTTGCGCATGAGGCCGGTATTCATCAGGATGGTGTTCTAAAGAGTCGAGAAACTTACGAAATAATGCGGGCGGAAGACGTCGGCTGGTCTGCCAACAAACTTGTACTTGGCAAGCATTCGGGTCGTACAGCGTTTACAGAACGTCTTTTAGCTTTGGGGATAGAATTTGAGTCTAAAACAGATCGAGATGAGGCTTTTGTAAAATTCAAGACATTGGCTGACAAGAAACATGAAATATTTGATGAAGACCTTATAGCTTTGGTCAGTGAGAGTGATTCGGAACAGGTGAATGAAAAACTTCAATTGGTGTCGATGAGTGCTTCTTCGATAACGGGTGAGATACCCAAAGCTGTCGTTACGCTAAGTATTGATGGTACCGAAAAAACGGGCTCAGCGACGGGTGACGGGGCTGTAGACGCCTCATACAAGGCGGTAGAAGCTATTGCTCCTTCAAAGAGCAAGCTGCTCTTGTATTCTGTAAATAACATTACGACTGGTACGGATGCGCAAGGCGAGGTGAGTGTGCGTCTGGAACAAGATGGAATAATCGTCAATGGTAGCGGAGCAGATACCGATATCGTGATTGCATCGGTAAAGGCTTACGTGAATGCGCTAAACAGGCTCAACCAGAGGCAGTTTTCCGTCCATCCACAGTTGAGTGGAACGGTATAGAAGGATCAACAGTTCTTGGCAATACACCCTAGATCGCAGCACTTACGAGAGATCGGGATTGTCCGGTGGCAAAGGAGGGCGTCAAACACAACATCAGTTAGGGTAGATGGTGGCAGTATCGAACTGAAGGCACTATCAGATAAGGTTCGGCAGTGTCAGGCATGTAGCCTTCATCTGCGACGACAGAACACGGTCTTCGGTCATGGTCCGATAGAAGCGGACTGGTTGTTTGTAGGCGAGGCGCCTGGTTCGAATGAGGATAAACAAGGTCTACCGTTCGTGGGTCGCGCGGGCCAGTTGTTAAATTCTATATTGTTTAGTATCGGATTGGCGCGGGACGAGGTTTATATCACCAATGTGCTTAAGTGCAGGCCGCCGGCGAACAGGGACCCGATGGGAGAAGAAGTGATTCAATGTGAACCCTACCTGCACGATCAGATCAACCACATCAGACCTGAGATTATCGTTGCAATGGGTCGTTTTGCAGCACAAGCACTACTGAAGTCCACATCATCGATAGCGGAATTACGTGGCCAAGGACATGAATACTCAGAATTAAAGATTCCTTTGGTAGTAACTTATCATCCGGCGTATCTACTGCGCTCACTGTTGGAGAAACAAAAGGTGTGGAAGGATTTACAGTTCGCGCAATCTTTGTTCAGTGGGTCCAAAAATGAACGATCAATATGATCTAGAGATTACGCGACCTATGGCGTATTCGGACATACCTCAAGTTGTGGAGATAGAACAACAAGTCACGTTTCATCCATGGACCCAGAACGCATTCTCCGAATCTATTAAAGCGGGAGATAAATGCTGGGTTATCGAATACGACAATCAAGTCGTGGCTTACCTTGTTCAATCAATTTACACTGAAGAATCGCATATCTTGAATTTGGCTGTAAAAAGTACTCGACAGGGTCAAGGCCTCGGTCGTGGCCTTGTCAAAAAGGCATGCGCTGATGCCCGTAAAGGCGGAGTGATGAAAATTCTATTGGAGGTTTGCCCAAACAATCTGATCGCGCGACAATTGTACGAGTCAGAAGGTTTTTTGGTTTTTGGACGCAGAAATAGCTACTATCGCTCTGGTGGTCGAGCAGAGGATGCACTCGTTATGGAAAGGGTTCTAGAGCCTGCGTCCGTCATGACTCAGTGACCTTCACTGGTTATCGCTGTAGAGCGACTGACAGATCATGACCGATAAACCTCCATTGATTAGCCAGTTTGTTGTGGGCTATCGGATAATTTAGGGTCGTAGTTTATGGTTAACTGGTTTAACACTGAACTTGGAACCTGTTTTGCTAACGAAGCATGTGCCCATGTTCCCAATTTGATTCCCTATGGATATCATGGAGTAGCATTACAAATCGGGACGACACAACAGGACTTGCTGGGCGACATCGACTGTGGCGAACGGATTTATGTTGGTTCGGGAGACTGTAAAGTTAATGGAGTCCAGGTCTATTCTGATTGGGACGCGTTGCCTTTCGAACGTAGATCTATAGATCTTGTCGTCCTGTTCCACGCGTTGGATTTCGGGAGAGATCCCGGGGGAGTATTACGAGAAGTCAGCGAGATCTTAGCACCCGAAGGTCATTTGGTTGTCCTGGGGCTTAATCCCTTTGGAATTTGGGGTATCTGCCGGTTCCTTAAATTCCATAAACGAAAAATGCCGTGGACAGCAAACTACTTCCCGTTGACCAGAGTTCAGGACTGGATAAACCTATTGGGGTTTGTAACGGTAGGTGGGACCATGTATTTCTATCGGCCACCTGTCAATAAGGGATCTATATTGCGTCGGCTAGAATTTATGGAGTCGGCTGGTCGACGATGGTGGCCTGCGCTTTCTGGAGCCTATATTCTCGTCGCTAAGAACAAAGCCCTTAACATTCATACAAAACATCTGAAGAGCGTGTTAAGAGGGGGCCGGCAACGACACCGGCTCCAAACGTTAACGCGCAAATCCTGACTACAGCATTTGATTAGGAAAACCGGTAGAGAGCAGTGACTGAACGATGGGCAATCTATACAGATGGGGCCTGCCGTGGCAATCCGGGGCCCGGAGGCTGGGGTGCGGTTCTGTATCGAGATGGGGGGGCAAATGAGCTCAGTGGTGCCGAGTCGAATACAACTAATAATCGGATGGAACTAACCGCTCCAGTAGAGGCACTTAGTGCACTTCCGGACTCCAGCCATGTATCACTCTATACCGACTCACAGTACGTCAAGAATGGTATAACTGTGTGGATATCAAACTGGAAGCGAAACGGCTGGAAAACATCAAACGGCAAACAGGTAAAAAATCAGGATCTGTGGCAGGCCCTGGACCAATCGACCCAGCGACATGTTGTCGAGTGGTACTGGGTAAAAGGCCATTCTGGCGAAGCTGGAAACGAAAGAGCAGATGAGTTGGCCAATAAAGCGATCGAACAAATGTTTGCTTAGATAGCCTGAGTTAAGGCGACCATAATGATTATATGAGACAAGTTATTTTAGACACGGAGACGACTGGGTTAGATCTAAAACTAGGCCATCGCGTCATCGAGATAGGTTGTATCGAGGTTTCAGACCGTCGAATTACAGAACACGTTTTTCATAGTTACATTAATCCGGATAGGCAGGTCGACTTGGAAGCGCAAGAAGTGCATGGGCTTACCACAGAATTCCTGTTGGACAAACCAAGATTCTCAGAACTCCTAGAAGAATTTTTGTCGTTTATTGAAGGCTGTGAACTGGTTATCCACAATGCATCATTCGATGTTGGATTTTTGAACAATGAAATTAGATTAATAAATTCGGTTCGTGGAAGAATTGAGGATTATTGCCAAGTCGTGGACAGTTTGGCACTGGCTCGACAACTGCATCCCGGCCAGCGAAACAGTCTCGATGCTTTAGCTAAACGCTATCAGGTCGATACCAGTCAGAGAACCCATCATGGGGGTCTACTGGATGCGAGAATTTTGGCAGAGGTCTATCTCGCAATGACTGGTGGGCAGGCAGACCTCTCTTTTGACATGAGTGAGCCGCAAAAGAAGTTTGGAGAGAGTGATCGGGATGTCGATCGGGATTCGGCAGGAGACCCCAGCGACAGAACTGACTTTTCAGACGACAGATTTATAGTCATTTCGGCCAGTGAGGATGAGATTCTAGAACATAAAAAATGGCTCGACAGGTTAGGTGATAACTGTGTCTGGAGATCTGACGTGGAGCCTTGATTGAACCGCGCTGAGTATAAAATTGCACTGAACAATATCTTGATATTCTGGGTATGTAAGTCTCAGATTCTTAGAGGGTGATTGTTTCAGCTAATAATTAGGGGGAGAAGAAAATGGATGACAACCGAATATACCCGGTCGCCTTACGCAATGCAGAAGATGCCTACATTGATGAGGCCCGTTACCAAGAGATGTATCGCCGGTCCATCGAAAGTCCCGAAGAATTTTGGTCGCAGCAGGCGGAGAAATACCTGGCTTATTCCAAGAAGTGGGATCGGGTTATGGATTATGACTACGTCAATGGAGCAATTGCATGGTTTAGTGGTGCAAAACTCAACGCAACGGTTAATTGTATCGATCGTCACCTTGAGACCCGAGGTGATCAGACTGCGATCATATGGGAGGGTGACGATCCATCTGAACAGCAGCATATTTCCTACAAAGAGTTGCATGAAAATGTTTGCCGATTTGCCAATCTGCTGAAATCGCGCGGAGTAGGAAAAGGGGATCGGGTATCTATCTACATGCCAATGATTCCTGAGGCTGCGGTCGCTATGCTGGGGTGTGCTCGGATCGGGGCCGTACACTCCGTGGTGTTTGGTGGCTTTTCTCCAGATTCGTTAAGAGATCGCATCCTGGACTCAGATTGCCGTGTTGTTGTAACAGCAGACGAGGGACCTCGTGGGGGGCGACCAGTCCCGCTTAAGGCAAACGTTGAGGCGGCGCTTGCGGAATGTCCAGATGTGCATACCACAATCATTGTACGGAGGACGGGCGCTGAAGTACCTGGTGACGCAAAACGAGATATCTGGTATCACGAAGGTATGGCAAGTGTATCGCCAGATTGTGAGCCTGAAGAAATGGATGCAGAGGACCCCCTGTTTATCCTCTATACGTCAGGTTCTACCGGAAAGCCTAAGGGCGTGTTGCACACGACTGCGGGCTATCAGCTCTATGCAGCGATGACTCACCAACTGGTGTTTGATTATAAAGACGGTGAAGTCTATTGGTGCACAGCTGACGTCGGTTGGATCACGGGTCACTCATATATTGTTTATGGCCCTTTGGCCAACGGTGCAACTACGTTGATGTTTGAGGGAGTGCCAACCTATCCCGACGGGAGTCGCTTCTGGAATATTGTGGATAAACATTGCGTCAACATTTTCTACACAGCACCAACGGCTATTCGGGCGCTGATGAGTTTAGGCGATGGGCCCGTGCTAAGTTCTGATCGTACTAGCCTTCGTATATTGGGCACTGTAGGTGAGCCGATCAACCCAGAAGCCTGGGAATGGTATTACCGAGTTGTGGGAGACCAACAGTGTCCTATTGTAGACACATGGTGGCAGACAGAAACTGGCGGTATTCTAATCACACCACTGGCTGGCGCGACGCCACTGAAGCCAGGGTCGGCAACCAGGCCGTTTTTTGGAATCCAGCCAGCGCTTCTGGATGATGAAGGGAATGAAGTAGATGGTGCGGGCGTGGGTAATTTGGTTATCAAGCGTTCATGGCCGGGACAGATGCGAACGGTGTACGGTGATCACGATCGCTTCGTATCTACTTATTTTGCCACGTATCCTGGATATTATATGACTGGAGACGGTGCACGCAGAGATGAGGATGGTTATTACTGGATCACGGGCCGAGTCGATGATGTTATTAACGTTTCGGGTCATCGAATGGGAACAGCTGAGATTGAAAGCGCTCTGGTATTGCATGATCTGGTCGCGGAGGCAGCTGTTGTTGGATATCCGCACGAAATCAAGGGACAGGGGATTTACAGTTATGTCACATTGATGGTGGGTAGTGATCCCAGTGACGAACTTAAGAGAGATCTCGTTAATCTTGTGCGAAAAGAAATAGGGCCGTTTGCAACACCCGATATAATCCAATGGGCACCCGGCCTGCCGAAAACTCGCTCGGGAAAGATTATGCGTCGAATTTTGAGAAAGATAGCCGCCAGTGAAATTGATAACTTGGGAGATACGTCGACTCTGGCGGATCCTAGTGTCGTAGACGACTTGGTAGCTAAGCGGCCGAATCGATAGCTTGTCAGTTGTTCTCGAAGTGAAAGGCGGTTAAAATCCGCTGCCCTAAATAACCCAATTAACTCCTTGTTTCACTGCGAAGAGCAGGAAGCTCGATCCATAGGGAGAAATTTATGCGCCATTACGAGATAGTATTTCTCGTCCATCCTGATCAAAGTGAGCAGGTTCCTGCAATGACCGAACGCTATAAGGACTTTATAGAGAACGCGGGCGGTCAGTTACACAGACTGGAAGACTGGGGCAGGCGCCAATTAGCCTATCCTATTGAGAAGGTTCACAAAGCCCATTACGTGTTGATGAATGTGGAGTGTGATCAGCCAACGCTCGACGGAATGAACGACTTGTTCAAATTTAACGATGCAGTTATCAGGAATCTGGTTATTAAAAAGAAAGGTGCTGTAACCGAACCGTCATTCTTGGTGCAAAGTGGGGAAAGCAGTGATGTCGGATCTGAACCTGAGAGGCTTAGTAACGAGCCCATAGAAGTAGCGGATACCACTGAGAATTCGGGCCCTGACAGAGAAGAGGATGGTGAGGTAGTAGATGAGCCGTCGTTGGAGGAATCAGCGCCAGCGGATGAAGATTCGATTGCTGCCTCAGATTCTGACGCTGAGGAAGCTGCGGAAGTTGAGGAGCCTGAAACATGAGAAACAACCGGCGGCGTAAATACTGTCGTTTTACTGCTTTGGGTGTATCCGAGATTGACTATAAAGACTTGGATACTCTTAAATCCTATATTACTGAGACAGGGAAAATAATTCCCAGTAGAAATACCGGAACGAAACCGCGCTATCAGCGCCAACTGGCGACTGCGGTTAAAAGAGCGCGTTACCTGGCTTTACTTCCGTATAGTGACCAGCATTAGNATTGTTTTAGACCAGTGTTTTGGAGAAAATGAGAGATGGAAATCATACTGCTGGAAAACATACAAAACCTTGGAGAGTTAGGAGACGTTGTACAGGTGCGATCTGGTTATGCNCGCAATTATCTTGTGCCACAAGGCAAGGCGGCATGGGCAACTGACGANGCGAAGGCGCAGGTTGAAGAACGNCGNAAAGAGCTCGCAAAGCTAGATAGTGAAAGAATGGATGCCGCAAAGGCTAAGGTCGACTTATTGCCAGAATCTGTGACTGTCGCCCGTAGAGCNGGCGAAGAGGGTAGATTGTTTGGCTCTGTATCAGCGATAGATATAGCAGAATTATTACAAAANGCGGAATTGGCTATCCAGCGCTCTGAAATCGATATGCCAAANGGATCAATTAAAGAATTAGGAGAACACGAAATTCAGATAATACTCCACCCNCAGGTCAGGCAATCGCTGAAGGTTGTAGTGACTGCTGAACAGNTAGAAGATGGGGAGGGCATTCAGGAAGAAATAGTATCCTGAGTTGTATGTGTTATTTACCCCATGAGCCGGACAAAATGTCCGGCTTTTTCGTGTATCCTTGTCCGGTCAAATACTGCAACCGAATAGTGACAGCCGTCCACTGATTTGTTGTAAAGTTATAAGCATCTAACGCATTGAATTCTTGAACGTATCCGATGTCAGAGACCCAGGCAATAATTTCAACCCGACGCGAATACCCTGTACCGCCGCAAGCACTTGAAGCTGAGCAGTCGGTCCTGGGTTGTCTACTTTTGGATTCCAGGCGCTGGGATGATGTGGCAGAAGTTGTTTTAGAAGAGGACTTCTACACCAAGGCGCATCGAGAGATATTTGCGGCCATAAAAACCCTTCATGCTACGGATCAACCGGTAGACGTCGTTACAACATCAGAGTGGTTAGGTAATTGCGGTATGCTCGATAAGGTCGGTGGCCTTCCTTATCTGGGNGAACTGGCTAAGAATACNCCGGCGACGGTTAACGTCATCGCTTATGCCGCGATAGTCCGAGAACGGTCGGTATTACGACGTTTAATCAACGTTTCTACACAGATTTCAGAAAAAGCTTACAACCCTGNAGGTTCCAATGTAGAAGAATTATTGGGGTACGCGGAAAAGTTGGTATTCGATATAGCTGAAGCCGACAAGCGCCAGAGGGGCGGGTTTGTGCCGGTGCAGGGTCTTCTGACAGAAGCACTGGATAGAATAGAGGAGCTTTATGAATCCGGACAATCGATTACCGGCGTACCGACGGGGTTCGGTGANCTGGATAACATGACATCAGGGCTTCAACCTTCCGATCTGGTAGTTATTGCTGGTCGACCATCGATGGGTAAAACCAGTCTCGCAATGAACATAGTTGAGAATGCCGCGATCGGGAGCAAACTGCCTGTTGCAGTATTCAGCATGGAAATGCCTGGTCAGCAACTCGCCATGCGNATGCTTGCATCTTTGGGAAGAATTAATGCCCATCACGTCAGGACAGGNAAACTCTCCAAGGATGACTGGCCTCGTCTGACCTCAGCCGTNGAATTACTTGATACTGCTCCGATATTTATTGATGATACTCCCGCGCTTACNCCGGTTGAACTAAGGTCTCGCGTTCGCAGGCTATCCCGGGAACATGGGCGNCTTGGCATGATCGTCGTTGACTATCTACAGTTGATGCAGTCCGGTGATAACAGCGAAAATCGAGCTGTTGAAGTATCTAACATTACCAGGGCGCTGAAGATTATCGCTAAGGAGATGTCTGCACCTGTNGTGGTACTTTCACAGTTAAATCGAAGCTTGGANCAAAGACCTAACAAAAGGCCTGTAATGTCCGATCTTAGAGAGTCTGGCGCGATAGAGCAGGATGCTGACGTTATATTTTTTATTTATAGAGATGAGATCTACAATGAAGACTCTCAGGATCANGGCACAGCNGAAATCATCATAGGAAANCAAAGAAACGGTCCCACGGGGACCGTTCGTCTAACATTCTTGGGTGAGTACACTCGGTTTGAGAACTATGTTTCTGAATTTTCAGAGCCTTTGTATTGACCGGCGGAAAATTGTTTTGGACCTAAGTGCTGGACCGAGGCAAGTGCTATATAGGCGCCATAAATCGAATCTTTTCATTCGTGCTTATAGGGAAATTTTGGAGTAATGCCAGCGAAAGGGAAGATTGCCTATATCTGTAGCTCGTGTGGCACCAAGCATCCGAAATGGACTGGCCAGTGTAATGAATGCGGAATATGGAATTCTTTGTCAGAAACCAAGATTGCCCAGTCAGCTAAATCTATTCATGGCATCGACCCGACAGACAATGTTCCAATAGATCTATCGAGCATTCAAGTGGCACGGGTTGCCCGGATGTCGACAGGTTCCGCGGAGTTCGATCGAGTCCTTGGCGGTGGGTTCGTAGAGGGGGCAGTAACGCTGCTTGGAGGCGAACCAGGTATAGGAAAGAGCACTTTAGCCCTCCAATGTGCTGGCAGTCTTTCGATTGCCGATTCGGTTCTTTACACCACGGGAGAAGAGTCATTGCAGCAACTTGCCTTAAGGGCAGGTCGTACAAAGATAGAGAGCTCAAACATCAAGATCATAGCAACTTCGGAACTCGAATCGGTTTTGCATTTTGCTAAGTCAACAGGCCCCAAACTCGTTGTGATTGACTCGATTCAAACCCTATTTTCCACAGAACAGGAATCTGCGCCAGGCAGTATCAGTCAAGTACGAGCTTGTGCAGATCGATTAGTGAGGTTCGCCAAATCGACAAGTACCGCAATTCTTATGATAGGGCATATAACAAAAGATGGTGTGCTTGCTGGTCCTAAATTGCTTGAGCATATAGTCGACACCGTGTTGTACTTTGAAGGAGATGCGGACAGTCGCCTACGACTGGTTAGGGCTTTCAAAAATAGATTCGGCGCCGTAAATGAGATAGGCGTATTTGTAATGACTGATTCAGGTTTAAGGGGAGTAGAGAATCCATCATCCATGCTGCTATCTTCAGATAACACAGATAAGCCTGGGAGTGTCGTCCTGGTCGCACAGGAGGGCTCGCGCCCGTTGCTGGTTGAGCTTCAAGCGTTAGTCGATGATACTGTGCTTGCAGCTCCTCGTAGACTGTCCATAGGTCTTGATGGTGGCCGAATTAACATGTTGCTGGCTGTGTTAAGCAGGCATGCTGGTGTTAACTTGGGGAACAGGGATGTCTATGTGAATGTTGCGGGGGGGATAAAATTATCAGAAACAGCCACAGATGTTGCTATAGCTCTAGCGGTTTTGTCTAGTCATTTTGACAAACCGTTACCAGCTGGCACAGTATGTTTTGGCGAGATAGGATTGTCTGGTGAGATCAGACCAGTTCAACGAGGCCAAGAGCGGCTTAAGGAGGCAAAAAAACTCGGTTTCAGACAAGCCATAATTCCACAAGCGAACCAAGCGGCTCATGGTCCAGAGAAGCTAGAGGTTGTTCCAGTAAAGAATGTCGGTGAGTTGTTGGAACTGCTCCATTGACTTAGATATCGCGTAGCAACTCATTAATCCCAACTTTCGATCGCGTTTTCTCATCTACCTTTTTGACGATTACAGCACAATACAAGCTGTGTGAGTTGTCTTTCGCTGGCATTGTTCCAGATACCACAACAGAACCTGGGGGGATTCTTCCATAGCTGACGTTCCCATTTGCACGATCCAAAATCCTGGTACTCTGGCCAATATATACGCCCATTGAGACTACGGAGCCTTCTTCAACGATTACGCCTTCAACAATTTCGCTGCGCGCACCAATAAAGCAATTGTCTTCAATAATTGTAGGGGAAGCTTGAAGAGGCTCAAGGACCCCGCCGATACCCACACCTCCCGACAGGTGGACGTTCTTTCCGATTTGTGCACAAGAGCCAACCGTTGCCCACGTGTCGACCATGGTTCCCTCCCCTACGTAGGCTCCAATATTGACATAGCACGGCATGAGAATGACATTGGGCGCGAGATAAGCACCGTGGCGGACCATAGCTGGAGGCACAACGCGGTATCCGCCAGTTTGAAATCGACTATCGTCGTAGCTGTCGAACTTGCCGGCAACCTTGTCATAGTACTTGGTATCCCCGGATTCTAATACCCTATTTTCGCCAAGTATGAATGACAACAATACCGCTTTCTTGAGCCACTCATTCACCACCCATCCGGTAGCTGTTGGTTCAGCGACTCTGGCGTCACCGTTATCTAGGAGTTTAAGCGCATCTTGTATTGCTTGGACTAATTCGGCACTGGCTGAAGAACGAGTCAAGGACGCGCGATTCTCGTATGCCGCAACAATAGTTTCTGTAATAGTATTCATAATGTGAGTCGTTCAAAGGAAATCAAGGCATTAGGAAGGCAATGCGGCACAAACGGTTTTTGCGAGTTTCATTCTTTCTTTCGAGTTGTTTATCGGTTGGCCGTCACGGTCCGTAATGTAAAAAATATCTTCCGCTCTTTCACCGAAGGTGCTGATTTTAGCGCCTACTAGATGTGTTTTACATTCAATAAATGCCTTCGCAACTTGATGGAGTAACCCAGGTCGGTCTTGGGCGGTTATCACCATAATCGTTTTGTTTTGATCTTTTGGCTTGGGAAATGTCACCTTTGTGTCTATAGGGAAATTCAGCAGGGAGCGAGAAAGTCGAGTTCGTTGGGGGTCTTTTCCAGGCTTTGGATCTATTATCTGCGCCCTCAAAGACTTTTTTGTAGAATTTAGACTGCTTTTCGTCGGTTTGTTACGACCAACATTCAACACAACAAATGTCATCACAACCAGGCCGGAAAAGGTGCGGTGCACCCGAGCATCGACAATATTTAGATTTTCCCGGTCAAAACCCGCCGTCACATTACACAGTAAATGCTCCGAGTCAGGTGCGCAGACAAACACCTCAGTAGTACCAGATTTACTATTACTTATCGTATCCACAATGGGTAGGGACGCTATGGAGGTTGATGCCAGGAGGCGCGTGTGCCAGGCAATAGCGGATGGAGAATTCCGAAGAAAATACTCGTCTTCCATTACCGACCATACACTTTCTGCCATTTCCTGTTTGATTGAGGCGTCATTCAGGTAAATCAACGATTCATTTTTCAGGTCCTCTATTCTTTCTGATGCTAATAGCGGCGATCCAACGTCGCGACGAAGAGCCTGTGTCGTTAGGTCGTATAGGTCACTTAGAAGCTTCGCCTTCCACTCGTTCCATACATGAGGGCTGGTGCCTCGTATATCAGCAACCGTAAGCAGATAAAGATTGTCCAAGTGTTCCTGATCCCCGACCAGGCGCGCAAAGTCATCTATTACACCAACATCTGAGGTATCTTCACGCTGAGCTATCCACGACATCGTGAGATGGTGACGGACCAGCCATGAAACAAAATGACAGTCATAATCGCTCATGCTGTGTTTTCTGCAAAATCGATAAGTCTCAGATTCACCCAGTTTGGAGTGGTCGCCTCCTTGTCCTTTTGAAATGTCGTGAAACAGTGCAGCTATAAAAAGGCGATGGCGCTTGAAAATGGTACGCATCAACTGACTCTCTGCCGGATACTCGGCGTCGTGTTCGGGCATCTCAAGACGCCGGAGGTTTCTTACGACAAACAGAAGATGTGCGTCGACTGTATAGACATGAAATAGGTCATGTTGCATCTGGCCTATGATTCGGCCGAATTGGGGTATGTAAGCTCCTAGAATGCCGTATGCATTCATTTGTCGGAGTGCCCGTGTCTGTCCGAGTGGAGCTTTCAGAATTTCCATAAATAGACTTCTACATCGAAGGTCTTGGCGGAATCCGGCATCTATTCGGAAAAGATTCTTACGAATTGACCTGATAGTGTCTACACCAATGCCTTTGAGGTCTGGGTGCTGTTGTAAAAGTAAGAAAACTTCCAGGAGAGCAAAAGGCGATGTTTGAAATACATTGGGATTGCGTATTTCAATAACTGCGTTCTTCATATAAAAACGCCGATTTAGGTCGACAGCTCTATTTTTTCGGCCCTTTGGTTTAGGTTTCGTGACCGCTTGTAGTTGCTGCAGTACAGTCGTATTGAGTAGTCGAATTTCTCCGGCTGTTCGGTAATACCGCTTCATGAGTTTCTCGACTGCTAGCGTTGTTGTGTCTTTATAGCCAAATTGTTGGGCGATCTCGCGCTGGTAATCGAAAAGAAGTCGGTCTTCAGCTCGACCCGACGCGAAGTGCAATGCAGTGCGAATCTTCCACAGAAAGTTCCTCCCTCTGATCAGGTCTCGATATTCGTGCTCGGTTAGATAATTGTAAGAAATAAGGTAACGGAGTCCCTGCTGACTAAGTACACGGTGAGCAACCCAGCCAATGGTCTGGAGATCTCTTAATCCACCCGGCCCTTCTTTGATTTGTGGCTCGAGGTTATAGGCAGTGTCATCGTAGCGTAGGTGGCGGGCTGACTGCTCTTCGATCTTGGCTTCTAGATACTTTGCAGCGGGCCACATCAGGTCGATACCGGTTTGTAACTTGAGCTGGCTCAGTAATTCAGCATCGCCGGCAAGTACCCTCGATTCCAATAGGTTGGTCATTACAGTCACATCATTACGTGACTGGGAGGTACAATCGCGAAGTGTACGAACGCTATGGCCGATTGTAAGTCCGACATCCCAGAGTGTTCGAATCAGCGATTCAGTGTTTTGTCGCTGTGTTTTAGTGGGTGCTTTTTGAAAGAGCACCAGTAAATCGATGTCCGATCCTGGATGAAGTTCAGACCTACCATAGCCACCAACGGCAATGAGTGCGACGGAGCGACCTTTTTCCGCCGAAGGAGCATGATGTTCCCAGATAGCCTTGATTACCTGATCTACAAACCAGGCATGAGCAGTGACGATATCCTGTGAAGGAGCACCACCCAGATGATAGTTTCTTAATACACCGTTACTCTCATTCAGCAGTGTTTTGACTAGGCTAACTCTATTGGAATCCTCCATCAACTGGTGCAGGATCCGGGTATCCAGGATACGGTTTCGTGATAGCCACATTATTCAGACCGGTTGAGACGGCTAGTTTGTTAGTATCTCATGACCGTCTTCAGTAACCCCTATCGTATGCTCCCACTGTGCGCTTAGACTATGATCTCTGGTAACAACGGTCCAGTCGTCCGGAAGTAGGCGAGTTTCCTTTTTCCCCGCATTGATCATTGGTTCGACAGTAAAGGTCATTCCAGGGGAAAGTTCCAAGCCACTTCCAAACGTGCCGTAATGCAGTACCTGCGGGTCTTCATGAAATACACGCCCAATGCCATGACCACAGTATTCGCGTACAACTGAAAATCCGTTACCTTCAGCATGCTGTTGAATCGCAGCGCCGATGTCCCCAAGGCGGGTGCCAGGGCGTACAAGACGAATAGCCGTTTCAAGACACTCACGAGTAATATTTATCAGACGTTGAGCTCGAATTGAGACGTCGCCAATTGCAAACATTCTGCTGGCGTCCCCATGGTAGCCATCCTTTATTACGGTGATATCGATGTTAATGATATCGCCAGATTTGAGTATTCTTTTTCCTGGAATACCGTGGCAGACCACGTGATTCACACTTGTACAGATCGATTTGGGAAACCCTCTATAGTTTAACGGAGCTGGTATCGCACCGAGGTCATCGACGATGTATCGGTGGCAGATTTGATCTAGCTCACCCGTGGTGATTCCAGGTGCTACGTGAGGCGTTATCATATCTAGCACTTGCCTTGTAAGTTGGCCGGCTACCCGCATCTTGGCCAATTCAGCGGCAGTTTTTATCGTTACGGACATGGAACACAGAAATTTCGCTCATTTCGGGGTAACCTATCCTACACGAACATTTTGCCAGATGTGCCTTAAAGTACAGTTGCAAAGCCATAACTGGACAGCATGTATGATGCATAAACATCAAACACTGGCGATTTCCAGACTGTTCGGATAGAATCCCGCCCCCAAATCCTGACAGGTAACATAATCGATCGCCCGGGTGCTCATTTGTCCAAAAACAGATGAGTCGGCGATAGAGTTACCTGCCGAAACTTAACCCGAAGGAGATCACATGGCAGACATTAATATGCGTCAGATGTTGGAAGCTGGCGTTCATTTTGGCCATCAGACCCGTTATTGGTCACCAAAGATGGCACCCTACATCTTCGGCAGCCGCAACAAAATTCATATTATCAATTTGGAAGCTACGTTACCTCTATTTCAAGAGGCGATGAACTTTTTAGGAAGCGTTACTGCTGCAAAAGGAACGGTGTTGTTCGTTGGGACAAAACGCCAGGCGAGTAAACTGGTTCGGGAGCATGCTGAACGATGCGGTTGCCCTTTCGTGGATCACCGCTGGCTCGGGGGCATGTTGACCAATTTTAAGACAGTCAAGAACTCTATAGCGAGGTTGATTGAGCTTGATGAATTAAATACCAGTGGTGCCATAGACCGGCTAAGCAAAAAGGAAGCGCTCAATCTGGAGCGAGAGCGAAATAAACTAGACCGCAGTCTTTCTGGTATACGTGACATGACGGGTCTACCAGATTGCATATTTGTTATCGATGTTGACCACGAGAAAATTGCGGTTGCCGAGGCTAAAAAGTTGAAGATTCCGGTAGTCGGTATTGTTGACACCAACAGCTCACCAGAGGGAATCGATTATCCTATTCCTGGTAACGATGATGCGATAAGATCTGTGCGCCTTTATCTTTCTCATGCTGCTGATGCTGTTTTGGAGGCAAGAAGTATTCTGCCAGAGGTTATCACTGGTGACGCTGATGATTATGTAGAGGTTTCTGAAAGCGTAGAGACAGTTGGCGTTGCCGAGGCTGATCCGGTTGACGTCCCAGATTCTCCTGTTGCCTCCGAAGAAGCTACCGAGACGGCACCCGACCTAATTGGAGAAGGTGCGCCGTTAGAGGAAAGCGAAAAAAGTAATGATGGGTAAACACAGGGAGCGGATGAGGACCATTACATGACTATATCAGCCGCCTTGGTCAAAGAATTGCGTGAACGTACCGGTGCAGGCATGATGGACTGCAAAAGAGCCCTCACTCAAACGAACGGCGACATTGATCAGGGTATCGAACTGTTACGAACGTTGGGCGTTGCCAGTGCAGAAAAGAAGTCGGGACGTATCGCGGCTGAAGGAATAATCGTCCAGCTTGTGTCGGAAGACAGATCTTCGAGTGTGTTGGTTGAGGTAAATTGCGAAACCGACTTTGTGGCCAAAGATAACTCGTTTAAAGAATATGCAACCGCAGTTGCCCAGTGTCTACTTGCAGGTGATCAAGATACGATGGAAGAACTGGAACAATCTGATCTTCGTCCAGGTATTTCTGTCAATCAGGCACGTCAGGAGTTGATCTCCAAAATCGGTGAAAATGTCTCTGTACGTCGTTTCGATAGACTGAGATCTTCGGACGGTCTGGTGGCTGGTTACCTCCACGGAGGAAGAATCGGTGTGTTGGTCTCCATTGATAAATGTGATGTGGAACTAGGTAAAGATATCGCAATGCATATTGCAGCCAGTCGACCAATTTGTGTCGCCGAGGATGATGTTCCTGAAGAAGTTATCGATGCAGAGCGGTCAATATTTGTTGCGCAGGCGAAAAAGAGCGGCAAATCTGACGACATTGTTGCGCGCATGGTCAACGGCAAGTTAAAAAGGTTTATGAAGGACAATACCTTGTTGGGGCAGGCTTATGTAAAAGATCCAGATATAACAGTTGGTGATCTTATCGCAGGAGTTAACGCAAAGGTATGTGAGATGCTTCGATATGAGGTCGGTGAGGGACTCGAAAAAAGAGATGATGATTTCGTCGCCGAAGTGATGGCGCAAGCTAACCGTGCTTAAGATTATGTGTGATAACACAATACAAACGGTAAATATCGCCCGGTAAAAATATCGGATTGCTTCTGCGAGGAAGCAAGTTGCCAGCGATGTCTTGATTGTGTTCACTCAGATAAGCGCGATCAACGTAACAGTCATCCAGCGTTAACAAGGACAATCAACTTAAGGTCGATTTAGGCCTGAGTCCCAATGTCATTCGGCCACTTAATCCCCCCTGAATAACTGGACTCGGTTCCATCTCCAGACATAATCGGGTTTTCTAGGTCCGCAATAGAATTGACACAGCATCTATGGATTGTTACCGGATTGAGTCGTAATGTGCTGAATTAACTAATATATTCTAGAGGTCGAAATCGAGCCTGCTATTCCACTTGGACAGTATTAAAATATTGACCATGTCACGAGAAGTACGCAGATTCCTAGGGATAGTGAGTTAAAAAGGGAGAGAAACGATGATCGATGAAATCATGGCAGACACCAAAACTCGCATGAAGAAGAGCATCGCTGCAGTCAAGGTTGAATTGGCAAAGATACGCACTGGTCGAGCCACCCCAGGGCTACTCGATCATGTTGTGGTGAGTTATTACGGCAACGACGTGCCGCTTAATCAGGCAGCAACAATCAGTGTGTCTGATGCTCGTACCNTGTCAGTGCAGGCTTGGGAAAAGAACATGGTGCCAACAATTGAGAAGGCTATTCTGGAGTCGCAGTTAGGGCTAAATCCTGTTACAGCCGGCGAGGTTGTGCGTATTCCAATTCCGTCCCTAACAGAGGAAAGGCGCCGGGAGATGACTAAGCTGGTACGGACTGAGGGAGAAAATGGGAAAGTTGCCATTCGAAATATAAGGCGAGATGCGATAAGTCAGGCCCGCGACTTGGTCAAAAGCAAGGACATCGGTCAGGATGACGAAAAAAAGGGAGTAGAGCAGATACAGTCGCTTACGGATCAGTACACCGTGGAAATCGATGTNCTGATCAAAGAGAAAGAAGCTGAGATCATGGAAGTTTAGTAAAACTAAACTCTGATTAGCTGTATTATCTCGCNAAATATCTAGCTATATATAGTTGATCTTATGCAAGGNCAAGATNTGTGTGAGGTACCATACCACGTCGCGATCGTTATGGATGGGAACGGCCGTTGGGCGCTACAAAGGAAGCAGCCCAGAATTTTCGGCCACAAAAAGGGGGTGGAAGCCCTACGCCATATCATAGAATGCTGCGGAAAACATGGCGTTTCAATACTGACTTTATTCGCTTTCAGCAGNGAGAACTGGCGTCGGCCACCAGCAGAAGTCAGCGGGNTAAAACAGCTGTTGTTTTCTAGCCTTATGGCTGAAGCGNACAGTCTGGTGAGTAANGGGGTCCGGCTTCGTGTTATCGGTGATTTAGGACCGTTTGGACCCGATGTCCTAGACTTGGTGCAGCGTACGGAGCGCGAAACTGCCAGTAATCACAAGCTCGAATTGGTCATTGCGGTGAATTATGGTGGTCGCTGGGACATTGTCTCTGCCTGTCGTAGGCTGGCTATGAAAGTGGCTGAAGGAAAACTTTCTTCAGATGCTATTGATGAAAGGAGTATTGCTGAAGCACTCAGCACGTCGACACTACCCGATCCGGATCTGTGTATCCGTACTGGGGGAGAATATCGCATTAGCAATTTTTTGCTCTGGCAACTCGCCTATACTGANNTGTATTTTTCTGAGGTTCTNTGGCCTGAATTCAGCGAAGGTGATTTTATTAAGGCCCTAAATTGGTACGCTACGCGGCAAAGAAGATTTGGCAATACTCAAGAACAGGTCAGAGCCTCCTGACTGCTTTTTAATTGNAGTGCCAACAAAGACGACCTGATGCTGNGGGCAGGTTGTTCTGGGTNACCTGACAGCACAAGACTGTGCCGCTGAGCCTATGGAATGAAAACACGGATAGCAACAGCAACAGTGCTGGCNGCGTTCACAGTTACAGTTATTCTTTGGCTGCCAGGGGCCGTATTTATCGGATATCTGGTAGCTGTCAGTGCATTGGCTGCGTGGGAATGGTGCCGATTGATCCCAGGAGGGTTGTCCCCGGTAGTGCGGGGTGGATACTCCATTGGGGTTGCTGTTCTTTTACTTGGAAGTGCATTGTATGAGCCTAGTTGGGTACCGCTGACGTTAGGNGCATCAGTGGTTTGGNTTGGGCTGGGCGTCAGTGTCTTGTTTCAGATATATCGGCAATCTAGAGTACAGATCCGNTCCGGACTCCTTCTTGGATTGATACTGCTCGTTCCGGGNCCAGTTGCTTTGATCGCANTTCAGCAGAGCCTGGANCAGGGTCGTTTATTGGTCTTGATGAGTTGCGTCGTTGTTTGGGGTACGGACACATTTGCTTATGCAGTTGGTAAACGATTTGGGCGCAGGAAATTGGCACCGAGCATCAGTCCTGGGAAAACACTGGAGGGCACCCTGGGTGGTATAGTGGGTGCTATTGGAACGGGGATCATCTTCTTTTTTGTCCTGATGGAAAATAATANNGTTGGNGNCATTGGNTTTGNATTNTGGTGCTTAATNNCNGCTTCGGTNGNTGTNATGGCAGTCATNGGTGATCTGGTAGAGAGTGCTGTAAAACGTTCAGCACATCAGAAAGACAGTGGCACACTTGTGCCTGGCCATGGTGGGGTACTTGACCGGATTGATAGTCTGTTATGTGCGGCGCCAATATTCGGTAGTTGGGTGTTTTTGTGCGAAAACAGCGCAACAGTAACGTTGTAGTGGAATGATAAGAAACGTCGCAATTCTTGGGGCAACAGGCTCTATCGGTACAAGCGCACTAGAGGTTATCGAAAAATATCCCGATCGATTTTCCATCTGGGGTTTGACCAGTCATACGCGTACAGAAAATTGCTGTGCGATGATCAAAAAATTCCGGCCGAAGACGGTTGCGGTTTCTTCTGAGATGATAGGTGATGTGGGTGGCTTTCTCACTGATGGTTTTGGCTCAGTAGCGTTGCTGGAAGGCGATCAAGGAATCAACACGATAGCCGCCGCTGACGAGGTCGATATTGTTATTGCTGGAATTGCCGGTGCCGCGGGGTTCGCTTCGACGGTGTCTGCAATTAGGGCCGGAAAGAAGGTCTTAATTGCGAACAAAGAGCCACTGGTCATGCTCGGCGGATTACTGCGAAAGCTGGTTGCGGAGTCTGGTGCCCAGATCGTACCCATCGATAGCGAGCACAATGCGATATTCCAGTGTCTGCCCAAAGCTGCCCAAGTGGATTGCATGAGTGGCGGAATAGACAAAGGTCAGGGATTATTGCGGCACGGTGTGCGAAGAATCATTCTGACGGCATCTGGCGGCCCTTTTTTAAACACACCACTAGATGGAATGTCAGATATTACACCTGACCAGGCTGCTGCCCATCCTAGATGGACCATGGGGCGCAAGATCTCGATTGATTCTGCGACGATGATGAACAAAGGCCTAGAGATAGTCGAGGCCTGCGTCCTTTTTGGGGTTAGCCCTCAAAATATCGAAGTGGTTATTCATCCAGAAAGTATTGTTCATTCCCTTGTGGAATACCTAGACGGGTCGATAGTTGCTCAGTTAGCAAACCCTGATATGCGGGTACCAATTGCTGCGGCTCTGGCGGATCCTGAGCGTATTGAATCGGGTGTCGAGCGATTAGATCTTGTTCGGGCGGGACAACTTAATTTTCAAAACCCGGATGACAGGAAATTCCCTTGTCTTGCGATCGCTCGTCAGGCTGCAGAGGCTGGGGGCGCAGCCCCGATCGTTCTGAATACCGCCAACGAAGTTGCTGTAAACGCTTTCTGTGCGGGTAGGCTACGATTTACAGATATTCCTGATTTCATCCAGTGTGCGCTGGACAAATTTTGCGACCGGACAGCTGATGATTTGATCTCTATAACCCGTCTGGATCAACTGGTTCGTGAGACCCTCCAAAACAGATTAGACGCAGGCGCCACTTCATTGCAGCAGATGGTCGCGGGGTACTGATTATGGCGGCTGTTGAAAATGTGGGCTGGTTCCTAGTTGCTGTATTCATCCTGGTTACATTCCATGAATTAGGCCATTTTAGTGTTGCACGTCTTCTCGGCGTGGGCGTATCCAAATTTTCAATCGGTTTCGGTAAGACACTGTATTCATTTCGGTCTCGGCGTTCCAGTACTGAATATGTGCTCGGCGTATTACCTTTTGGCGGATATGTAAAGTTCATCGATGAACGAGAGGATGACGTAGACCCTCGAGATCTGCCTCGTGCATTTAACCGCCAAAACCTGTGGGTCAGGACGGCTGTTGTGATTGCTGGTCCAGGTGCTAATTTTATATTAGCAATATTCTTTTACTGGCTAGTATTCGGGATAGGCGTTCCCGGTGTTGAGCCAGTAATCGGCTATATTGAACCTGGGAGTTCAGCAGAAGTAGTTGGGCTACAACGCGGTGATCGGATAGCCCGCATTAACGGTAGGAATGTCCGTAGTTGGGGTGAGCATCGTTACTACCTTTTGAATCAGGTTGAGGCTGGTGAAACGTTAACCTTTACTGTTGTGACACGGGCCGGTCAGAACAAGACGGTTTCCATAGAATCGAGCGAGTTGCAGTCGGGTCGGTTGAATCCGTTGGTTTTGGAGGAACAGATCGGAATACTGCCCCGATTAGCCCCCATTGTCGGAACCTTGATTGCAGGGGAAGTTGCAGATGCTGCGGGGATAAAAGTCAATGACCAGTTTATGACGATAGACGGTATAGCCATCGATGGGTGGCGAGATGTAGTCAAAACTATATCGTCTAGGCCGGACCAGACGATCCGGCTATCTATACTCAGAAATGGAGCACTAAAAACGATCGTGGTGGTTCCAAAAGCGATACATTCTTTGGATAGTGTTGTGGGTCGGATTGGAGTCGGACCTGCCAATCATGTCAATGTGGTGGTTCGATTGGGTGCTGGCGAGGCTATAACTCGTGCGGTAGAGGCTACCTGGCTTTTGAGTAAATTGACCGTTGGGATGATTGTTCAAATGGTCCAAGGTAAAGAATCAACTAAGAATATTGGTGGACCCTTGTCGATTGCAAAATATGCAGGTGCATCGGCTGAGTACGGCTTCACTGCTTTTCTGACGTTTTTGGCCATCCTGAGTATCAGTCTCGGAATTCTGAATTTATTGCCAATTCCTGTTTTGGACGGGGGCCACCTGGTTTATTTTATTATCGAGGGTATTAAGGGTGGACCGGTTTCAGAAGCATTTATGTATAGGTCGCAACAGCTAGGTTTCGCGGTTCTTGCTGTATTGATCAGCTTTGCACTTTATAATGATGTGCACAATGTATTCAAATTCTAGAAACAATGAAACTCGGCCTGTTATGTAAAGCACTTTGTGTAACTGTACTCGTTATCCTCAGTGGACCAGTGCAGGCACTTGATCCTTTCGAGCTCAAGGATATACGGGTCGAGGGGGCTCATAGGATTGAGGTTGGGACGATTTTTAACTACCTCCCAGTTAAAGTCGGAGATAAGATAACCGACGAACTTGCTCGCGAATCAGTGCGAATTTTGTTTTCAACAGGATTCTTCAATGATGTTCAGCTTAAACGCGATGGAAATACACTTATAGTTGTCGTCAGTGAGAGACCTTCGATCGCTTCGATAGAGTATTTGGGGAACAAGGATATTCGAGATGCTGAAATTGAAGAGGCCCTTCATTCGGTAGGTTTCGTCGATGGTAAGGTATTCAGTCAACCCGTGCTAGACAAGCTATTGAAAACTCTGCGTGAAAGGTATTTTTCTCGAGGTCGTTACTCCGCCACTATAGAATCTACTGTAACGCCATTAGATGCCAGTAGAGTGCGTATCCGACTACAGATCGACGAAGGCCGCGTGGCACGAATTGAGAAACTGAGGATTGTTGGTAACAATAGGTTCAGTGATCGCGAACTCTTCAAATTACTTGAGCTCCGACAAGATTCTTTGCTAGGTTTTCTCTCATCAAAGAGAAACTACTCAATTCAAAAATTGAATGCATCGTTGGAAGCACTGACAAGTTATTATTTGGATCATGGATACATCAATTTTGAGATTGACTCTCATGATGTTGCGATCAGTCAGAACAAGCAAGATATTTTCGTAACCATTTCGATAACCGAAGGTGAGCCTTACGCGTTCGGTAAAGTCGAGTTGGATGACACTCAACGGTATATAACTAAAGAAGATTTTAGTAGGGTGCGACCACGTTCCGGGGCACCATTTTCTCGCCACCAGGTGTTGTTGGCAAAAACTGCACTGGAGTCAATACTCACTGA
>PCBE01000070.1 GCA_002731295.1 Acidiferrobacteraceae bacterium | reverse complement strand
TTTATCAAGCGGTGAAGAGTTGAAGATATCAAGCAGCATGTAGGCATAACCGCCCGCTATCAGAGCGTCACTGTAGGCCTTGAACCTGTCGTCTTCCCAGTCCACATACAGCTCGAACTGACAGTAACTTACCTGGTTCTTTGGTAAACGTCCGTCCATACTGAGTGGGTCATCGGTCAATTTCTGCCCGAGCGAAATCATCCAACGGTAAACCTCCATACTGTCGATTGCCTGAAGAGCCTCGATGTTGTCCTTGTATTCGTTGATCTTGTCTATGAATGACATTTGCCTGCTACACCGTCGTTTTCAAAAATTTATAGATAAACCGGGAACGGCTCCATCTGACATCAGGTTACCGGCAACAGTATTATGACATCTTCAGTCAAATGGATAATGCACAGAAGATCATCATTGCGCGAACCGGGCGTAACCTTCTCACGCGACGCAGAAGACAGGGTCGTTTGCGGTAAAATTGTAGTGACGGAGGCTGAACCTATGGACGCTAGCACCATTTTTAGGTTTGAACGAATATCGAACAGGTGGAAGAGTCAACCAACCTTGCCCTGTCGACGTTTCCGGTGATGCTTCCAACCTCACCAAACTCTGACCAACGAACCGCCAGACAGTTCGAGACACGTCGCAGCAGTCGGGCCAGAACGAAGTTGGTCGAAAGACTAAAGCGCAAAGGCATCCGCAATCCGGCTGTGCTGGATGCCCTTGAGACTGTACCTCGGCACTTGTTCTTGGATCCAGAGCAGTTTGACAATGCCTACGTCGATACGGCCCTGCCGATCGGTCACGCCCAGACCATTTCGCAGCCGTTTGTCGTTGCTCTTATGAGCGAGATGGTCCTGACGGCCGCAAAGAACAACCAGCGAGTTCTCGAAATCGGCACTGGATGCGGCTATCAGACCGCCATCCTGTCCCATCTATTCGATAAGGTCTACTCGGTAGAGCGAATCCTCTCGCTTTCGCAGAGAGCGAAAAAAAACCTGGAATTGCTGTGCATTAACAATGCCACACTGCAGCACAGTGACGGAACAGACGGATGGCCAGGACAAGAAACATTCGATGCGATCATTGTCACCGCGGCCAGTGACAACCTGCCTCAACCGCTCCTCCGTCTTCTAAAACCCGATACCTGCCTGATTGCGCCGATCGGTGCACCTGGATATCAGCAATTGACCACGCTACGAAACCAAAACGGCTTGATTTCCAGTGAGACCACCGAGGCCGTGCGCTTCGTACCGCTTCTGTCCGGAACCTGTGATTGATCAGTCATTATCAAGACCTGCCATCGGCCGGGCATCGTCTTCGGGCAGCCAACTGCGGCCTTCCCCTGAATACAACTCGCCAGGATTACCACGTGTTGTCGTGCGCCACATCAGCCGCTGGTGGTTCTGTGCATCGTACCAGGTCGCACAATGCAGCAAGTTACGGTTGTCCCAGATCAGAAGATCGCCTTGGCTCCATTCGTGAACGTAGGTGAATTTCGGCTGAGTTATGTGCATCATTAAATCATAAAGCAATTCTGCACCGTCACCCTCAGGGCCCGGTTCCATACCGACGAAAGGCCCATCGATCCAGTCCATCTGTCCTGCTTCACACAGATAGAGTGATCGCCTGCCTGTCACTGGATGCGTCCGTACCACGGGTTGGCGCTGTGGCCATTGGTGCGGTAGCAAAGGTTTTGGTGTCTCACCGGCTTTGACAGCATATTCGGCTCGCCCGATACCGGGTATTGCATGAATACCCTCCAATGCCTCAACCGTGGCTTTGAGATCAGCTGGTAGGGTATCGTAGGCACCCGCTGCGTCGGCATAAAGCGTCTGCCCCTGGCCCGGTGGCGACGGAATCACAGCATAAAACAGGGAAATGTCGGGCGGCGGGCGACGAAAGCTCTGATCTGTGTGCCATCCACGGCGGTGTGGAAATTTAACCGGTAGCCCACCTGCCGCTGTCAGTGGTGGATCAGGAGGCACCGGAGGCATCTGACAACTGGGCGGCATATTTGTGATCTGAAGGATCTGTGGCCATTCAGGATGAATCTTGCTCCGCTCGGTTAAGGTTTGTTCGTAGTCCTCAACCTCCGGCCCAAAGAGATGACTCAACCGTGTGAGTAATCCAGGTTCCGTGGAAATCTCATTAAGTCCCGATAAGTAGAGCAGACCACCCGCATCGTAAAGGGCCTGTACCAGTAAAGCAGGAGAGGATTCGAGAGCACACACAGCTGAATCAAGTGTGGACGTCTCGGCAAGGCTGATCCGTCCACCGAAAGACGCGCTAGTCAGCGGATCAACAGTGAAGAACCTTCCATTACCTGCATCTGCGGCCATGGTCTCCTCGCCTCGTCAATAATGACGGTCTCCGGTTGCACAATTGTATGGCGCGGGAACAAACAACGGCTCCTGGTCTGTCGCTCATGACACTCTAATCGGCCGGTATAATGTTTCGAACCAAAGTCACACCGCAAAGGTATCAGTTTCAACCATTCAAAAGAACCCATGACCGAGATTACATTAACTCCGGCGATCGAGCTTGCACAACGGGTAAAGCGTAAGGAAATCAGTGCAGTGGAACTGCTCGAACTGCACCTGCAGCGCTACCGACAACATAACCCGGCGATCAACGCTGTGATATTCACGCAGATCGATCATGCCTATGAACAGGCACAGGCCGCTGACGAAGCCGTGACCCGGGGCAAAACCACCGGTCCGTTACACGGTGTGCCCATGACCATCAAAGACAGTTACGACTGGATCGGTTCGCCGTCGACGTGGGGTATGCCTGAAATGATAGACAATTATCCCGAAGTTAACGCCGTCGCTGTGCAGCGACTGCTGGACGCGGGGGCGATCATCTATGGCAAGAGCAATGTTCCGCTCAAACTTTCCGACTGGCAGTCATTTAATGAGATCTATGGTATTACCAACAATCCCTGGGATCCGACGCGTACACCCGGCGGCTCATCAGGCGGCGCGGCGGCGGCACTGGCTACCGGAATGGCGAGCCTGGAGATCGGCAGCGACATCGGTGCCTCGATCCGAGGGCCGGCACACTTTTGCGGTGTTTACGGCCACAAGCCGACCATGGGCATCGTACCGCTTCAGGGCCATCTGCTACCTGGAGACACGGCCCACGAGGACATTCTCGTGGGCGGCCCCTTGGCACGAAGCGCCGGCGATCTAAAACTGGCGCTGGATATTCTGGCGGGGCCGACGGGCGAGCTCGAAAAGGCCTGGCAGTTTCAACTCCCTCCGCCGCGCAAAAACAATCTTACTGAATTCAAGGTCGGGGTTCTGATGAAAAGTCCTGTCTGCGCGCAGGATGAAGAACTGACTGATCAGCTACTGGACACGGTCGCAGTCCTGGAAAAAGCCGGTGTGCAGATCGACTATGCAGCCGATCCGGGTTTTGACTGGCGTCGATACCAGGAGGTCTATCTGTTGTTGCTTCGGGCGACCACCAGCGCCAGCTATACCGATGAAGAATTTGAATTTCATCGTCAAAGCGCTGCGGCACGAAAACCTGATGACACTCGCTACCGGGCCTATCTTGATCGAGGCATCACGATACGCCATCGCGACTGGTGGACGCTGCACGATGAGCGGGAACAGATGCGCCTGCGCTGGCGGGCATTTTTTGAGCACTATGATCTTCTGCTGTGTCCAGTCGCAGCATCTGCCGCCTTCGTACACGATCACCTGGGTGAGCGGCCCGACCGAACCATCGACATAAACGGACAACAGGAACTGGTTGTAGACCAACTCTTCTGGGCGGGCCTGTCCAGCGTGGCTTATCTGCCATCTACCGTTGTACCGGCAGGACTGACCCGTGCCGGACTGCCCTGCGGGTTACAGTTGATTGCCCCCTACCTGGAAGACAACACAGCAATCCAGTTTGCACAGTTGATGGAAGATGTGGTCGGCGGCTTTCAGCCACCACCCGGGTACGAATAACCGATCAAAAACTGGTGTAGCTGTTAAACATCAGCGATCGAACAACCGATGAATAGCGAAACCGCTAGCCCAGAGCAGCCACAGCATTTCAGTCCAGGCGATCCTGCCGCACGCGAACACCTGCTGGATCAGGGCTATGCTGTCTTCAAGGCGGTAGTGCCGCCCAAGCAATGCAGTATCAGCCTGGGTCACTTCTGGAACTGGATCAGGGCGACCTCTGATCAAAAGGTCGTCCCCGGCGATGTTGATACTTATCATCATTGGCCGACAACCGTGAGCAAAGGGGGTATTCTGGCCTACCAGGGAATCGGCCAGAGCGAATTCTGCTGGGGCATCCGCACACAGTCCGAAGTGATCGGCGCCTTTGCAACACTATGGCAAACCGAAGACTTACTGACTTCCTTCGACGGTGCCTGTGTAATGCGCCCCTGGACACACAACCTATCATGGAAGACTCAAAGAACTTGGTTCCATGTTGACCAGAACCCCACGGTCTATCCTGAATTTGACTGCATCCAGGGATTGGTAAACCTTCTGCCGATGACTCAGACTTCCGGGGCGAATCTGCTGATACCAGGCTCCCATAATCACTTCACCACTTATTCCACGCGGTATCCTGACATCGTCGCCAACCTGCCTCAGGACGAACATTATTTCGAGATTCCTGCAGAAGATCCTGTCCTTAACCAGCGGAATTTCAAACCCCTACGGATTGATCTGGANGTTGGCGATCTGCTGTGCTGGGATTCCAGGACTGCACACTGCAACTGCCCGGGTACCGATGGTCAGGCCATCGACCCAGTAGACAATCTGTTGCGAGCCACCGTTTTTGTCTGCATGGTCCCGCGCCGCATGGCAAGCGCGGCGGTNATCGATGCGCGCAAACAGGCTGTTGGATCACAGACCACAACCACGCATCGGCCCCACATATTCTCCCCCACTGATGCTTACGCGGACTGGCAGGCTAGAGTAAAACGCGGTGAGCGTTTGATATATCCGGATAAACCCGCATCGATGACCACACAACGCCTTCGCCTTGTCGGCTACAGTACCCAGGACACCGGGATTCCGAGCCGCAATTTTTATTCGTGATGACGGCCCAATCGTTAAAACTAGCAGGACGCGTCGCTATCGTCACAGGTGCGGCGCGGGGGATTGGCCGGTCCATTGTACAAAAACTGGCAAATGAGGGTGCACAGGTGATTGCCAACGACTTGGATGCAGCCCTTCTTGCTGAAGGTGTCGACAAGCAGACACAACAGGGACTGACGGTCCACGCCCTGGCTGGTAACATCACAGAGCAAGCAACCGCTGAGGCTCTCGTCTCCACCGCACTCGAACGTTATGGCGATCTTCATATCGTCGTCAATAATGCCGGTTACATCTGGAATTCAGCAGCAGTCAAACACACCGACGAACAGTGGCATGCCATGCTGGATGTTCATGCGACAGGCCCGTTCCGACTGTTGCGCGAAGCCGGGCACCACTTCCGCCAGCAGGTGAGTACCGATCCACCGGGCAGACTGCGCAAGGTTGTCAATATTTCATCGATTTCCGGCATCTACGGTGCAGCAACACAGGTGGCCTATTCCAGTGCAAAGGCTGCCGTTGTTGGCATGACGAAAACACTGGCTCGGGAATGGGGTCGTTATCATGTCACCGTCAACTGTGTCGCCTTCGGCTATATCGATACCCGCCTTATAGAACCATTCGAAGATCAGCCCAACCGCGTTACGATCAAGGACCGCGACCATCCGGTTGGCCTTACTGCAGCGCAACGAGAATCGGCGAGGGAGATGGCCGCACTCGGGCGCTTGGGCCGGCCCGAGGATGCAGCAAATGCGGTTTATCTGCTGTGTATACCCGAATCCGATTTCATCACGGGTGAGGTGCTGGTCGCCAGCGGCGGCCTGATGAATTAATCGGTCAAGCAGTTGTCGATAGCTGATCGACTTCCCTCGTGCGGTATCATTGCAGGAGCGCCTTAAACATAATCTCGGGTGTTGACTTGTGGCTAAACTTTATTTTTATTTTTCAGCGATGAATGCCGGCAAGACCACGACTCTGCTGCAATCCAGCCACAATTATGCCGAACGCGGCATGGAGACACTGGTGCTCAAACCCCGGGTCGATGAGCGCGAAGGAGTCGGTCGAATCCGCTCCCGAATCGGCCTTGAGGCCGAGGCTGTCAACTTTGGCCGCAGTGACGATCTACTGCAGATAATTTGTGATCGAGAGAACCAAAGTCGTCTCGACTGCGTCCTGGTGGACGAAGCACAGTTCTTGAGCATCGAACAGGTCAAACAACTCACTGACGTTGTCGACCGACTCAACATTCCGGTACTGACGTACGGCCTGCGCACTGACTTTCGTGGTGAGCTTTTTGAGGGCAGCCAACAGCTGCTGGCTCTCGCCGATGAACTCAGAGAAATCAAGACCGTGTGCCACTGCGGCCGCAAAGCCATTATGACCGTACGACTGGACAATGATGGCAAACCGATACATGCGGGTGAGCAGATACAAATCGGCGGTAACGAACGCTACGTTTCGATGTGCAGACTTCATTTTAAGGATGCGCGGGGTGATGCTGAGCGATAATCAACACTCACGCGGTAAAGAACCACATTTAGAGAGATCACGGGACCCATCATGACGGCTGGTGCAATACGCTGCAGCAACGATCTGAAACTCAGTAAGGCCCTACTTGCCCGACAGGAAATCAAGCGCCTCAATCGGTCGATAAAACGCCAATCGGAAAAAGGCGAGCAGTCCGCCACCCGCCGCCATCTACTGGCCACATCAGTTCGACTCAGCCCTGGCATGGCTGCCGGGATACATCAAAAAGCCGACCGTTGTGTTGAACGACTTGGTATCGATAGCCCGCTAGAGCTCTATGCCTATGCGAGTCCACAATTCAACGCAGCCTGCTTTAAGCCTGAGGAAGGCCGGGTCTTCATCATGTTCTCATCCAGCCTGCTGGAAGCCTTCAATGACTCCGAACTGCTGTTTGTCATGGGGCACGAGCTCGGCCACCATGTCTATGGCCATCATCAGATTCCGATCGGCTACGTACTCAGGGGTCGACAACCACCTCCAGCTGATCTGGCACTTGATTTATTTGCGTGGTCCCGCTACGCCGAGATCTCTGCTGACAGGGCCGGGGCCTTTTGTGCTCAAGACCTGGAAAGTGTTGCACGGGCACTGTTTAAGCTGGCGTCTGGCATTACCGACGAGCGGGTCGTGCGGTTTGAACTGCACGAGTTTCTCGCCCAGGTCGATGACATGTTGGCATTTGATGATAAACCCGGCCAAGGAGCGCCCAAACAAGACTGGTTCTCAACACACCCATTCAGTCCCTTACGGGTCAAGGCACTGAAGCTATTTCATGAATCTGATCTGATGGCGACTACCGGTATGGATAAACCGACCCTGGAAGACCAAGTACATCAGATCATGAGCCTGATGGAACCGGACTACCTGCAAGCTAAGACAGACAGCAGCCGTGCCATGCGCGATCTTTTTCTTGGCGCTGCGGTTGTTATTGCTAACGCCTATGAGGGCATCAGCAAAAAAGAACGCGACACTCTAAAGCGTTACCTGGGTGAGGCTTACTCGCTCGACACACTGGACCCTGACCGACTTAAAGAAGATCTGCCGCGTCGAATAGCTGAAGTCAAGGATCGCGTCAGCCAGGCTCAGCGCATGCAGGTACTGCGCGACCTGTGTGTCGTTGCTGCTACTGAACAGCCGATATCGGATGCTGAAAGAGATCTGTTGAACCATATCGCATCTGAACTGGAGGTCCCGGTGGGGTTTGTAGTCCAATGCCTGGAATCAAACATCGAGCTCGATTAATCGTCATAACATATCTTTGTCGACCACTGTGCTATAACAACCACGCCAATGGGACAAAGAGACGGGGGCTTTCGTTAACACAATACGATCAAAGGAGTTGATTCACATGGGCATATCGATTGCAGGCAAGATCGCAGTGGTCACAGGTGCAAGCCGTGGTATCGGAGAAGGCATCGCCCGGGTATTTGCTGACGAGGGCGCAACCGTGATCTGCGCTGCCCGCTCCAAGGACGATGGTAATACGGTGGTTCAGTCAATCAATGACGGCGGCGGCCAATCTGAGTTTTTTCAGGCGGACATTCGCGAGGAAGATGATTGCCGGGCACTTGTTGAACACGTTGTTGGTGCTTATGGTCAACTGGACATCATGTGCCACAACGCGGGGATATATCCAGACCTGCTGATGGAGGAGATGCCCACCGAGGTCTGGGACGATACTCTAAACACCAACCTGAGGTCGTGCTTCCTACTGACAAAACCCTGTATTCCGATCATGCGACAACAGCAGTGGGGTCGGATTCTCTTCACCTCCTCGATCACTGGTCCTAACGTGGCTCAGGCCCGACTCGCAGCCTACTCTGCCAGCAAAGGCGGTGTGAATGCATTCATCAGGGCAGCGTCACTGGAACTGGCCAAAGACGGCATTACAGTCAACGCCGTCAGCCCCGGCAATATCCTGACCGACAGCCTCAAAGAACTGTACGGTGAGGACGGCGCCAAGGAGGTCGCTAAGGTGATCCCGGCTGGTGATCTCGGTGATACTGCCGACATTGGCTACGCGATGGTGTATCTCGCTTCAGACCAGGCCAAGTTTGTTACCGGGCAGGCCATTGTGGTCGATGGCGGGCAGATCCTGCCTGAAGACCCGGACTCTTTCCTGCGCAACGAATAACCGCATGGCCAGAATTGATTCCGACAACACGTCAAACTGACAGCGCCTTTAGCTGCATAGACACCCGTTTCGCCTGACCGATCATCTCGAGCGAGACTTCCTGGAAGCCCAGCGCTTTGTGAAACTTTCGGGACGCTTCGTTCAGAGGTTCGGCATTGTATTCACAGACTATGTTTCGGATTTTTTGGTTAATGGCCCATGCAAACAGGTCTTCGTATAGGATTGTGCCCAGACCCAGACCCCGAGAACAGTCTCGAACGACGATCCGGTCGATATAGGCAAAATCATCATAGCGCTGATCAAACCACTGATAATTCACGCTGTCATAGTCACAACCAGGGCACAACACAAGTAGAAAGGCCACAAGCTGGCTATCCTGGTCAATAACCCGATGATAGCTGCTCATGGCGTGTAATTGCTGGAGCCTCTCACCATCCATTGGGCTGGTTAGATCCACAACGCTATGATTGAGCGATTCGATGGCTGCAAAATCATCAGCCATCGCCGGACGAACATCAGGTGTCGACATTTTCGATTTCACTGGTTCTATCACACAAAGGCTGACAGAAAACTTTCAGCGACTCTAGATGCAATGCGTACCAGCGTGGTGCGTGTTTTACTTTGTGGCAGGCGCCGACTCCTCAGTGAGGTACGAACTCTGACGCTCTCTTGACGCTGTGCTCAAAAGGTCGATGACTATCCGATCACTAAAGTAATTCAACCAGATAAAATTTCAAAATAAAAAGGCGGGCCGAAGCCCGCCTTTTCTATACAGCTATTAACTATCTGAATTACTTCGCTAACCAAGCATTGAAACGGTTGGTGAGCTCATCCATGTGGTCAGCCCAGAAGTTAAAATCATAAGTCAGCGCTGTCTTAAAGTTGTCCGGCGCAGTCGGCAAGTGCGGCAAGATAGCCGGATTGACGAACTGAGAAGAAGACTTACGAAGCGGGCCGTACGAAATATAATTTGTGGTATCGGCCAACGCTTCGGCACTGGTACAGAACTTCAGGAACTCGATTGCTGCCTTCTCGTTGGGTGCACCTTTGACGACCGTATAAGTATCCAAGTCAAAAACCTGGGGACCCCACATGATCTCGAAAGGCTTGTTCTCCACATACATGGCGTTGAACAGTCTGCCGTTATAAGCCGTAACCATTACGACTTCACCATCAGCCAAGAGCTGTGGCGGTTGGGCGCCAGCTTCCCACCAGACGATGTCGTCTTTGAGTTCAGATAACTTTGCGAACGCACGATCCTGACCTTCCTTCGTAGCAAGTACATCGTAGATATCCGCATTAGCAACGCCGTCAGCCATCAAGGCCCACTCAAGATTTACGCGGGGCACTTTACGAAGACCGCGTCGCCCCGGAAAATTCTTGGTATCCCAGAAATCCTTCATGGAACTTGGCATACGGTTTACGCCTTTAGTCGCTGTGATGGTTTTTCGGTTATAGGCAGGTACGGTGGCCCAAGAGATGTTACCCACATAGCAGTCGCTAAGTGCACCATCCACGAAGTCCTCGGTGGCGGGGGTGCCATCGGGGGCCGGCAGCCATTGTGAGTGGTCGAGCTCTTCCAGAAGACCTTCGTCACACCCTCGCAGCGCATCCTGCGGTGTGGTATCGACGATGTCCCACTGCACATTACC
>PCBE01000069.1 GCA_002731295.1 Acidiferrobacteraceae bacterium | reverse complement strand
GGTGGGCTACTGGTTTTGCGTGATCAAACGCTTGAAACCCCCAACGACCTGTGCCAATTCACCGCATTGTTCGGTGAAGTTGAACACAACGAAAAATATGACCCACGCTATCTGTTACCGGATTATCCCGAGATTCTTCGTATCGGCAACACGATGGAAAATGGACAATACAATGCACTTTTTATCCGTGCCGACCCATCGCCCCTGCTGTGGCACTGCGACGATTCATTTCGTCATCCACAACCCATAGGGTCATGTCTATATTGCGTACAGGCACCTCCGTCAGGTGGCGAGACAGGCTTTGCTGGGATGGCAGCTGCCTACGAAGGCTTGAGTGAGACGATGAAATCCAGGATTGATGGTTTGGTTACCATTCACTCCTATGATCACCTCAATAAACTATTGCGCCGACGAAACCCCCATCGGCCACCACTGAGTGATGCGCTAAAGCAGGAACACCCTCCCATAAGAAGACCGCTCGTGGCCTGTCATCCGGTCACCCAGCGGAAATCTTTGTATCTGCCGTTATGCCATATTGAGGGAATCGAGGGCATGGCTGCCACAGAAGGGGACGCTCTACTTGAGGAGTTGCAAGCACATGCCGTTCAGGAGCGCTATACCTATTTTCAACACTGGCAACCGGGAGACCTCGTATTATGGGACAACCGCTGTACGCTGCATGCGCCCACACCATTCGATGATGAAACCTACAGCCGACTGATGTATCGTCTGACGGTAACAGGGCCGCAAATTTCTGCTGCCTGATGTGCAGACATACCATCCATTCTTGATTGCTTGCAATTTCAAAATCCGCGTATCTGAATGCCCTCTAGATGAGCTCTTTTGAAACCCGTTTTTACCGTACCGAGCGGGCAATCTGGCCCCGCATTCAGCGGAACTTATCGCTCNTGGTGTGGATTGCCAGAGTGATTTTGGCCTGGTTTACCCAGGGTCGCCTTCTCCGCAAAGCGAGCCGCCACGCATTGCGTGAAAAGCGTGTGCTGTACCTGGATGATCTGATCGATTCTGACAAAGATGACTAATCGATTCCCGGCACCGGANTACCATTTCAGTTATCGAAAAGCGCCTGTTTCGGGCAATACGATCAACGGCTTGGNTGAAATGTCGCAACGCCGTGCGCGCCAGGTATTTCATGGCTCTGGGGCACGGAAACTGGAGTGGTCTGCTCTAGAAACGTTCTTTGGGCTGACGATGCCTTTGCAAATTTACATTCGAAACGCTCTGAACCGCTGGGAACTGCGCAAAGCTGACGGCCCACTTGCCCGGAAACGCACACCAGTTCCGGATTCCGCAAAGATGTCTAAGCAACTCAAGTCAATCGCACGACACGCAGGTGCCGGTGCTGTGGGCATCACACCGATGACCGAATATGCATTGTACGAAGGGCAGACAGCAGATTACCAGAGCGCTATCGTCATTGCGCTGCCCCAGAACTACGAAACCATGCGGGCTGTCACCACAGTTAAGGCGGCGGCTGAGACCGTAGANACTTACCGGGATGTCTCCCGGATCGTGATGGCGTTGGCTGCCCATATCCGAAGCCTTGGCTGGCGTGCGCGTGCTTATGGGGAGAGCGCCGACCTTCTGCACATTCCCCTTGCCATCAACGCCGGNATCGGTCAACTGGGTAAACATGGTTCGGTCATTGGCACCGAGTTCGGTTCCAATTTCAGGCTGGCGAGTGTGCTAACAGATATCCCCCTAGCGATGGACTCAGCGGTCGACATCGGCGTTGATGACCTNTGCCTGGGCTGTCAACGTTGCACGATCGATTGTCCTGCAGACGCCATCAGTGAGCGGCAGCAATGGGTTCGCGGCAAAAAGAAATGGTACGTGGACTTTGATCGCTGTGTGATGTACTTCGTTAAAACATTCGGCTGTGGTATCTGTATAGAAGTCTGTCCATGGAGTCGCCCTGGGCGTGGCCCATCGCTATCCCAAACGCTGCTCGCAAAACGAGCAAAACGCGACCGGACGTAATCCTGCTGGTCTTTTGACTGATCGAGTCAACTGTCCAAAAACCGGTCAAAAATATTTCTCATCAGTCTTGACACATTGTTGTCGAAATTATTGTAAGGCAGGCTACCGCAGAAAGTGATTGAACCGGTCGAGAACACCGCACCACCCGAAGGTGTATCAAAGTACACCATGTCAGCGCGAATCAGTTCCTCATTTGGCACTCCTGGCCAGTTGGTGATATGCGTGAGTTGTTCCTCAGGAACCAGGACGAACGTATCATTGTGATTTTCTGACGAGGCAATCACTACAGCGTTTTGCGGAGAACCCAGGTAACGATCATAACGGTCGAGCTCAAAACCGGCCGCACCACCACCGCTAAAGCCAAAATCACCAATCAGTTCATCGGTTATACCCTCGAACATCCAGGCGAAACGCTCATCGTAGCTCGCGNGCGTACGACGGTAGTAGGAACCGAAAAAACGACCCTGAGACGAGAATCCTACGCCGGCGAGACGTTGCGGAGGCCGACCGTTTCGACGCCACAATCCCCCATATTGGCCATCAAAAGCGTTGTAGTACTCACCGGGTTCCGCAGCCCAAGCTCGTATCCCACCTTCGGCTCTTCGGATTTCGATCAGCGAACTATTCTCGGGATGAATCGCCACACGCCAATAAAAACCGTTCCCGCCCAGATAGGCGAGGTGACCGCCCTGGTCGCGGTACTGCTGCAGCGCATCCAGTGTCTGGGCTGTGTGGTATTCGGGATGAGAGCCGGTCGTCACTGCAGCATAACCGCTCAGCACAGCCACGCCTTCATCATGCAATTCCTTATCGGTAATCACATCGAAGGCATGGCCTTGATTTTCCAGCCACGCCGTTAGGTGACTATCAGCCTGAAAATGACGCAATCCGGAACACGCGTTCGCACCAAATGTCAGATAACCNGGCCTCAGATTGAATAATGGTCNTCGATGACTGGCGTGACAAATACCACTTCGNTCNGAGTGAAAATTGTAGGTGGAACNNCCNTAGTGTGGATACTCAGCCGGATTCCATGGGTAGGCATTCCACGCCTCNTTCCTNTCGAGCCANGAAGGTTCGTAGTCAGGNCGAGCATGGTTACCATAGACCGTNTAGGTGAANGTCGACACCAGNACNCANAAACGGGCAGTCNGTTNANCNCGNGGNGGNCAGACAAACAGNGGNATCGTGTCNTGNTGATCTNCCTGCTCNAGNCGAATACCGTAAANCCCNGATNGNAGATCNTCNGGCANCANAANCGAAAAATCNGTTTCCCACTCAAAGTCGTAGATATCATCTTCATGGAAGTGGATCGCNCCATACTGGTGNGGCAANTGNCGCCAACACATCTCNGTACCATCCCANTTNGCCCCNGTCATTGCNCGNGCGGGAAANTTGATTAGCGTNCCNGTTAACTGGTTGGGNCCNNAATCAACAACACGGCAACTGGATATGTCNTGCGAAAAATCCCAGCATGCATATACCGGTGCCNTATCGNTTTNCTCGTCGAGNGTGTNNAGATCCAGCTGTCCGGCNTAAACAGTCGGATTGTCTATCTTGCCGTTAAAATGCATCTGTCGCTCAGTCGTTTCATTGGCCGCAATCATCAGGCAATCCATCGTTTCCATTTTTAGAACCGCCGATCCGCTAAATTCTGCGCGCGAAGCCTCATCGGACTCATTACCGCTACAGCGCAGGGTCAACGAGCCTTCCGCAACATTGACGCTTGCCGAAAGACGCACCCAGTAACGATCAGCAATCGGACTGTCCAGCACACATTCACACCAGCTGTCATCGGTCATCCTGACCGCGATCCTTGGCCTGCCAGCACCGTCCAGTCCCAAAAACAATGCACACCCAGAACTCGCTGCACCCACTGAAAACACAGTCTGGGCACTTTCCCCTGGTTGGGTTGGCCAGATCATCGCAGTTAACGTAAATGTGTCCGGCAGCTGACTATCTGCTGTCAACGGCACTTTCACACAGGATCCTGGCGAAAATGGCTGTACACGTGCTGCATAGGAGCCCGCAAAACTGCAGTCGATAGCTTCCTCCACGAGCCCCATTCCTTCAGGGTTGGGGTCAGCGCATATGGTACGCACCAGACGCGCTGTGTATTCGCCTTCCAGATAACTGCTCACCTTAACCTCGACGGTCTCACCCGGCCTGGCAGACAGCCGGTCGGTATAACCCAATAGTGGTGGATGATTGTTATTCATTAATTTGTGGCCTGTGCTGTGGTCGGGCCATCACTGGAGATAGTGGTCCGACGTACGTCTCTAATATCCTCTGTTTCATTGAAGCGCCGAACCCGATGCATGGTCTGACGATTGTCCCACATCACAAGATCATGTAATCGCCAGTGGTGTACATAGACAAATTGCGGCTGGGTCGCATATTCGATCAGATCGCGTAGAAAGATACGGGCTTCAGCCATCGGCCAACCCACGATGGTTCCGGCATGTGACGCCAGAAAGAGTGATTTGCGCATCGTCACTGGGTGAGTTCTCACCAATACCTGGCGAACGGGCGCGAAGGTTTGTTGTTCTTCTTCTGTGAAGTCGGTAAACCCAAGCTGGCCCCGGGAATACGTCAGCGAATGCTCACAGATCAACCCCTCAACTTCAGCTTTTATCTTGTCATCCAGAGCGTCATAGGCCGCTCGCATGTCTGCATATTCGGTATTCGGGCCATTCACAGGAATAGATCGGGCAGACAGTAGTGAATACTTCGCCGGAATGGCACGAAACGAACTGTCTGAATGCCATAAGCGGTTGCCGAGATTAAATAATCTCCGTCGGTCGTCCCTGGCATAGATATTCTGGTTTTGATCCAGATTGGAGACATCCGCAATATCGGTACCGAGCCGGCGCTGATCGAGTCGCGTGATATTGCCACCAATTGAAGATTCAATCGGTCCGAGTGCTCGACTGAACGCAAGCTGTTCTTCGTCATTGATGTCCTGGCCCCGAAATACCAAGACTGCGTACTCGTGCATACCGGAATCGATCGCAGCAACGGTCTCCGGACTCAAAGGTCGACGCAGATCCACCCCAGATACCTCCCCCGCGAAACATCTACCGATTGGAATAATTGAAATACTCATCTTTGGTCAGCCGCAGTTGTAGCAGTCATAGTTTTAATCATAGGCACCACCACCTCGATACGCCAGTCCTTGCTCACAAACAATGCCTTCCGACACGCGTAGACGGGTAGAATCCGGCACTTATGTTTAGTGAAACACCATGACAATTCAAATCCGTGGGGTCTATCCGCTGATCCGGCTGACAACCGCTCTGGCGCTGATGACACTCGGTTGTTCCGCCATGTGGGCGGGTGCGATTGTTCTAGAACCGATAGCTAATGAATTTAACACCGGTCGTGGCAACAGTTCGTTGATTTACGGCACGTTTATGATCGGATTTGCGTTGGGTGGAGTCTTCATGGGCCGGCTGGCTGACCGTATGGGTATCATGATTCCCGCCTTGATCGGGAGTCTCGCCCTCCCGGCAGGCTTTTATCTCGCTGCGCATGCCAGCTCAATTCTCGAGATCTCCCTGGCATTCAGTTTGTTGTGCGGGTTTCTAGGATCATCGTTCAGCATGGCCCCGCTTATCGCTGACATTTCTCATTGGTTCAGCCGGCGGCGCGGACTTGCGGTCGGCATCGCATTCAGTGGCAGCTATGTCGCTGGTGCGATATGGCCACCAATATTGCAACGTATGTTTGATGCCCAGGGTTGGCGTGAAAGTTTTATCGACCTGGCTTTGATCACACTCATTTTCATGGCACTGCTGTCTCTGATACTTTATCCGAAACCTACGGTAAACAAACACCTACCTAACGCTGGCTTGGCCAACTCTAATCTGACCAAGTCATCAATATCAGCAGGTACTCTTCAGGGCCTGATCTGTCTTGCAGGCTTTGGTTGTTGCGTTGCTATGGCAATGCCACAAATTCACATCGTGCCCTATGTCATGGACCTTGGTCATCCAGCAATTCGAGGGGCAGAGATGCTAGGTCTCATGTTGGGATTTGGCGTAATCAGCCGTGTCAGTTCTGGCTGGCTATCTGATCGCATCGGGGGCCTACAAACATTGCTGCTCGGATCAACTCTACAATTAATCGTGCTCATCGCGTTTTTTGCTGGTAACAGCTTGATATTTTTGTACGGTATTTCAATTGCTTTTGGTCTTTCTCAAGGAGGGATCGTACCTTCCTATACCATCATCCTGCGGGGTTTCTTCCCTCCTGGTGAAGCAGGTTGGCGAATCAGTACGTCCTTTCTGTTCACTATTGCCGGGATGGCGTTCGGCGGTTGGATTGCCGGCTTGCTTTACGACCTCACCGGTTCGTACTCCGTTTCTTTTCTTAATGCGATTGGATTTAACATACTAAACCTATGGATCGCGGCAGGACTTTTACAAAAAACCCGTAAATCCAGAACAAACGCAGCGACAACTACAACGAACTAACCGTACCTAGAACGCTACCTTTCAGCAGCTAGAGACTACGGGCAATGAGCTCCTTCATAATCTCGTTTGTGCCCCCATAGATTTTTTGAACTCGGGCATCAGCATAGGCGCGTGCTATCGGGTATTCGAGCATGTAGCCATAGCCCCCAAAAAGTTGGAGACATTCATCAATAACTTCGCACTGCATCTGACTGCTCCACCACTTAGCCATGGACGCGGTCGTCGCATCAAGTACACCATCACGCTGAAGTTCGATACAGTGATGGATGAACGCCCGCGTGACCTCAAGTTTCGTTTTCTGTTCGGCCAGTTTAAAACGGGTATTTTGAAATTCGAATATGGTCTTGCCGAATGCTTTTCTTTCTTTCACGTATTCCAAGGTCTGCGCAAGTGCAAAGTCCATATGGCCCAGCGCACCAATACCGATCGCAAGTCGCTCCCAAGGCAGCTGGTTCATCAGTTGGTAAAACCCCTGGCCAGGTTCAAGACCCAGAATATTTTCTTCGGGGACAAGCATATCGTCAAAAAATAGTTCCGAGGTGTCCTGGCCCTTAAGGCCGATTTTTTCCAGATTCTGGCCACGACGAAATCCGTCGACCTGATCTGTTTCAACCATCAGTAGTGAAACACCGCGCGCACCTGCATCGCGTTGTGTTTTTACCACCAGACAGATCAGGTTTGCCGTCTGCCCATTGGTGATAAAGGTTTTGGAGCCGTTTACCCGAAAAACACCATCCTCCAGCACTGCGTGCGTCTCTACAGACTGCAGGTCCGAGCCTTGCCCGGGCTCGGTCATAGCCAAAGCAGAGATACGCTCCCCCGACACAAGTTGTGGCAGCCAGCGGTGTTTCTGTTCTGTCGTCCCATAGGCGAGTACGTACTGGACGACGATCGTATGGATTACAAAACCCCAGCTGAAATCCCCCGCAAGTGCCTGTTCGTACGTCGTGACGACGTCAAATGTAATCCCGGCGCCTGCGCCGCCATACTCTTCAGGAATGGCAGCTCCAAGTATCCCAGCCTCTCCAGCGTGGTGCCAGAATTCTGGATCGACATAACCCTGATCGTTCCAGCGTGTCACATGAGGAATATATTCACTGGCCAGAAAACGCCTCACAGATTCAGCATAAAGCTGATGTTCTTCGGTCATCCATGTTGGGGTCTGTGTGTCACTGTGCATCTGCTTATCTTCCTTGATAGTTTGGTGCGCGTTTTTCTGCAAACGCGCGCGGGCCCTCCACGGCATCCTCCGTACGCATCACACTGTTGAATAGTTGGAGTTCCAGGTTCATCGCCTCGTTAAATGGTAGGCTGGCACCCTCGAGGATAGCGCGCTTAGCAGCACGCAGCGCCAGCGGTCCACGGGCAAGCAGCGTATCTGCCAACGCACGGGCTTCGTTCATCAGCTTATCCCCGGGGACAACACGATTCACCAGGCCTAGCTGGTAGGCCTCGTCGGCTGTAATAGGATCACCCGTCAAAATCATCTCCATGGCGCGGGCAAGCGGGATAGCGCGTGGCAACCGCTGGGTTCCCCCGGCACCAGGAATGATAGCCCACTTCACTTCAGCAAGACCCAGCCGGGCATGATCCGCTGCAATCCGTAAGTCGCATGCCAGCACCATTTCCAGCCCACCCGCAAGTGCAACACCATTGATGGCGGCGATGATGGGTTTATAGGTCGTAAAATTTCGGGTGATCCCGCCAAAGTTCCAGTCGTCCATGACCCCGGCACCCTGCGCGGGAATCAGGGTCTTAAGGTCGGCACCCGCTGAAAATGCTTTATCACCGGCGCCTGTGAGAATTGCGATCCACAGATCGTCATCATCACGGAACTCAGCCCAAACACGATCGAGTTCTGCATTGTGCGCCATATCAAGCGCATTCATAGTCTCGGGACGATCAATCGTGACAATCGCAAGACGGTTTTCTTTTTCAAATCGAATACTCATTGCCTTTTCCCCTTTGCAACGTGGCACTGTGGCCTTTATCGCACTTTCCGGACAAGACCGCTATAAGATAGTGTAATCTTCTCAAGGTTCAAACACGTTACGCGCAAACATTACGTAAACGGTATAGAGGCCTCACACCCTCATTCATTGGAAGACTCTCGTATCATCCAGAACAATCCAACACCAATCAGGGCGCAAACAACGGAAACAGAGTAACTCAGGATATAACCTCCGGTCTTGTCGTAGAACACACCTGAAAGCCAGGCACCGCTCATACCACCCAGACCAACACCCATGGTCATGGCGCCGTAAATGGCACCGAGCCCATGGCCCGAGAAGGCTCGGGAAACCAGCACAGATACGATGGGGCCTCGCGCACCTTGGCTCAAACCCAACGGCAAGATTGCCAGAACCAGCAATACCATCACCGGGGTAACACTCAGGCACGCCAGGAGTATGAAAGCTGTGATAGTCATCGCATAGGAAACGCTGGCGACGCGTTTCATACCAAAATGAGTCGCGAGCCATCCAGTTCCGGCAATTCCGAAAACAGTTAGAAATCCGTTTATGCTGAATGCCAGCGACGCCACAGTCGAGTCAAACCCCACGGACACTAGGTAAGCCACCAGCTGCGGTCCAACCAGATACATTGCCGCAGCCGTAATAAACATAATCATGAATAGCAACCAGAATGTCTGGGTTTGGAGGGCGGCTCGCAAGTGCCCATCCTTGCGTCCGCCTAGGAACCTACCAACCTCCGACTGTGGCGGTGTTTGGACTTGCAACTTTCTCCAGGGTAAAACGAACACAATGACAGCCAAGGCGCACAGAATTAGTCCCAGCACCCTGTAGGTCTCTCGCCATCCCAAGATCTCAATAAGCTGATTGGTGATCGGCACACATAGAATGACACCCGCACCCAGGCCGGAGTAGGCAATTCCAATCGCCGGTGAGAGTTGACTTGCTCTAGGCCCTTGATACCAACGTGTTATAAATACTGTAGCCGTTGTCATGCCGATTGCCGTCATTGCGATACCAGCCATTACGCCTGTGGTGAGGTAGAAATGCCAGGCCTTAACCCCAAACTGAGCCAACAAAAAGGCAAAACCGTAGATCAGAAGTCCAACGGAATAAACAATCCTGGGCCCGACCCTGTCGACAAACCAACCAATCACCACTGCGGCAAGGCCGTGTGTCCCCATGTAGATCGCATAAATACCCGCCAGCGTGGTCCGTGTCCAACCCATCTCTGACTCGATGGGCAACAGGAATACGGCGAAAGTCTCGCCAAATCCGCGTGACAAAAGATTCATCACAAAAGCAAGTATCACGACCAGCGTGGCGGTTTCACGCAACCCGTGACGAGTAGATGAATCGGATACGTCGGTCATCAATTCCCCTTCAGCGTGGATACAGTAGAACGCTTGGAGTGATAACTGTCATGACCACTTAGCGTGTTGCCGATTCGAGTTCTAGTGGTTCCAGCCGCCGGAGTGCATCAAGTAATCCGTCGTCCAGAGGCCACCGAACAATGTCCGGACATTCAGACACTGTATCCAAGGTCGCGAGAACATCCTTTTCAACTATTCCGATGGTATTGTCCAGGGAATATCCCTCGTCCGACCAGTCGATCTGGTCGATATGATCTGCAAACCAGTTCGAGCCCGAACTGTGTTTCATCACCTCCAGCAGGTGGCGCCGATCCAGGCCCAGCGCCTGCGCCATTCCAAGCACGCGATGTGTAGCCGCTATAGACGATGCCGCACAGTAATTATTGAGCACCTTGGTTGTCATGCCCATGCCAATATCTCCCAGACGATATAAGCGATTGCCCATCACCTGCAAAATCGGCATCAGGCGGTCGACAACAGCATCTGGACCGCCGAGCATAAAAGAAAGTGTTCCCTCTCTCGCACGATATGGCGCACCGCTCATTGCAGCGTCAACCAAACTTGTTTGTGCCGGCAACTCTGTCAGTAGCTGACGGATAAACCGAGCTGAAACCGTTGAACTGATAACCAGAATTTCAGGCGGGTTGGCGCCACGAACGATGCCCTGCGCTTCGCTGAAAAGCAATGATCTAGTCTGGTCCACGTCACGGACCACACTGATCACCACATTACATCGCCGCGCGAACTCTGCGGCATCCTCCAACATATGTTCAGCGATGGCACCAAATTCAGCGAGCGGCCGCACATCGTGAGCCCACACCTCAAAACCAGCCGTCAGTAGGCGCTGGATCATCGGTTCTCCCATTGCACCACAACCTGCGATACCGATCACTTCCTTTGTCATATGCTAAATCCCTCTGGATTTTTCGGATACGATATAAAATCTATCAACAGCAGAACCAGATTCGACGTATTTACCGACCCGACTATGTGTCTGAAAGATCTGAGTTGATGTTAACCCGTTGCGGGCAGAATGCGACATTGAAGATTGGATCCTGTCCAGCTGGTCTGACCCGGCCCACCGCCGGGATAATTATGGCCACTGCGATACCTGACTTCAGGGCTGTCTCTTCAGACGATCCCCGCGTAACATATCAGGCCAGAATATCGTGCATCGCCACTCGGATCCAAACGCCCAGCACCAAGTGAACAGATCCAGACCGCACCTGACGACATTCGACAACTGAAAAGCGTCAACCACACAAGGAGAACCGTATGGCTACCGATCGAAAAGTAATCATCACCTGTGCCAGTACAGGGTCAATTCACACACCGACCATGTCTGAGTACCTGCCGCTGACACCACAGCAGATCGCCGAACAGTCGATTGCAGCTGCAGAAGCTGGTGCAGCGATTCTTCACCTGCATGCCCGCGATCCGGAAGATGGCCGCCCAACACCGGATCCCGACGTCTTCATGCAGTTTTTGCCACCAATAAAGGAAGCTTGCGACGCCGTCATCAATATCACCACTGGCGGAGGCCATGGGATGTCTGTAGATGAGCGCCTAGCAGCACCGCTTCGAATCAAACCAGAAATGAGTTCACTCAACATGGGATCGATGAACTTCGGCCTGTTCCCCATGCTGGCACGGTACGACGAGTTTCGTTACGAATGGGAACGGGCGCATCTTGAGAACAGCCGTGACTTTATCTTTAGAAACACATTCAAGGATATTGAATACATCCTGGAGGTTCTCGGTGAAGGCTGTGGTACTCGATTCGAGTTTGAATGCTACGACATTGGTCACCTCTACAATCTCGCCCACTTTCTAGATCGTGGCCTGGTTAAGCCCCCCCTTTTCGTACAGTCAATATTCGGAATTCTTGGCGGAATCGGCGCGGATCCCGAAAACGTGACCCACATGCGACGTATAGCTGACAAACTGTTTGGTGACCAGTATATCTGGAGCATTCTGGCTGGCGGTCGACACCAGCTTCCGTTGGTCACAATGGGTGCGGTAATGGGTGGCAATGTGCGGGTCGGACTGGAAGACAGCCTTTACGCGGGCAAAGGACGACTGGCAACGTCGAATGCGGAACAGGTTTCGATTATCCGAAGGATTCTCGAGCGCCTCTCACTTGAGATTGCAACACCTGATGAGGCCCGCGAAATGCTTGACCTTAAAGGTGCCGATCAGGTCGACTTCTAGTCCAGTCCTCCACTGGGTGTTTCAGCAGTCCAAACTGTCTGCGCAACACGCAATACCAGTTTGTTACTCCGACTCAAGCAATTGGGGAAAATAGATGACTACACCACCTATACAAAACATTGCGGTCATCGGCCTTGGCACCATTGGTCACAGCGTCGCCCAGGTTTATGCCGCAGCAGGTTGCACAGTCAGATGCTTTGATCCTGACCCTACAACTGGAGCCAGTCTTGCTAACCGTGTTCGCACCAATTTAAAACAGATGGCCGCCGCCGGACTTTCGTCACGTGATGATATTGAACACGTTGTGTCGAGGTTTGTAATTTGTGACAGCGAAGCCGAAGCGGTTTCCGGTGCTGGATTTGTGTCTGAGGCGGCTGCCGAAGATTTAACTATTAAGCAAGCGCTGTTCGCCAGGTTGGAAAACCACATTGACCGCCATACCATACTCGCCAGTAACACCTCGACTTATCCAATGACGCAGATATCACGGGATATGGTCCATCCGGACCGCGCCCTGGTGACTCACCCATTTAACCCGCCACATCTGCTGCCAATCATTGAAGTTGTGCCAGGAAAAAGCACCTCGGAACAGACAGTGTCCGCTGCAATGGCACTGATCGAGTTCACGGGTAAACGCCCGGTTCGGCTGAACCTCGAAATGCCCGGCTTCCTAATCAACCGTATCCAGATGGCTATGGTACGTGAGGTATGGGATCTGCTGGATCGAGGTGTTGCGTCAGCTGAAGATATCGATGCCGCGGTGCGCGGCAGTCTTGGCTTCAGGCTGGCCGCCATCGGCCCACTGGCGGTGTGCGACTTTGCTGGGCTGGATATCTGGGCCAAAGTGTTTGACAATCTTGCTGCTGAAATCTCAGCGGACCAGCAGATCCCAAACACGATTCGGACGCTGGTAGATAACGAGCATTACGGCACGAAGAGTGGGCGTGGGTTCTTTAACTACTCCGATGAGAATACTCTGAAGACCCGGACCGACGCACGGGATCGCGGTTTTCTGGAGATCCTAAAACTTTTTCATTCCAACTGAGAAAGCTGCTTTAGCATTAATTCTCATAACTGGCGGCGTGCCAGCTTCGCGCCCTCGACCATCACTTTGAGCTTTCGTCGTGCAATATCGATGTCAAGCGGCACCAAACCGCAGTCCGGTGCCGCCTGGATCTGATCGGCCGGCAGATACTCAGCCGCCATCAGCAACCGGGCGGCAACTTGCTCAGGCTGTTCAATCCGGTCAAACCCGAGCGCACCATTGTCGATACAGCCAAACAACACCGTTTTGCTGGGGCACAGCGCAAGCAACCCTGGATCGAGACTGGATGCTTCAAACTCGAGCGCCAACTGGTCGACCTTTGAGTGTTCTAGCTCTGTGAGTATGGCGGGATAGGCATCAACGATCGGCCGTGGCACACCCGGCATCGGATAGCTGTAGCAAACATGGACACAGGTTTTGGCGCGAATGCCTTCGACACACCGATCCAGAGCTTCTATACCCCATTCGGCGACCTTCCCCGGGTAACGGCTGAACACCGGCTCATCAAACTGGATGACAGCTGGACCCAGCGCATCCAGATCGCGGGCCTCATCGTTTAACGCCCTGGCTACCGCCATGGCCAATGCCCGCTCATCTCCATAGTACTGGTCAAGCGTGGAATCAACTACGGTCATGGGACCGGGCAGCGTCACTTTCATCGGGCGACTGCTGTGCGCCAGAGCAAAATGAAGCTCGTCGACCACGATCGGCCCATCACGGAATACCTCCCCCGTACAGCAGCCGACTTCGGCCAGTCGCCGATTGTCTCTCACCCACTTCTTGGCTGGCGTGGCATAGTCAAAACCACCCAGCCGCGCCACGATGTGCGCCAAATAAGAGGTGCGGCGCTGTTCACCATCGCTGATTAACTCTATATCGGCTTCGGTCTGGTCGTGGATCGCGACCCGAACAGCATCGTCCTGCGCCTGTTTCAGTAGTTCTCCCTCAAAAAGCCATGAGGCCCCTTTACCATGGACCTGTTTACCACTGGCATTTAGGGGCAGTTTCTCCTGTAGCCAAGGCGGCTTGGGCAAACTGCCAACAACGGTGGTTAGAAACGGACGGTTCGGGACTTCCATGGTTGTTCTCTCCGAACATAGCGATACGCACGCAGGCTGGATCTGGTGTTCTCAGCTATATTGTGGCTCACACAAGCTACCGGTTGATTGAAGTATCTCGAGCCAGTGTAACAATAACTTATACAGATTCGTTCACCAATAAATATGCGTTCCATGGACCATTACGAATCCGTCTGCAGATCCCATCATATCTCGCTGCCCGAGACATTTAATTTCGGCCGAGATGTGGTTGATCACATGGCGCGGGATAAGGACAAGATTGCCCTGATCTGGTGCAACGACTGCAACACAGAACGGATACTCACCTTTCAGGAAATCGCGGAGAGTTCAAATCAGGTTGCCAACTGGCTTATTGAACAGGATGTCAGCCAGGGTGATCGCGTCATCGTCATGCTGCCCCGTATTCCTGAGTGGCAAATCTGTCTGACCGCATGTCTCAAACTGGGTGCAGTACCCATACCATGCATCACGATGCTCACAGAAAAGGACATTGCCTACCGTATGGATCATTCGGGCGCTGCGGCCGTGATCACGACGGCGGCAGAGACAGCCAAGTTTCAGACCTATGTGCCCACACTTAAAGCAGCACTTGCAATCGGTGGGTCGGTTGCGGGTTGGACGGATTACGGGTTGATCAGCAATCAGGACAGGAGATTTGAATGTTGTGACCTCGACCTGGACCAACCTGCCATTATGTACTACACCTCCGGATCGACCGGTGATCCTAAAGGGGTATGTCATCCGGCAAGAAGCCTTTACGCCTGGCGATTTTCGGCAGTGCACTGGCTGTCTCTACAGGCATCCGACATCATGTGGTGTACTGCAGATACCGGCTGGTCAAAAGCAGGAACGAGCATCCTGTTTGGTCCGTGGAGTCAGGGCAGTACGGTCCTTTTCTATGACGGGCCGTTTGAACCACGGCGACGGTTTGAGCTGATCGAACGCTACCGCGTTAGCGTGTTCTGTGCTGCAGCCACTGAACTTCGGCAACTGATCAGAGAAGACGTCAGCGGAATCGATCTTTCTCACCTGAAGCACGCAGTCTCTGCCGGCGAATCAGTTAATCCCGAAATTATTTCGGCCTGGACTGCACAGACCGGCGTACCTTTGTTGGATGGTTACGGTCAGACCGAGATTTTGATGACGGTACTCAACTACCCCTGGATGCCGGTTAAACCAGGGTCAATGGGCCGTCCTTTACCGGGTATAGACACCGGCGTGCTTCGCACAGACGGTACCCTAGGTGGTCGAGGCGCCCAGGGTGAACTGCTGATCCGCCTGCCCAGTCCCCAGATGATGCTGAGTTACTGGAACGATCCCCAACGTTCCGCCGAGGCAGTGGTGACACTGAATGGATCGGACTGGTTCAAGACAGGAGACAACGTGCGACAGGACACAGACGGTTACCTCTTTTACGTCGGTAGAACTGATGACATCATCAGTTCAGCGGGTTACAGGATCGGCCCACAGGAAGTTGAAAACGCCCTGATCACTCATCCCGCGGTTCAGGAAAGTGCAGTCGTCGGCCTTCCCGACCCCGAACGTGGTGAAATCGTCAAAGCTTTCGTGGTTCTTACACAACCTGATTCACAGCGCGCGGATACCGAACTGGTTGCCGAACTGCAGACCCACGTTAAACGGACAACGGCACCTTACAAATATCCCAGAGCAATAGAGTTTGTCGACGAACTACCAAAAACAGTGAGTGGCAAAATCCAGCGTAACCTGCTGCGGCAATCAAACTCGAATAAGTAACCTGGCTTCAGTTATCAAACTGCAAGCGCCATGCCAGCACCATAAACGATGTCCGCACCCCCCGCTGGTTCACCGGCTGCCGTAAAACCAATGGCATGCACCGATGCAATATCGTAACTGGCTGCACTTCTGACAAAGCGATATCCATCGTTCTCGAGATCTGCATAACTGTAGCGCGGAATACGAGCGGTAACCGTAATCGCATCGCTGGTTGCCGAGAACCGTGGAGCGAGAACGGCCTGTTGTGGGGTCATGCCAAAATCAAGCACATTGAGGATAACCTGTAGCACACCCATGGCAATCTGAGTCCCACCAGGTGCCCCCAACGCCAGTAGCGGTTGCTCACCATCAAAAAGAATTGTCGGGCAGATTGAACTGAACCTCGACTTGCCCGGTGCAATAGAACCCGCCCTGCCGAGTCTCGGATCAAATACACCCATACAACCGTTATACATAAACCCCATTCCGGGTGTAATCACACCAGACATCATACCCAGTGAATGAGTCATTGAAACAATATTCCCGGAATGATCGACCGTACACAGGTGTGTCGTAGCTGGAGACTCCGACAGTTGCAGCCGTTCAACATGCGCTTTCTTTCCCTGTGAGATTGCACTGGCGTGCTCACTCGCATAAGACTGACTGGTAAGCCGCTCGACAGGCACATCGATAAAACGAGGATCTCCAACGTGGTTGTCTTTATCCGCGGTGGCTATCTTCATGGTTTCGGCGACCGTGCGGATATATTCAGCGGAGTTGTGCCCCATTGTTTTCAGATCAAAGTGCTCAAGAATGTTGAGCATCTCAATAATCATGATGCCACCACCGGGCGGGTGATTTGTCGCCACCCTCAAGCCCCGATACGTACCCCACAACGGGTCTTGTCTTTCCGTCGTGTAGTCGGCAAGATCATCGGCACTCAACAGCGCATCGTTACACCGCATGTCTGCATCGATTTGCCGCGCAATGTCTCCGCTATAAAAGATCTCAGCACCGGCAGCGGCAATCCGACCGTAAGTCTCAGCCATGCCTGGATTGCGAACAATACTGCCAACCGGCTTGACCTGTCGTTGATCAAAATAAATCGCTCGCCCATCGGGCGAATAGCCTAACCTGTCCTCAACGCTGACCCGACCCGGCAGCCCAGCACCTGTCCAGTAACTGTAGACGCCGGGTGTGACCACATAGCCGTTGGAAGCTGCCTCAATAGCGGGCTGGAGCAGTGCCGCCCAGGAAGTTGTGCCGTATCTCTGGTGTGCTTCCCAGAAAGCCTTCAGTGTGCCTGGGGTAGTAATCGACTGATAGCCGATATCGTTCAATGCGTCTTCAAGTACAAAACCAAAGCCGTCCTCAGTCTCCCCCAGCACACGGTCCTGCCACATCTCCGCTGTAGCACCGGCAGGGACCCGGCCATGGAAGTCAATACATTCGTGAACACCCGCTTCCGGCAGATAGAGATGCATACTGCCAAAGCCTGCAATACCGCACATCATCGGATCAACCACCGTTTGTACGAAAGCACAGGCCAGGGCTGCGTCTACTGCATTGCCACCCGCGCGAAGAATATTTGCACCAGCTTCTACGGCGTCCGGCTGCAGGCTCACAATCATTGATTTGGGCATTGCGTGCGCTCCATAAAACGAACTGCTGCGGCAATCATACGGGTACTTGGTGGCTTGGGGAAAGCAACAGACCAGCAATGTTGCCCTTAAGACTGTTTAGAGCGCTACTATGGTCTCTTTCCTACGGATTTGCCACGTGAACCAGAAGGCCACCACCGATAGGACAACCATCCAAACAAACACATGATGGTAGTCACCAAAAGCATCGTAGACAGCACCACCCAAGTACGCCCCGGCACCCCCGGCTGCCTGATGGGTCATGATAATGATGCCACTGAGTACGCCCAGGTCTGCCCGACCAAAGTAGTGTTGGACAAATACAACTGTCAGTGGTGCTGTAATCCAGAAAGTGATGCCATAGCACAATGCAAACAAAATGATAGTCGTCGGTGTTGGCATCAGCATCACCAGAGTAAACACCACGATGCGCACTGCGAAACAACCCAGTGTTGGCAGCACGGGACCATAGCGATCGGTCAGAAACCCGGTTGCGAGTACACCAAACAGTCCGAAAAGTCCCATCAGCGCAAAAAGATTGCCGGCCATTGACGATGTCAGCCCCTGGTCACTGGCAAAAGCAACCACATGGGTGGCTACGAAAAAATCCTGCCCACCACAGATGGCGTAGATCACGATCAGGATCCAAAAAACGTGAGTGCAAACCGCCGTTGATACACCGCCCCTCGAGTTATCCACCCCACCGCTGGTACTCCGATCGGTCGGTCGATACGCAGTCGTCGGCGCACCGAGAAACATCAGCGGCACAATGAGAACGAGCCCAAGCCCCGCCAGGAGGATAAACGCGCCACGCCAGCCGATCACGTCGAGCTGCGCAGTTAACAACAAAATAATAACCAACTGCCCCACACCCATACCCGATATCGCGATACTGTTCGCAAGGCCGAGTCGATCGGGAAACCAGCGACTGATCAGAACGCCGATGGGGGCCACCGAAGTTCCCGCATTCGACAACGCAAATATCACGCCGTAGAGCAATATCGCCTGAAATGGAGTCTGAATCAGACCCATCAGTGCAATACTGGCGCTGGAAACCAGCAACGCCAGTACCAGTATCACCTTGGGATTGTAACGATCCACCAGGCGACCAATAACGGGCAACACGACAGCAGAAACCACCATAAATACAGTTACCGTTAGCGACAGCGTGGTGCGACTCCATTCCAGATCATTCGCCATCGGCTTGAGCGTTAGACCGATCGTGAACCGGGAACCCCCATTGAAAAGCAACAGTAAGAAAGCCACTGCCAGCACAAAAAGCGCTTTACCAGGCGGCATCTTGAAGCCTGTCATCTGGCTGACTTCACAACAAAAAGCTCACGCTTGAGTAAACCGTCAGCCAAGGCATCTCGCCGTTCTTCGAGGTTCTTGATCCGCCTTTCCACAGTCTCAGGACCGGCCGACAACACGAGTTCATCGTGGTAGGCCCGTTCGGCCTCGAGTCGATCTACCGTCAGCTGTGTAAACGACTCTGTCACGTCCTGTTGTTCCTCTACTGTCCACCCTGTTTGCGCAAGCAGCGATCGATAACTGCTCTTTGATGCTACAAATTCCGGGCCAGCCTCCAATGCACGGCGGTGATCAGATTCCGACAATCTCGGGGGGATCGAAATCACACTGAACACCATCGGCCTGCCTGGACGCAATATGTTCTGACAAGCTCGCAGCACCGCCTTTTTGCACAACAGGCAACACAACAGATCCGCGTGGCATACCGCATCGAAACTAGCGTCGGCAAAAGGCAGTGCAGCAGCATCTGCTAGCGCCAGCCAGACAGATGAATTACTGGTTTCTTTCATCCGCCTCGTTTGGGCAATCTTCAAGCCGAAAGCCGGGAGATCAACCAGGGCCAAGTCACAACCCGTTGTTCGGGACAGATAAAGACCCGGCCAGCCGGAACCCGAACCTACGTCGAGCAGTCTGGACCCCGGCCTAAGCTCGAGTAGGACGGCCATGCGATCCGCTTCTGACCGTGTCGTCCAGCTACTGGCGCCGTAGTCACAGCCGCAGATCTGGCGCTCAATCTTCAGCATCGCGGGATGCTGCGCATGCTCGTAAAAGGCATCCATGGCATCTCTTTGCTGTTTTTCAGCTGACGTCAACACGGTCTGTTTAGCTCCATTCTCAATCTGAAATCAGGCTCTTCAAGGGCGCCCTAGACACAACTGGTCGGAGTGCTGCCGTACCAGCCACTCCGATCCCCAGTGCTCCACCGATACACCCCAGGCCCCATACCCACCATCCTGGGGACAACGTAAACCCGAATACTTCTGTTGCCAGAATCGAGGCAGTGGCAACAGCACTCGTCGCTGCCAGCAACCCGGCAACAGCTCCCAGCAGCGCAAATTCGAAGAACTGAGTCAGCCACAAGCGCTGAGTACTCGCCCCGAGTGCTCGAAGTACCGCAGCATCCCGGCTGCGCTCTGTTGCGCTTGCTTGCACTGCTGCCGTCAGTACTGCGATTCCAGCCAACAGCGTGAAAATGAAAACATACTGTACCGCCACGCTGGCCTGCTGAATGATCTGTCGAACCTGTTGCATCAGAGAATCGACATCAAACAGGGTAACAGACGGAAACTGATTGATCAGCCGGATCGTCGTATCGGTATTCTCGGCTGGCAGGAAAAAACTGGTAATGAGCATTCCGGGCCGATCTACCAAAAAGGCAGGTGTGGTAATGACAAAAAAATTAACCTCGAAACTGTCCCAGGCAACCTCTCGCAGATTGCTCACCCGACCGGTCAGATCGACCCCGGCAACACGGAAGGTCATCTCATCACCAATACCAACGCCGAGGGTCTGCGCAAACTCTCTTTCCAGCGATAACAGGTGCTCATCGTTCTGGCCCGCTGTCCACCATGTTCCGCTGACGATGCGGTTGGTTTGTGGAAGATCGTCTGAGGGAGAGAGATTGAACTCGCGGGCGGCAAAACGCTGAGCTTGAAGTGTGGCAAACGACTGTGGCTCCACTGGTTTGCCGTTGTGCCCGACCCATCGACCCCGGGTCATAGAATACAACCCCGGCGTGGTCAGGTTCTCCTCGGCAAAGAATTTCATCAACGAAGCCCGCTGGTCAGGCTGGATGTTCATCAAAAACCGGTTTGGTGTATCGCTTGGGAGCGAATTCATCCAGCCCTCCATTAACTGTGTACGCATGACTGTCACCATCAACAACGCGGTAATGCCAAGACCAAAAGCAAGTATCTGTATCACACCCATTCCGCGTCGACCCCCCACAGAAGACATAACATATCGAGTGGTCGGACGCGAACCCCGAATCTGTGTGACCAGCCAGAGGATCATCCATCCCCCAAATGTAAGCCCGGCCACCAAACAAACTGTCAACCCCATGACCCACAAGGTAAGCACAGTCTCATCGGCTTGCCAGAAGATCAGTCCACCGCTGGTGAACACCGCCAGTCCGATCGTTAACCACATTGAAGGCGGGGGCACGCCTTCTTCTCCGCGCAGGATCCCTAATACTGAGACAGTAGGCAGCTTGAGCAGTGGCGCGAGTCCGAAACCCAGCGCCGTAATCAGCCCGATTAATATCCCCGTCAACAATGGCCAAAGAGAAGGAGGAGCAAGCGACAAGCCGAGTTTTTCTTCGGCGAGAACAGATAGAAATGACTGTCCCGCATAACCCAGAAAACCACCAACCAAGGAGGCAGTCAGTGCAACCCGTACCAACCGGAAAATGAAAATCCTAAGGATCCGTCTCTGGCTCGCACCCAAGCAGCGCATGACAGCCGCAGTCGTCGATTGCCTGCGAGCATAAAAACGCGCTGCAATGAATATACCGGCCCCAGCTACGATCACCACCGACAAGCTGGCCAGCCCAAGGAAATTCGAAGCCCGCTCAAGCGCGGTTCGGACACTGGGTTGAGCGTCCTGCACACTCCGCCGTTCAAGTCCTCCGAAATCCTGTCGATCTAGCCATTTCGAGAACGCGTTCAGTGAATCCCGAGTACCCGCCAGCTGAATCCGGTAATGCACCCGACTCGATGGTGTGATGAGTCCTGTCGCACTGAGATCCGACAGTCGGATCATGATCCGCGGCGCAGCCATACGGAAAAATGAACCGAAGTCATCGGGTTCAGTGATCAGCGCATGCGAGACCTTAAAAGATTTCTCACCCAGCTGAACGATATCACCGGTATCGAACTGGGCTTCTGCAAACAAGCGCGAATGTGCCCAGCTTTCTCCAGTGGCTGGAATCTTGCCGGCCGCAGAACCTTGACCATAGGGCTGCTCGGCCACCTCGGCAGTTCCGCGAAGGGGATATTTCTCATCCACCGCCTTCACTGATACCAAGCGTGGTGATCCCGCTGCGGTCAGAATCATGCTGGGAAATTCGACCTGCTGACTCAGTTCAAGTCCTAAAATCTTCGCCTGGTCCACTACTCTTGAGGCGATGGGATCATGGGCCTGCAGTACCAGATCGCCACCGAGACTCTGCGCAGCCCGGCTTTGCATAGCCTCCCACACACGCTCATTAAATATACCAACCGATGTCACGGCCAATACCGCAACCACCAGCGCCAACGCGATTGCCGGAAGACCAGCTTCACGCCAGTCGCGCCGAAAAAGCAGCACGCTATTCCTGACGGCAATCAAGACTGCAGTCGCCCACCGACGCCGAGTGTCAAAATCCGATCACAGCGGTCAGCCAGCGAAGCATCGTGAGTCACCAGCAGTAGGGCACTTCCAAACTGTTGGCGAAGATCGAAAAACAAATCCGCAATAAGGCCACTGCTTGCCGCATCAAGATTGCCGGTGGGCTCATCAGCAAACAACACCTTCGGATTTACAACAAAGGCCCTGGCCAGCGCAACCCGCTGCTGCTCACCACCGGACAGTTGTGACGGATAATGGTTCACCCGGTCAGTCAATCCCACGCGATCGAGCAGATCTGCCGCAGCAGGTCGAGTGTTGTCGTAACCGGCGAGTTCCAATGCGATCTCAACGTTTTCAATCGCACTCAAGCCTGCCAGCAGATGGAAGGTCTGAAAAACGAATCCAACATTGCCTGCCCGAAGTGCTGCTTTTTCATCCTGGTTCAATATGCCGAGCTCTTTACCGAGGAGATGAACCAAGCCGCTGGTCGGATCTTCCAGACCTGCCAGTAACGCCAGTAAGGTGGATTTGCCCGAACCCGATGGCCCGGTGATGGCGACCGCATCACCCGGCATGACTGTCAGGGTAATCCCATCGAGTATGCTCAATTCTCCATCCGGTGTTTTCACTTGCCGGGACACGTCGTCCGCAGTGACAATCGGTTTCATGTTTCGTCTATTCCTGGTGCTGTTCGCTTTATTGTTGCCCATAAAGTCCGACGCGGAAAACATTGTGATTCTCGGTGACAGTCTCAGTGCCGGCTACGGTATTGCGCTCGCCGACAGCTGGCCTGAACTGTTGAGATCACGATTATCGCAAAAGGGACATGTGTACGACGTAATCAATGCCAGCATCAGTGGGGAAACAGCAACAGGCGGCAGAAATCGACTACCGGAACTGCTCACAGAGTGGCAACCCAAGATATTGATCCTTGAACTCGGTGCCAACGATGGATTGAGAGGAGCACCGATCGTCTCGATTCGTGATGATCTAGATTACATCATCAGCCATTCCCTGGCTGAGGGTAGCGACGTAGTGCTGGTGGGTGTCCTACTTCCTTCCAACTATGGTGCAGATTACACCCGTAAGTTCCGTGACGTTTACACAGAATTGGCCAAGCGTTACACGTTGCATTTTCTGCCTTTTATTCTCGACGGCATCCACGACCAGCCTGAACTGATGCTGGATGACCGCCTGCACCCATCATCTCTTGCACAACCTATGATTCTAGACAACCTTTGGCCGGTTCTGGCGCCACTATTGAACCACGATTGATCGTGATCGGATGAGTCAGATTCGAACAGGTTCCAACTGGGGTACCTAAAACCCCTCACTCGAATTCAGACCTGGCTGTGCTGTACAGCCGGCGCTAAACTCACCGTCAGATCACCTTTATCTGGAACAATACCGACGTGACTCAAGGAGAACAGCCCATGTATACGTTATACGGTTCGCTAGGTGCGGCCAGTCTTACTCCTCAGTGCGTACTAGAGGAAGCCGGCGCCCCCTACGAACTCATCGAAGTGGATATTTCAGAAGACACCGAACGTGATCCGGAATACCTGAAGCTCAACCCACATGGCCGAATACCAACGCTGGTATTCGATGACCAGGTCATGATCGAATCCGCTGCTATTTCTATCTATTTGGCTGACAAGCATTCTCAAACACAGCTTAGTCCTCCCTTAGATCATCCCGAGCGCTCCCGTTATCTACAATGGATGGTTTACCTCACCAACACCCTACAGGAGGCCCTACTGCTAAAAATGTACAGCTCACTCTACACGGATGACCCCGAGGGATCCGCTGCCGTTATATCCCGTGCATCATCAAAACTAGACACGATTATGGCCTTTGTTGAACAGTCACTGGGCCTGACAGAAGGACCTTTCTTTCTGAGCAGCGGACTCAGCACAGCCGATATTTACCTCAATATGCTTGGTGGATGGGATCCAGCAATCCAGGTCCGGATACTGTCCTCGTCTACAGTCGCAAACATACCGGAAAATCAGCGGTATATTAATGTCGAACGTAACTATGCCGAAATGCTCAAGCGACCTGGGGTTGCGAAAACATTTGCTGCCAATGGCTACTAATTTGTTGAGTATCCAATCGAGCCCAGTTTCGAGGCACCGGGCCTGCTACCGGTTTAGATAGAAGACCCTAGAATCAGTCCGCCGCGCCTACTGAGGTTTTTGGCCGCGCTATCCACTGCAGTAACATCACCGCGACAACCGTGACACTCGCGCCCATCACCTGTTGTGCAGTCAGCCACTGCCCCAGCACAATGACCCCTAGAATCATAGCCCATACGGGAGAGGTGTTATCAATGATGGCTGTCTGCAGGGATCCAACCAAGTCAACTGCCTTGAATAACAACAGCGTGGCTGTAACGTATAAGACAGCGCTGCCGCACAACGCCAGCCAGCCCACAGGAGACGCCGGCCATGTTAACTCAACGATAAACAGGGACACGAAACCCACCACAGCCGTTGCACTCAACAACATATAAAGCATCATGATCTTTGCTGGCAGTCTTTCCAGTACCCGCTCGCTAAACAGCAGTAAAGCCGCCAGGCAGGTGGCAGCAATCAGAGACAGTGCAATACCAATTCTGACATCCCAGCCCGCCAACAGATTATCCGATCCAGCCAAGGCAATGATCAAACCCATGAAGGCCAGTGCCATGACACAAAGGCCAAAGTAAGAAAAATCACTTCGCCCCGAGCGCCAGGTCCAAAGGGCGATCATTATCGGATACGTATAGAAAACGAGTATAGACAGAGCGACTGGGATAAAAAGAATCGAGGCCAATAACAGATACATCTCGGCACACAGCAATACGCCGAGTAACAAACAACGATAAATCTCGGCTCGCTTTATAGAAACTCGAGAACCAGAGAGCCATACCGCCACTATCAAACACCCTAGAAAAACAGACGCCCGGATTAGGTTGAGTGCATGCAGGTTCGTGCCAAAGTCATAAGCCAGCTTCGACAGTGCGACATTGGACGAGAACGAAACGGCCGACATCAAGGCAGCGGCACTACCTAACCAGAACCGCTGGCGAGTTAATTCGGTATCGCACATGGACTTTCGTCTGTCATTTTCTCAGCCAGCCAAGCACAAAGTGGCCGCTGGCAACAGGCATTTATAGACTCTGCGGATGATTGAGGCCGTAACCAGAAAACCTAACGAGGGGTAACCGACTTGACCCTCTTCCACCAGTTCGTACTTTGTTTACGCTTTCCCCGCTTGCTGAGGTTTTCCAGTTTAATCAGCCATCCCCTGGCCGGCGTCCGGGCGAACCACCGCCAAACTCGATTCGACCAGTATCCAAAATCCCTGTTCCAGGGACAAACCCGTAGGCAAATCGCGCAGTCGCTGCGTAAATCAGCCCAGAAACCGAAACACTTTTCAGCGTCTGAGGTCCACTTGATCACGCCTTGAATTGCTGATCTGTTGAGCTGTACGTCTGAGGGTGGTCCGCTGGGCAATGCTTTAACCGGGCAGGCATCAATACAGCGCGTACAAACATCACAGAACCGGCGGACCCCAAGCAGTCGGGGTTGGTCGTGTACCAACGGCAGGTCAGTCAGTACTTTTGAGAATCTGACCCTGGGACCGTACTCCGGCGTGATCACCAGCTGGTTACGGGCATACTCACCGAGACCAGCCTGGAGGGCATAGGGGATGGCCAAGGCTGAGTCATTCATCGAACCAACCGCTTGCCAGCCCAGATTGCGGATGTATTGCGATAAACGAATCACCGTAGCTGTCTCTTCAGAATAGGCATTTCCTGTTGCTGCACCAGCAACTGCCGACGGGTAGGTGTCTACCAAGGCCCTATCCATCTCGTGGCCCAATACCACGACCGATGTCAGACCTTCAGGTAAACCGGTTTCGTCTTCTTCGAATGTGGCCGAGCTTACCCGGTTGGCATATGTCCAGCGCGGGTCATACGGGGCTATGCCAACGATTCCCGCGCCAAACAGCTTCGCGATCTGCTTGATCTCAGCCGTCATGTCGTCACGACTCTCGACCTCGACCTGCTCTGATGCCACCTGCGCAGTGGGTTGCAGAGGTGCGTTGAAACCTTCCCGAATACCTTGCGACTCTCCACGACTGGAAAATTCGTCTGAAACCGCCCAAGCAGCATTACGCAGTGCAAAATCTTTCTGGCCGAACCCTCGACCACGTCGGAAACTGGGTGTCTTTCGGTATGAATCAAAAAATGCCATCATCTCTGGACGGCGGATTTCATCATCCCAGAATGCGCGATTGAACATGTCATTGCGTTGACTGAAACGGGCAAACCTGTCGGTCGTCTGAATGCCCGCCGCAGCATCACGCCGTTCCCTATCGACGGCAGTCACCGGCGAGGTGTTAATGTCCGCGTGGTAATTCACCGTAACTCAAGGAGATTTGTCACAACAGACCCTGTACTGACTACAAACCGGTAACCGCTCAGCTACCGGTCAGTCTGAGTCCTTCAGATCTGATGCTGAAGTACGGTAGAGGTGTACGTCTCGCTGTGGAAACGGAATGCTGATGCCAGCAGCATCCAACCACAGTTTGACTTTTTTATTCAGTTCGAACCGAAGAGGCCAGAAATCGGTTCTGCTGGTCCAGCAGCGAAGCGTAAGATCGACTGATGAATCACCCAATCCCGTGACTAGAACTTGGGGTTCAGGGTCAGGCAGTACCCGAGTATCCTGAGACAGGTGGGACAACAGCAGATCGAGGGCCCGCTCGACATCGTCTTCATAGGCAATACCGACTGGTATATCCAGTCGACGGGTTGGATTACGGCTGTAGTTGAGAATATTGCGATTCCACAACTCAGCGTTGGGCACTGAGCGGTAAACGCCGTCGTAGGTGGTCATGTCAGTGGTAAAAAGATTTATCGCGTCTACGGTACCGGATACACCGCCGGCATCGATGTACTCTCCAACGCGGAAGGGCCGGAGAACCAGCAACATGATACCGGCCGCAATGTTCTGCAACGTGCCCTGGAGGGCAAGGCCGATTGCAAGTCCCGCAGCGCCCAGAACCGCAATGATTGAGGTGGTCTGAACGCCAAATTCCGCGAGCACCGCAACAAAGGTGATGACAATGACAAAATAACGGACCGACGACGACAGAAATGGCTTGAGGGTGTCATCGATTCGAGGCACACGATCCAGGGCACGTCGAACGAGATACTGAGTTCGACCCGCGATCCACCAGCCAACCAGCAGAATAACGAGCGCACCGACCGCATCCAGTGCATAGCTCGCCAACTGATNGAGCAGCGCTTGAATCTGATCCTGATTCATAACGGCTATTCTACGACCTGTCACACCGTGACGGTATGCCCGTTTTTATCCGAATAGCCTGCGCTTGATCCAACTGGCTCAACGTTTACCCGGAAAAGCCNACCGGCAGGGACTACAACGGACAGGATTTAAGCTGTTTACGATATCGATCAGCACGTGTAGCGACCNGTTCTGCGACCTTTANCAGCCANTTCTTTTTACGATAGGATTTATTCTGGTAACCGTCGTGACCTTCATGGTAGGCAAGGTAGGAAGATCTGGCATCTCTCGGGCTTAATCCCAAGGCCGTGTATGACTGCTGGTTATACCANCCGATGAAATCAACCGCGTCAGCAAAGTCAGTTCGATCAGCNTCAGCGCTGCCAGCATTGCGCTGGTAACGAGCCCAGGTAGAGTCGATTGCCTGGGCATACCCAAATGCCGTAGTCGGCCGCTTCCAGGGGATGATCCACAANAATTTNCGCCGNGGAGGTCGGGCGTCCGATTNNAAAGAAGATTCCTGGTAGACGAACGATACTGTTATCTCCGGCGGTATTCCCCAGCGTTCGGCAGTTCGCCTNACAGCCACNTTCCACTGTGGGCGATCCGAAAAAATCTGACAGATNTCCTCAACAGATNTGAGNGGTCCCTCGATACACCCCGATAAAAACAANACAGCCGANAAAACNACTCCGCTGATTAGTCTGCACCCGAAGCTGGCCAACAATCTCAAGAGATGCACTGAATCTGAACCCGATATTAAGATGAAATGACTATTCTGATCGCGGTGGGGTTGCCCCCGTTACATGGATTGTTTACCTGGGGGCAATTGGAAATCACAGCAAGTGCATTCATCTTTGCCTCAAGCTCTACATAGTCGCCTGCCACAGAATGACCCGGGACGAAAACCGTCTGCTCGAGAGTGCGTTCTGTGTCAACAGGCACATTACAGAAAAAGTTTATGTTCGGCACGATATCACGTCGATCCATTCCGTAGGGGGCNAGGGCGGCGAGAAAATTTTCCCGGCAACCGGTACAGTTTTCTACCCCATACAAAAGCTGGTTGCTGTGTTGACTGCAGCAACCTCCAATCGTGTCGTGTCCTCCTACAGTATCGTCGGTGATCGAAAATATCGGCCTCGCCTCATCAGAATAGAGCGTATGGCCTGCACTGAGTTTGAGGGTCAGTGCAGCCTTGAGTGTATTGGGGGCATGGTAGCGCTCTGCATGTTGATCTGCGTTGTAACACAGAAAATCAACNCCCTGGCCNCCTTCCAAATCGATGATTCTGAGTCGATGCCCCTGCGGAACAGTTCCACTCCAGTGTCCAGCCGGTGGTATAACGCACTCTTCTCGCATTTGNTTCTCCCGTTCTGTGTTTTTTNTNCNCACAAACGTAANCTTAAAGCGGCTTTGATCCCAGCTTAATGATGTTACCGTACNGTTACACAATCGGCTCGATCANTTGGCTCGCCACGCCAGATTTACCGATCGGCTAGAATCCCGCGCGTGTTTTCATGACNTTTCTNGTCGAACCATATTGAGGGCAGTCCGAATGGNGAATCAAGCCGTGCCTCCTGCGAATCACTGTTATCTTGCTGACAGCNGATGAGTGANTTGAATTCAAAACAGCCGGATTTATNGGNGGGTNAGATCAGGTAACTCNCCAATTGAATATCCAACGGAACAGCCGGGCCTGGCTGCTGCTTGGGTTTATGGGCATTCTNTGGGGACTGTCCTTTTCCCTGGCCAAAATGTCGACCGAAGGTGGTGCCCATCCGATTGGCATCAATTACTGGTGCTGTCTCGTCGGTGCCGCTGTNCTGATTAGCGGCNGCATTATANTGAGGCGCCCACTACCTCTTCGACGGGATGTACTGATTGTNTGTACCGTCTGCGGAGTACTNGGNTCAGTTATCCCGGGNACCGCATACTTTTACGCCGCGTCGCGCCTCTCTCCCGGCGTTTTATCCATCACAATCGCTACCGTCCCGCTGATGACATTTCTNGCGGCGGCTGTTCTGGGTGTTGAACGTGTTTCGACAACACGGCTGTTGGGTGTGTTCTTGGGAATTCTGTCCATCGGGCTTCTGATTGGCCCGAGTACAGGTCTGCCGGATCGGTCAGCCGTACCGTGGGTGCTGCTGGCGGTGGGTTCAGCGCTGTGCTACACCGCTGAAAACCTGTTTGTGGCAATGCGTATGCCGGCAGACGTCAACGTCTATACCCTTGTGGGTGGAATGTTTCTGGTAGCCACGATTATCATGACACCACTGGTCATAATAACGGGCACTTTTGAACCGCTGCCCTGGCCCTGGGGGCGTTCTGAGTGGGCAATTCTCGGCATGGCGGCAATCACTGTATCGGCCTACGGAATGTTTCTCTATCTGGTCATCTATGCCGGTCCCGTATTCGCAAGCCAAACGGCTTATGTGGTGACACTTTCAGGCGTGTTATGGGGCATTATGATCTTTGACGACGACCATTCACTGTGGGTGTGGTTGTCTCTGGGCGTGATGATGCTCGCACTGGCACTGGTCACACCGGGAAAAGACAACTCGCAACCCGCAACACCTCTGGAACACGTGAACAAACCGTAATCCTGAATACACATCCCAGCGTAGTGTTGTACTGAGACCCCTTAGGCGCCAGGCAAGTGCGTCTCGACAATGTCCGGTAAGGTGACCTCGAGCAGTTCCAGGTCTTGTGTGGACTCGACCAGTGTGTAACTGAAGTTGCTGGGCAGCACCACTGAATCACCTCTGTTGAATTGCTCAATACCCCGGCCCGCGAGTTCCAGCGTGACAGAACCCTTGAGCACAAAGAAAAAAACTAATTCTGCAACATGGCTGCACGGTCCGGCGGTTGGCTCAAGATGGGGGCGAACAACCCGTACGCCAGCCAGGCCTGAGGTGGCGACTCCGATTCCACTGTCTCGACACTCGAAACCATCGATACGCCATTTTTCCCAGCTGGCCGTTTCAGCCTGGTGCCGAACGAAACGCTGACCCTTAAATAGACGTTGCTCATCGAAAGTCGCTGTTGGCAAATTCATCTCGTGATCAGCATGGGTTTCGTGCTCCGCAGGACACCCTAATTCGACAACTTCCATATTGTCCGAGCATTCGAGCACGCGATGGCGAATCTGTGGTGGTTGCAGTACACAGTCCCCGGCTTTAAGGATGAATTCACCACCTTGGTCCTCATACACCAGTTTTGCCCAGCCCCGACAGCAGAAAATCAATTGAAAACGAATGTTATGGTAGTGGACATAATCAGGAACCGGGCCACCGGTAGGAATATGGATGTGTGAGGCTATAAAGCAGCCACCCTGTCTATCTGGGATCAGGTCTCGGTAGCGCATTCCCGCACGGCCCACACCCCAGGCGGTACTGGAATCTAGCCGACTGAGCACCAATGACTGGACTACCGGTGGCAGCTGTAGTTCGTTTTCAGCCGCTTCGAGTTCAATCTCAGTGCCGTTGGGCGCCTGTAAGCGCAAATTGCCTTCGGCGACAGTTGTTGGCGTGCTGCAGTAAAGCCGCAATGTTGCTGGCTTACTCGTCGCGTAACGATCGAGACGCAACCGAATACCATATCCTGACACTATCGCGACCACCGGCGCATCAGCGGGAAATATACTGTCAATCTGAAACCCTAGCGTCTCTACAAAAAAGGCCAGTGTCTCGTCCAACTCGGAACACGCAAGGACTATCTCGGCGGTCTGTATATTGTTGCTGTCTTGTGGCATCAATCNCAGATTAAGGCTGCACTACAGGTTTACCAACCCTGTTACCTGGCGACAACCAAAAATCTTATAACGAACACTGCTTTGCGTAAAGCNCAGATGGAAACTTTCCAACTCGGCNCTACTTGAACTGATATNACTAAGCGNTNACCCATTTTATGACGGTCAGAGTCAGGGTAATCACGGCAACTGCNGCGATANNCGCTGAAATACACCATACGATTCTGTCTCCACCTGTAAAGCTCTTCATAACTCGTTCCTTGTCCTAGTTGTCGGTAAGTGGCTGATTCGAGCCGCTGAAGGCTGGTNTTCTAACGAAATGGACGGNTGAAGTGCTTGACCTACGTCAAGGATCGACGCATTTGCGGCGAATCACATACCAGTTGACCGGTCGGCGTGGGGTCTGTGTACGCGATGCCAAATCACGATATTTCCGTTTATAATGTAAGGAACTAACCAAATAACGTTGGTTTTCNCTATGTTGCTGTTTGTTCTGGTTTAAATACCCCTGTGAAACTGACTTGTCAGGACTGCTCCCTGGCTGAACTCTGTCTGCCGCGTGCGCTGTCGCCGGATGACATGGGACAGTTTGAGACGATGGTTGATCAGCGCCCAGCAATGGTGCGGGGTAATTTTCTTTACCAAACTGGAGATGTGTTCGAGGGGTTGTACGCAGTGAAATCAGGATCTTTCAAGACAACGATTTCAGCGTCTGACGGCGAAGACCAGATCACCGGGTTTTACCTGCCAGGTGAATTGTTCGGTTTTGATGGATTTGATGATCACCATTCCTGTTCAGCAGTCGCACTCGAACACAGTTGTGTCTGTGAATTACCGCTGAGTTCTATCGATCAGCTGGTGGTCAAGATCCCTANTCTGCGACGTGAACTGGATCGACTGATGGCACGGGAGATAACCACCGATCAGGCTATGCTGTTGCAGCTTTCCCGTCGTACGGCCGAACAACGATTGGCTGCTTTTCTTGTCAGTCTGTCTTCACGGTTCAGGCAACGCGGGTTTTCAGGCACTGAATTTCGTCTGAGCATGTCCCGTCACGACATCGCAAATTACCTGGGCCTCGCCGCCGAAACTGTNAGCCGCCTTTTTAAGCGGCTTAAAGAGCATCATCTGGTGTTCGTCAACGGNAGAACCATAATCATTCAAGATTTCGAGGCTCTGCACCGCCAGATTCATGNTTCTGAAAGCCAGTAAATNCCGGNATAGGTCCANCCATNATAGCNTGACCCNTCCCAGCTTCTGTTTTCAATGACTTCANATCANCCGGGAATATCGTGANTCGCTTCCGGGTGCCGCATAAACATCAAACACCCTGCAGATANTGCGGATCAGAAATCTTCCAGNGGGTGAAACCTCGATCGTGTTGCTATCGTCGATAGACAAAAGNCCATCNTCTATCATTTCCTCCAGTACCCGCAATTCATCTGCAAAGTAGGTTTCCGGTGNGTTCTGTGTTGATGCCAGGACTGAATTNAGATTTACACAGCCAAAACACATCAGCTGTTCTATCACCTGTCTTCGTATCTCATCGTCAGGAGAAAGCTGAAAGCCCCGGTATACGCTCAGACGACCATGGTTTGTCGCGGCATAGTAGGGTGAGAGTTCCTTCACATTCTGGCTGTAACACGCGCCAATCTGGCTGATTGAGGATATGCCCAGTCCGACCTGATCACAGCCTGTGTGGGTGGAATACCCCTGAAAGTTGCGCCCAAGGGTGCCGTTTAATTGGGCCTGGGCCAGCGGATCTTCCGGTCGTGCAAAGTGATCCATACCGATGTAGCTGTAACCCGCTGTGGTCAACCAGTGAATACAGGTTTCCAGAATGTTCAATTTTTCCTCGCTGCTGGGGAGATCTTTTTCATGGATTCTGCGTTGTGGTGGAAACCGGCGGGGCAGATGGGCGTAGTTGAATACAGATAACCGGTCTGGCGGTGTNGTCATCAACAGATCGAGCGTACGATTGAATGTCTCAAAAGTTTGATGCGGGAGTCCGTAAATTAGATCTATGTTGATGGATTCAAAGCCAATATCCTTAGCGTGCTGGAGCAGTTCCAGGGTGGCTTCTGGAGGCTGAATTCGATGAATCGCNTGCTGGACATTCGAATCAAAATCCTGCACCCCCAAACTGATCCGGTTGAATCCAAGTTGCTTCAGGGATTCAAGAGATTCCGGTATTACGGTACGCGGGTCAATTTCTATACTGAACTCGCGATTCGGGTTGGTTGAACACAAAAAGTGCTGATCGACCTTCTGCAGCAGGCGTTTGATCTGACTCATGGTTAGAAACGTTGGCGTGCCACCACCCAGGTGTAGCTGCACGACTTCNCGATCGNNGTCGTACAAANCNCCNTGNAGNTGNATCTCCTGANACANNTGNTCCANGTATTNATCAGCTACTNCAGTNCGCCGGGTNACAACCTTGTTGCAGGCGCAAAANAAACAAAGTGAATTACAAAATGGAATATGNAAGTAAAGNGANANNGCGCTCGGTATGGGGATCTCGTTACTGGTTACGGCTGCCTGCCGATAGTGTTTCTCAGTAAAGTTATTCTCAAAGTGATCCGCGGTTGGGTATGAAGTGTAACGGGGGGCGCGTAAGTCGTAGCGTCGAATTAACTCCGGATCGAAACCGATTCGGTTACGTGTTGCGATCATTTGGATGGGCTAACCTGTTGTGCCACGGGATCGAATTCTCGAAACTGGAAGGTTCGATCGACTCTCGGTTAGTTACACGGGAAGATTTTTCTGATAACCCGCATCATTCGCATCTGCCGCCGATATTTGAATTGGTATCAGCTGCACCAAAACAAAGACAATAGACAAAGATGAATAGAAACACTTAGAAAGCATGGGCCGTCGGGTCACCGGNGTGTGGAGGGTGACACTATCCCGAGACCTCTTTGCATTTATTGATTCAGATCAAATCCCGGTGGCAAATCTCTAGTGTCGAGCAGCAACAACTCTAGATCCTGACACAGGTCAATACTTTGCTGCTCTACGCACGATAAATCATTCTNNGTTTNCCGAACACNCATTGACCCAATGNGGTNTTGCAATAGGAANCAANGTATGTCGCACGCAGCAACTTATCAGTCTGAGCATGAAACCAGTATCTGGCCGATGTTGGTTGGNATCGGCGTCCTGTTANNACCGCTGGCTGTGTTNGCCTATTACGCCTGGCAGATTCCGATGCTCGGTGTAGTGCTTGGNGGCGGGTCGCTGGCAGTGTTAGCTGTAGGATTTTCAGGTTGGGCCAGGGAGTTTTTTCGNCACGGCACCGAAGAAGGACTTGGNCCGATCGCTGTTNCCGCTTTCATCGTATCCGAGATAATTATTTTTGGNACGGTATTTGTTGCCTTCTGGCTGAGTCGAGTTANCCANGCTGANCAGTGGGNGAGTTATATNCCAGCCGAACTCGATANGACNTTTGCGCTCTGGTTGACNGTGATCTTGTGGGCATCGAGCGCCACCATCGTGTTTTCACAGCGCGCTTTCGAGCGNGAACGCCGGNGTTCAGCNCTNTTTTGGNTGATTGCNACATTCNCNTTNGGTTTNTTGTTNGTGGTACTNCATATNAATGAGTGGNGTCACCTCNCTCTGGGTGGTTTCACGCTTGGATCNAATGTCTACGCCACGGGCTTTTACGGNTTGACNGGTGTGCATACTGCCCACGTTGTCGTAGGACTTCTCATCCACCTGCTTCTGTTTGGTGTTGTCGCAAGTGGACTGATGAAAGTCGACAGGGTCACCTTTTACCGTGGCGCTGCCCTGTACTGGCATTTCGTGGACATCATGTGGTTGCTGGTCGCGCTCAACGTTTACGTGATTGGAGGCTCAGCTTGAGACTCCGCTACCTTGTGATAGNGCTGANATTGNCTATTGGGACACCAGCGGCTGGACATAACAGAACGTTGCAACAGGATGAATTCGACCCGGCTGTACTGCGTCTCGAAGAAGGTCTTTACCTGGGTCAAANAGTCGCGGACGTTGTAGTCAAAACCNCAAATGGNACCCAGTCGCTGACTGAACTNATCAGGGCGAGACCNACCATTCTGGCGTTGACNTACTTTACTTGTGGTGGTGCCTGCCCACTGACAATNCGGAATCTTTCACAGGTTGTATCCACNAGCACTTTACCNGAACATCNGGTGATCGTCCTTTCNTTCGATGCAAAAGACACGCTGACAACCTTAANTACCACCCGTTCCNCTNTAAAGCCGGTCCCTGGNAACTGGACATTTGGGNNNCTCTCNGGTGAAGCAAGTAGCCGTCTAACTGAATCNGTTGGCTTCANNTTNNTTTTCTCTGAACGAGANCAAGCCTTCCTGCATCCAGCANTGCTGGTTTTTCTTTCGCCGGAAGGAAAAGTCATGCGTTATCTCNATGGTACTGAANCGCGGGTGCAGGATATCGAGCTCGCACTGATTGAAAGCAGNAACCGTGCGCCACACCTAAATGAGTTNATCGATGTNGTCAAGNTGACCTGTTTTCAGTTCGATGCATCGCGNAGCCGTTACAANCTGCATCCGACNTTAATNTTTGGTNGTGCCGGANTTGGCGTTTTGGGTNTTGNNGGACTGGNNACACTTGCATTCAAGAGAGANTCNAAAGGANNGTGATGATGCAGATGATATCGGTTGCCGAAGCTGNCTCGNCNNCNGCCCCNNTNNTACCACTNGCTTANCCNGCGNCGTANTGGGATCAGATGTTCANCATNTGGNTGAGTNTNGCNGTTGGNATCTANCTCGTTGTCGCNGTNCCGATGCTGTATTTCCTGTATCGCTATCGNTACCGNAAGGCCANCAATGAGGTGGGTGNTGTGGAGGNAAGTGGACACGGAATCGANGTGTTATGGACTGTGATCCCACTCATCATCGTGATTTACCTGGCGNTACAGAGTGTGGCTTTTTATACGNTNCAGCGTACGCCCCCGCNGGNTTCTCTACCNGTGAAAGCTGAAGGCATGATGTGGAGCTGGCAATTCGAGTANCCCAATGGCAAGAAATCGGTTTCTGAGCTTTACGTTCCGGTAGGTAAGCCANTCAAGTTGCTGCTGACCTCANGAGATGTGATTCATGCATTCCACATACCCGAAGCCAAAGTNATGGAAGACGCAGTGCCGGGGCGGGTGACCGAGATGTGGTTTCAGTTCAACGAGACAGGGCAGTACCGAGGATATTGCCGGGAATACTGTGGTACGGCACACGCGTACATGCTCGCAACGATCAAGGTTGTCACAAGTGAAGAGTTTGACCAGTGGCTCAGACAGTCGACCTGAGCGATATATCTGTTAATAAAATCTAGGAGATCACACGATGCAGGAAGCCGTTGCAACGCCTTGGTTCCGGGCTAATTTTCGTGAGTGGTTCCTCACCACCGACCACAAAAAGATCGCGATACTTTATGGTCTGACGTCATTGCTCTTCTTTGTTGTTGCGGGGCTGATGGGTATGGTGATCCGGTTGGAACTGACTCAGCCCGGTCTTCAATTTGTCAGTCCTGATCTTTATAACTATCTGCTTACGGGCCATGGTGCCGTATTGTTATTGTGGTGGGCAATAGCGTTCTGGGCCGCGTTTACCAACTTTCTGGTTCCGATCATGATCGGCGCACGTGATGTGGCCTTCCCCAGGCTCAACCAGCTGTCGTACTGGTTTTTCTTTACTGCCAGCGTGCTTGTACTCATTACACTGATTCCTGGTCAACACATCAAGATGATGTGGACTGGCTATCCGCCCTTTTCAGTGCACCCCAATGCCGGTCCAACCGCACTCTATGTGCTGATTGTAATCCTGATCGCCGGATCCACACTCGGCACGGGCGTTAATTTCATCACCACGGTACTCAGGATGCGCGCGCCGGGTATCACGCTGGGGGGCATGAATCTGGTTGTGCATGGTCTGATGGCTTCTATTGTGGTTCAACTCCTGGGTGTACCTTCTTTTGTTGGAGCGGTTGTCATGTTGTTTCTCGACAGGTATCTCGGAACGGGTTTCTTTGATCCAGCGAAAGGTGGCGATCCGGTCCTGTACCAGCATCTTTTCTGGTTCTACTCGCATCCAGCGGTATACGTCATGATCCTGCCGGGTTTCGGCGTGTTTTCGGAAGTACTCTCGACAATGTCGCGCAAACCCATCTTTGGTAGAAAGTCGATGGTCTATGCGCTATGGTCAATTGCTGCCCTGGGCTTCTTTATCTGGGCACATCACATGTTCAGCTCCGGAATGCCCTACTGGTTACGTGTATTTATGTCGTTCACCACAGTATTAATTGCGGTGCCGACAGGTATTAAGATCTTCAATTGGGTTGCAACACTGCACAAAGGTGCGATCCGTTTCAACACGCCCATGCTCTTCACGTTGGGTGGCATCTTCATGTTCCTGATCGGTGGCCTCACCGGTATTCCGCTGGCGCTGCCTGCGTTCAATATCCATGTGCACGACTCGCAGTTTGTTGTTGGTCACTTTCACTATGTGCTCGGAATGGCGATGACTTTTGCGGCTTTCAGCGGTGTTTACTATTGGTTTCCTAAGGTAACCGGTCGAATGTACGCCGAAGCACTGGGCAAATTCAGCTTCTGGCTGATGGTGATCGGATCGAACGTGTTGTACTTTGCACAGATGGTCGTCGGCATCATGGGGATGCCACGCCGCTATGTTGACTACCCACCTATCGAGACATGGATCAGACTTAACATCATTGAAACTGTCGGCGCTTTTATTCTGGCGACCGGGATTTTGATCACGCTGATTGCGTGGGCTCGGGGGTTGAGAGGTCCCCAGGCCGGGCGCAATCCCTGGGGCTCGCCATCGCTCGAGTGGACCACCGCTTCACCGCCGCCACCGCAAAACTTCGATAGTTTTCCTGTTGATGTGGCAGCTGACTGGACCCCCTACCGATACGATAGCCAGAG
>PCBE01000068.1 GCA_002731295.1 Acidiferrobacteraceae bacterium | reverse complement strand
AGGCTCAGCACTGAAATCGGGATTGTTATAAATCACTACGTCCTGCGTCTTGAGGGTCAGTAACAGCGAACCGGACTCACTGAATCCGAGATCCATCTCGACGTCACCCCCAATGGTGACGTTTCTTTGCGTCTGTTGAGTGATGTATTTGGCAAAGCCGCTGCGCAGATTGCGGGTATTCAGCACCAATGCTGTCAGCGCTATGGTAAGGGCCAAAAGCACCAGCAAAGCCGATACTCCTAATATGGGGATTTTCTTTTGAATCATGATCCGGTCTACGCGGAATTCTCGATCGAAACGACAGAACTCAAAGTTTCTATGCTGCGTGCTGCATTTTCTGCTGGACGATACGTTCGGCCGCCTCGATGACCTCTAGGCCTGCACCGTGGCGAACTGCATGCTCGCTCAGATACCGGCGCCAGGCCCGGGCGCCCGCCTGCCCCGTAAAAAGGCCCAGCATATGTCGAGACATGTGTTTAAGCTGAGTGCCAGACTCAATTNCACTGGCTATATAGGATTTGTACTGGTCCAGCACCTGCCATCGCGTTGGTGGCGGAGTNTTTATACCGAACAGTTCCCCATCAACATTGGCGAGTGAAAAAGGATTTCGATAGGCCTCCCGCCCAACCATCACTCCATCGACATACTCTAGATGAGAGCGAGCAGCTTCAATGCTGCAGATTCCGCCATTGAGAATAATCTCAAGATCAGAGTGGTTTTGCTTTAGTCGATACACTAGGTTGTAGTGCAGCGGNGGTACTTCNCGATTCTGTTTGGGACTCAGGCCGGTCANCCAAGCCTTGCGGGCATGAACAATGAATGTGCGACAACCACCATCTACCAGTGTGGTAACAAACGATTCGAGATCTTCGTAACTGTCTCGGTCATCAATGCCTATGCGGCATTTGATGGTAACAGGAATACGGACCGTTGATGCCATAGCACTGAAACAGTCACTCACCAGTTCCGGTTCCGCCATCAGGCATGCTCCGAAACGGCCAGACTGGACACGCGGACTCGGACAGCCCACATTCATATTGATTTCATTGAATCCTGCTGCTTCACCGAAGCGTGCACAAAGAGCCATCTCACGTGGATTGCTACCTCCCAGTTGCAGCCCTAGAGGATACTCANCTGNGCTGTGTACAAGTAAACGGTTGCGGTCACCATGCAACAGCGCTGCCGCAGGGATCATCTCCGTATACAACATCGCTCGATGCGTTATCAAGCGTAGAAAATAACGTTCATGGCGGTCAGTCCAATCCATCATCGGTGCAACACTGTAACGGTGAGCTGCCACNACGTTTTGGCTAGCAGGTGTTGAACTCATTCGATTCATAAAGCTCTGACCTCACCCTGGATGGTCAAGANCAGGCGGCGTTTACGGCCTTGATATCGATGCTCCCAAAGATATATACCCTGCCACACACCAAGTCCCAACCGGTATTCAACCACGGGCANGGTCAGGAAACTTCCGGTCAATACCGAACGAAGATGGGCCGACATGTCGTCAGGCCCTTCGCTGGTATGCCGGTAGGCCGGGTCGCCATCTCGAATGATACGCTGCATAAAATGCTCCAGGTCTACCTGTACCGCTGGGTCGGCATTTTCCGATAACAGCAAAGATGCACTGGTGTGCTGCAAAAAAATGTGGCATAACCCTGTCTGCACATCTGATCGAGCGACAGACTGGTCAATCAACCCTGTGAGTTCACGAGTCTGTCGACCAACAGTATCGACCTCGACTGTCTCTTGATACCAGTCGCCAGACTTCTGCCCCGGATAAGATTCCATGACCCAAACGCTAACACGGACTCTGGGAAAGATCGAGCAGGCAGGTGCAGCAAGCAGCCTCCTCAGCATTCGCCGAGGGCTAGAAAAAGAAAGTCTCCGCGTAAATCAGGAAGGTATCATTTCTCAGCGGCCACATCCCTCTCGTCTGGGGTCAACCCTGACCCATCCTTACATTACTACGGATTACTCAGAGGCCTTAATTGAGCTCATTACACCTCCACATCCGGACGTGGAAACACTACTGCAGGACTTGACCGACATTCACCAGTTTACCTACCGTAATCTTGGAGATGAATTGCTATGGGTTAACAGCATGCCGTGCATACTGNATGGGGAGGACAGTATTTCCATCGCCAACTACGGAACATCAAACGTNGGTCGAATGAAGACCATTTATCGAATTGGTCTGGCTCACCGTTATGGCAAGATGATGCAAACCATTGCTGGTATTCATTTCAATTTCTCGATTGGCGACGATTTCTGGCGCAGCTGGCGGACGATCCGTGGTTCAACCNTGCCACTCCGGGATTTCAAATCCGATGGCTACTTCGGTCTTGTGCGTAACGTCTACCGCTACGGTTGGCTCATATCCTATCTGTTCGGTGCATCACCCGCGGTCTGTCGAACATTCCTNGACGACAGGGACCACCATCTAGAACTCTTGGGTGAGTCGAGTTATTACCTCCCCTACGCAACCAGTCTACGTTTGAGTGACCTCGGCTATCAGAGNGATGCTCAGGCNGCTATTAGAGTTAACCTGGACAGTACGGAAGCCTATATTGAGTCACTGACTCGGGCGACGACTGAGTCCTACCCCCCTTATGAGGAGATCGGCCTTCGGGTTGATGGTGAATACCGGCAACTGAACACCAACCTACTGCAGATTGAAAACGAGTATTACGCACCGATACGCCCCAAACGAACCATTCAAACCGGTGAGAAACCAACCTATGCACTCGGGAAGCGCGGTGTTGAATATGTTGAACTGCGAAGTATAGACCTCAATCCTTTTTTACCGACTGGCATTGACCATCCACAAATTCTCTTCCTCGATCTTTTCATGCTTTATTGTTTNCTCTCAGATAGCCCGGCAATGTCTGATACTGAACAGCAAGATTGCCATACCACACTAAAACAAGTTGTCGAACGAGGCCGTGATCCCGATCTCTTCCTGACTATCGGAAATCAGAAACTGACCAAACTGGGTAGCAGCATTATGAGTCATTTCNAAATATTGGGCGAATTTCTCGATCAGCATGGCGGCAANGGTTACAGCAGTGCGGTACGTAGACANCAGGAAAANTTCAACGACTCAAGCCTCACTCCTTCAGCCCAGGTCCTTGAAGCCACGCGAAAATACGATGATAACTTCTTCAATTTTGCACTGGCGCAGGCTGTCAAGACGGGAGAGTACTTTGAGAATNTGGACCTTCCCGCGGAACAACTCCGNCAGATGTCACAGGACGCCATGGACTCTATCGACCGTCAGCGGGCAATGGAACAAGCAGNTCGCATAGGATTTACTGAGTTTCTGGAGCAGTATTTCAATCAATAACAGAGCAACGGCGATACACCTGGTTTAGGGCGTGGCAGGACAACACAGCTTTCGTTCAGTCGCCTTGTTCGTGACTTCTCACGGGTTTGGCCATGCGGCCCGTGCGTGTGCAGTCGCCAAAGCCCTGACCGATATCAGGCCAGAAGTGCGGTTTGAGATCTTCTCCTCAATCCCTCAGTGGTTTTTCTCCAGCACCCTCGATGATTTTCGATTTCATCAACTGANCTGCGATATCGGCTTGGTTCAACATGACGCACTGAATACAGATATTCCCGGCACCCTGAAAGCACTGGCCAACGANATACCGTTCAAAACCACGCAAATTGATGCTCTGGCAAACAAACTAACCGATACACACTGTGAACTGGTCATCTGCGACATTGCACCGATTGGTATAGCAGTCGCACAGGCGGCTGGCCTGCCCAGTGTTCTAATCGAGAACTTCACCTGGGATTGGATCTACAGATCACTCGCTGAAGGGTATCCTGCGCTCCTGGCATACGCTGACACGCTAGAGCATGTCTTTGCCGATNCCAAGGTCCATATCCAAGCAATACCCGTGTGCAATCCGGCGAGTAGCGCGATTCATGTCAACCCGATTGCCCGCTCCCCACGACAAAACAGGGACAGCACCCGAAAAGCACTGGGACTACCAGAAAACAGCTCGATGGTGTTCCTGACTATGGGTGGTGTACCCCAGGAATACCCGTTCGTGAATAGGCTCCACCAAGATTTCAGTACGATAAACTTCGTGATTGCAGGCATTGGAGCAAAAAAAGAATGGGTGGCACCGAACGTCCTTCTCCTTCCTGCAAACAGCGACCACTATCACCCCGACCTGATCAATGCGGCCGATGCTGTAATCGGCAAGGCAGGTTACAGCACCATCGCTGAGATCTACCACAGCCAGGTGCGATTTGGCTATTTCGTACGGCAGGATTATCCTGAAATGCAAGCACTGGCAGATTTTCTCCAACACAATACGGACGGATTTTTACTGTCAGCACAAGACTACATGTCGGGCGACTGGCTCAGTGAGCTGGACAATTTACTGGCTGTCCAGCCTACCTGTCGGCAGCAAACTCTCAACGGCAGCTTACAGGTCGCTCAGCTGGTTTCAGGACTGCTGTCGACCTAAATCGCCACTACTCAAGTCGACAGGTCTTGAATCAGCCGGCGTAAGAATGACTCACCCTGTACAACCTGCTCGAGACTGATGAATTCATCGGGCTGATGCGCCTGGTCAATCGAGCCTGGTCCACACATCACTGTTGGAAACCCCGCGGCCTGGAACTGTCCGGCTTCGGCGACATAGGCACCTCGGCTGGTATCCTGAGCTCCGGTAATGGCTTGCACCAATTCAAGTGCTGCAGATTCCTTTGGTGAAAATTCCGGCGCCCGGGCAATGACGTCTGTCTGAATAAAACACTCCGACCATCGCTGCCGCATCTCAGGCAACACCTCTTCCTTGCAGTATTTTTCGAACTCCCCAATCAGAGCATCCGGATCATCTCCAGGAATATTACGGACATCCCAAACAAATTCGCAGTGGCGTGAAACAATATTCATCGCGGTGCCGCCGTTAATGACACCCACATGGATACTGGTATGATGAGGGTTAAATCCGTTGTCCGACGGCGTATCGCGCTCGAGGCGCTCTGCCATTGCACTGAGGTAACCGACGAGTCTGGCAGCATTCATTACCGCGCTCACACCACGGTTGGTCTGGCTGGAATGTGTCTCATAGCCACGAACGGTTGTCTTGAGACCAACAATACCCTTATGTCCGGTGACTGCACTCATGCTCGTAGGTTCACCAACGATTACAGCCTGCGGTGCGGGTATATTGGTCACCATCTGCTCAATCATGGCTGGTGCACCACGGCACCCTACTTCTTCATCATAGGATAACGCCAGGTGTATAGGGCGCTGCAGTGATCTCATTTGTGGTACAAGTGATAAGGCAATCCCGATGAAACCTTTCATGTCACAAGTCCCACGACCATAAAGCCTGCCGTTGTCTTCAGTCAGCAGAAATGGGTCCGTGTGCCAGTCCTGGCCATCTACAGGAACAACATCTGTGTGTCCCGATAGAACTACACCACCTTCCTCAAGCGGCCCGATCGTGGCATAAAGATTCGACTTCTCACCATCATCGCTGACGACACGAGTTGATGCGACACCGTAATCATCAAGGTAATTCTGAACGAAGTCGATAAGCGAAAGGTTACTGTCACGAGACACTGTGTTGAATCCAACCAGCTGCTCGATCATCTGTTTACTGTTCATGATCAGTACCATAGTTGTCGTCTAATGGGCAGTGTATACCGACGATCTCCCGAACGCAGCCGGCCATTGGTTTCGCCGCCGGTTTAGGTTAGCCTTGCCCCCTTGTAAATGTACCCGTGGATCAGAACAGGAGTGTGCAAAATGCAAATCAGCAACATCGGGATAGTTGGCGCCGGCACGATGGGCAGCGGAATATCTCAGGTAGCTGCCCTCACCGGCTATGACATTGTCATGCAGGATGTGTCAGATGAAGTAACCAGTCGAGGCCTAATTACAATTGATAAAAGCTTACAAAGACTGGTAGACCGAGAAAAGATTACCGCTGAGGCGAAAGACGCAGCAATTAGAAAAATCAGTACCACCACCGATCTATCGGACCTAGCTGACTGCGATCTCGTCATAGAAGCTGCTACAGAAAACATGGATCTCAAACTGGACCTGTTTGAGGAGATAGATAAGGTTTCCCGACCGGAGACTATTATTGCCTCCAACACATCGTCGCTGTCACTGACAAAACTTGCTTCAGTCAGCAACAGGCCAGACAAGGTAATCGGCATGCACTTCTTTAATCCAGTACCAATGATGGCGTTGGTAGAGATTATCAGAGCATTGCAGACTTCAGATGACACCTTCACTACAGTCGATGAACTGACCCGGGAACTGGGTAAAACACCTGTAAGCGTAAAAGACAGCCCAGGTTTTGTGGTTAATCGCATGCTGGTTCCTATGATAAATGAAGCCGTATTCATACTTTACGAGGGTATCGCCAGTGCAGATGAGATCGACGCAGCAATGAAGCTGGGTGCCGGCCACCCTATGGGGCCTCTGGCACTCGCTGACATGATCGGTATCGATGTTTGTCTCTACGTCATGAATATTCTTCTAGGGGAGTTTGGAGATTCGAAATTCAGGCCGTGCCCACTCCTAAAACAAATGGTCGACGCAGGTTATCTAGGCAGAAAGAGTGGTAAGGGATTCTTCGACTACGGCCAGTAGCTCCATGGCTGAACAGGGCCCTGGACAGACGCCACTCCGTCTGGGTATTGATACAGGCGGAACCTATACAGATGCCGCACTTGTCGATGCTCAGAACCAGGTCGTAGCCAGCGGCAAATCCCTAACCACGCACAGCCAACTCGAAGCTGGGATCAGTGCTGTACTCAAAAAGCTCCCCTCCGACCTTCTTTCAAAAGTTACGCTGGCCTCGCTGTCGACCACGCTCGCAACCAATGCCGTTGTCGAAGGCCGTGGTACCCCCGTTTGTCTGCTGCTTCCGGGTTACACCGCCATCCAGATAGAGCGGGCGAAGCTCGAACATATTGTCCGTGGTGGAGCCTGTGTTGCACTGAAAGGTGGTCACGACGCCGGCGGCCGAGAGCACTGTCCACTGGACTTGGATGCGGCGAGTCGCACCATCGAGAGGTACAGGAATCGAGTATCGGCATTTGGTGTTTCGAGCATGTTCAGCGTTCGCAATCCCGCCCATGAGATTGTTCTGCGCGAACTGATTCATTCTCTGTCTGATAGACCTGTGACCTGCGGCCATGAACTCGCCTCGTCTCTGGGCGCTCCCCGCCGGGCAGTGACTGTGGCCTTCAATGCCTCTCTAGTGTCGTATATCGACCGGCTGATTCGCACTATACAGGCGCTTCTGTCCGATTATGGAATCAGCTCACCGCTCATGGTGGTTAAAGGCGACGGTTCCCTGATTACGGCAGCGGTTGCTCTGACACGACCAATAGAGACCGTACTGTCCGGCCCGGCTGCAAGCGTTGTAGGCGCTGCATTCCTCGCCCAGACAGAAAACTCCATTGTTGCCGACATGGGGGGCACCACAACTGATGTTGCCATCGTAACCGATGGTCTTCCCGCCTTCAGTTCAGACGCTACTGTAATTGGAGCGTGGCGACCGATGATTGAGTCTACCCGGGTTTTCTCGGTAGGGCTCGGCGGTGACAGCGAAGCGAGATTCAGCGGTGGCGAAGGCCTGGGAATTGGACCCCGCCGGGTAGTGCCGATGAGCTTGCTTGCATTTGATAATGACTGGGTAATTGAGTCCCTCAAGCGTCAACGTGATGCTAAACCGACACCTCGAAGTAACAAATTCTTTCTTCCGCTTTTTGCTGATAGTAGTCAAATCGCTCAGCTCTCACCTGTTGAAAAGAAAGTGTGGGAGCGTCTGGCTGAACGCCCCCTCGAACTCGAAGCCCTGTATCGCAGCGCACGCGAACAGGCCCAGGCTGCTGCTGTCATGGTACGTAAAGGGATGGTGATATACAGTGGCTTCACCCCCTCGGACGCAGCCCATGTGCTCGGTTTCAGTAACCACTGGTCAACAGAAGCGGCTCATCTTGCGGCAGTCATCTGGGCAAAACAGATGCGCCACGTATACGGATGGGGCAGCTTTGATCCCAATGATTCTTCCGCCGTCAGCCAGGTTGTACATGACAGGGTCGTCAGCACAATTTGTGAAACAATTATAAAAGCCTGTATGGCGACTGGTGGCCCCCGGAATGAAACTGCGGTATTCGACAAAATCAACCGATTACTCACTGAATGGATCATGGACAACGGGACGATCGACGGAGGACTGTTCGCTGTGAATTTCGATCCTGGCCGATCTCTGGTGGCCGTGGGTGCTCCCGCCCCGTTTTATTACCCTGCAGCAGGCCGCATGCTCGGAATCGACTTGAAAATACCAAAGCACAGCGATGTCGCAAATGCTATAGGTGCCGTTGTAGGCAGTGTCGTTCAACGCGAACACATCACGATTACTCAACCCAGTCAGGGAACTTTTCGAGTCCACAGCCTGGAAGGTCCGGTCGATTTCTCGGATCGCTCCAGTGCTTTTGTATGGGCTGAGTCTGTCGCATCAGAACGTGCTCAAAGCAAAGCCGTCGGGGCTGGTGCAACCGCTATCGGTACTGTTGTGAAGCGTTATGAAAACACAGTGTCTCCCGACGACCTTACCGATGATGTCTTCTTTGAGGGTCGTGTTACAGCCACCTCTAGCGGCCGCCCGGTCGCCTCCCCAGGCAACCAAAAGCTACCCCGGTCAGCGAATCGATAGCTTCATATCCACAGTGAAAAAGCGGTGGCCATTGTCTTTTCCGGTTATATACCTTGATAGGTTAATGAAACGACTGCCAGCTATTGCCTTTCAAACCGGTCAGCGTACAATCCCGCTCCATTGAAGCAAATTCTTCCTAAATGATCCTGCCGTAACACACTTGATAACAGACTCGCGCCGTTCTGACCGCCTTGTTTGTCTAACTGGAACAAACACCTCATGGCGCTTCAAAACATGAATCTAGGTATCGCAAACGGATCTCGAAAAGAGATTAACGGCAAACCCCACATCTTCTATGATGGCTACTGGATCCGTTATTACCCACCTCCCGAAGAAACGCTGTCGGCCAAACGTGACCTTCTTCTCGTTCTGACACGCCGTACGTTCCACCATACTGAGCCCGGAATTAATACGCCTGGAAATCGAGTTGAGACAGCCAGACAGGCCTACGAAAGTGAACGCGCCCCCGAGCGGAAGCGAGTCAATGCGGCGATGCTTGCAGGCGCGCTGTTTAATCGGGCGACTGATCTTTTTACCAGTATTGTCGACCTTGAAGAACGCGGCATTCGTATCGATACCGACAACGAGTTGATGACACAGTGCAGTGAGTGCTTTCAGGAAGCACTGGAACTGGGTAAACAGGTACGACATTCAAGTGGGCATGAGGGAATAGATGAACTCTGGGGTGAACCGTTAAAAGTCTTCACTCAGTCGATCGCCGCGTATTATGAAAGCCGATATGTCAAGATCGCCCAGGCGATGCAAGCCATCGATGATGTCGCCGATCACATGGTGTCCACGTTCAAGGCTATTCCTGGGTTCGACGAAGCCGAAGACGGCATTCTCGACTACGCAAGGGCCGCACGCCAAGAAAGTGAAATCATGAAAAGCGATCCAGATTTCTTTTATAGCTGGCCGGAATTCGTCACTCTGGCAGCACGTATAAAACATTACGAACCATCTATCAATTCCGGCAAAGCCAATCTTGAGGAAGTGCATGGTTGGGGTAAAAGACTTTTATCTGAAGGGGTTGACCTGATCTCCTATATGGCTAGTGTAAGAGTGCCGATGCCAAAGAGTACTCGCGAGTACCTGGACAAATTGGAACAATTTTCTAGCACTACGAAAAAACCACATTCAGAACATTAGACCAACAGGCTTTACACCATTGGAAGCCGCGCATCTTGACACGGACCGCCGTTGTTGTCCCTGCTAGCCCTTATAGGTAAGTACGACTCCATATAAGCCATGAACACGGCCATCTCACCGCGAGACTACATACTGCTCCTTGGTGTGGGTTTGATTTGGAGTTCCTCATTTCTTTTCATAAAACTCGCGATCTCGACAATTCCGCCTTACACATTGACAGCAGCACGCATTACGGTCGCTGTGGTCGTTCTGGCCGGCTACCTCACATTTAAACGACAGGGTTTACCCACTGACATAAAGAACTGGACAATTTTCGCGATACTCGGATTATTTGGCACCGCTTTGCCTTTTACATTGATCAGCTGGGGCGAGGTCTATATCGACAGTGGCCTTACCGCCGTTCTGATGGGAACGATGCCCGTTGCAACAGCAATGCTTGCTCACTTGTTCATTGCTGACGAACGCTTCAATTTGGGCACCGGACTGGGCATCATGATCGGATTCGGCGGCCTCATCATTCTGATAGGCGCCGATGCATTACATAATCTTGACACAGCTGTAATCGCACAGTTTGCCATCATTATCGGCGCCCTAAGCTACGCAGTCTCAACCACCTTCGCCCGGCGATTTGCCCGCCTGCCCGGGCCAGTCATGTCGACCGGCGCTACACTGGCTGGTCTGATCTGGGTACTACCGATGGCCATCCTACTGGAACAGCCATGGACGTTGCGTCCAGATGGAATGGCAGTTATTTCGGTTCTTATCCTGGGTATTGTTGCCACCGCACTCGCCACTCTGATCTTCTATTATCTGATTCACCGTGTTGGCGCAACCACATTTTCACAGGTCAACTACATCATTCCGGTTTTTGGTGCGGCCTGGGGAATACTTTTTCTGAATGAGGTGCCTGGCTGGCGAATGCCGACTGCACTTGTATTGGTACTCAGCGGAATCTTTATTGTCAGCAGGACCGCCAAAAATAAAGCACGGAATATCGAAGCCTGATCAAAACAGGGTTCAGCTCAACAACTGACGCATCACATATTGCAGGATCCCACCATGATCAAAATATTCCCATTCCTTGGGAGTATCGATTCTAACAATCGCCGAAAATCGCTTTATTCCACCCTCTGAATCAGTCGCTGTTACACCGATTTCACTCATGCCGGGCTCAAGATCATCCAGATCGTAGAGTTCGTGCCCGGATAGTCCGAGAACCTCACTCCCTTCACTCGCATGAAACTGTAACGGAAGTACGCCCATACCGACCAGATTCGACCGATGAATTCTCTCGAAACTTTCAACCAGGACAGCTCTTACACCTAACAATAAAGAGCCCTTGGCCGCCCAATCCCGCGAAGACCCTGTGCCGTATGCTTTGCCGGCAATTACCATCAGCGGCGTGCCTTCAGACCTATAGCGTATCGCTGCATCATAAATCGTCACCTGCTCGCCACTTGGCTGATGGCAGGTCCATCCACCTTCTGTACCGGGAGCCAGTTCGTTACGCAGACGAATGTTCGCGAATGTACCGCGCATCATCACCTCGTGATTTCCGCGACGTGACCCGTACGAATTAAAGTCAGCCTGGGCTACACCGTGTGATCGAAGATAATCAGCCGCCGGGCTGTCTGGACTGATAGCGCCGGCAGGAGAAATATGGTCGGTCGTGATGCTGTCTCCAAGTTTGGCCAGAACACGAGCTCTACGAACACTCTGGATGCCCGGTACTTGCCGCGTCATGCCCTCGAAATACGGTGGATGCCGTACATAGGTAGACTCGGTGTCCCACTTAAACAGGCTTGAAGAATCAACCTTAATCCCTGACCAGCGGGCATCCCCGGTGAATACATCCGAATAACGCGCCTCAAATAGTTCTCGGGTCACACTGCTACTGATGACCTGTTCAATTTCAGCCTGGGCAGGCCAGATATCGCGCAGATAAACATCACGGCCATCGGCTGTGGTTCCGAGTGGATCTGTTTCAAAATCCACAGCCATAGTCCCTGCCAGGGCATATGCAACCACCAACGGTGGAGAGGCCAAAAAATTCATTTTGACCTCAGCGTGCACCCTGCCTTCAAAGTTACGATTTCCCGAAAGCACGGAGCAGGCCACAAGATCACCCGCCTGTATGGCTTCGCTCACTGGGGCGGGCAAAGGACCCGAATTCCCGATACATGTGGTACAGCCGTAACCCACCACATCAAACCCTATCTGAGAAAGCGCATCGAGCAGACCGGCTTTGGTCAGATAGTCCGTCACTACCTTTGAACCCGGTGCAAGCGATGTTTTTACCCAGGGCTTGACGTTAAGACCCAGAGCCAGAGCATTTCTTGCTACCAACCCGGCACTCACAATAACACCTGGGTTTGAGGTGTTTGTACAACTGGTGATCGCAGCGATAACAATGTGCTGGTCTTTAAGGTCGACCTGTTGTCCCTCTAACACGACGGATTGTGGGACACCGGACTTACCGGATGAAATATCAGCACAGGCTTCAGCGGTGCGTCTCTTTGCTTCTGACAGGCTGATTCGGTCCTGGGGGCGCTTAGGACCAGCAATACTGGGTACAACAGAAGACAATTCAAGATTAAGACTGTCTGTGTACTGTGCACTAGGCATGTTTTCGTCTCTGAACATACCTTGGCGCCGGGCATAGGCTTCAACCAGCGCGACGTCCGACTCAGGTCTTCCTGTCAGCCTCAGGTAGTTCAGCGTTCCAGAGTCAATCGGGAAAATGCCGCAGGTTGCCCCGTATTCAGGTGCCATGTTCGCAATCGTTGCCTGGTCAGCCAGGGATAAATAATCGAGTCCCGAGCCGTAGAACTCAACAAACTTCCCAACTACACCATGTTGGCGCAGTATTTCCACCACTGTCAGTACGAGGTCAGTGGCCGTGGCACCTTCAGGCAGTTCTCCTTGTAGTTCAAACCCCACAACTTGAGGTATCAGCATACTGATGGGCTGGCCCAACATGGCCGCTTCAGCCTCAATACCACCGACCCCCCACCCCAGAACACCAAGTCCATTGACCATGGTGGTATGCGAGTCGGTACCCACAACCGTGTCGGGATAGGCCTGAAGCACACCGTCCACCTTTCGACTGAATACCACGCGAGCCAAGTACTCGATGTTAACTTGATGAACAATTCCTGTTGCCGGTGGTACGAGGCTGAAATTACTGAACGCCTGCTGACCCCATCTCAAGAAAGAATACCGTTCGCGGTTACGACTGTATTCAAGCTCCGCATTGAGATCCAGGGACTGAGCTGACCCAAAATGGTCTACCATGACCGAGTGATCTATTACCATGTCAGCCGGCGACAATGGGTTGATACGATCAGGATCACCGCCAAGTTCCGTCATAGCCTCACGCATGGCAGCCAGGTCTACTACTGACGGCACACCGGTTAAATCCTGCATCAATACCCTGGCAGGCGTATAAGCGATTTCAGATACGGCACCTGCCTGGAGATCCCATCCAGCCAGGGTGCGAATATCCTCTGCACTGACGCTGGAGTCGTCTTCGTTACGGAGCAGATTTTCCAGCAGAATCTTCAGCGAGTAAGGCAGACGTGCAATGTCATACTCATCGTTAAGCACATCGAGCGCCCGGATTTCGTAGGAGTCGTCCCCGACATCGAGTGTTTCACGTGAACCGAACGTGTCTTTCATCATATCTCCTGACAATGGGATTAACTATGGTGCAGTCCTGGCTGGGCGAGGTGCCCTTTGCACTATGGCGGTACAAGGTAGATTGTATCTTAGCGCTGAATCTTTTTTCCCGACATCAAATTATTCAGATTCCTCCAATAACAGCATGAATGCGATCTCATCCAGAACCGTGATACCCAGTTCTTCCGCCCTGACCAGCTTTGATCCCGGATCAGAACCGGCAACCAAGAAATCCGTCTTTCCTGAAACGCTTGCAGTAACCCGGGCACCATGGCTAATCAGGCGTTGTTTCGCATCATCGCGTGTGAGGTGATCCAGACTCCCTGTCAAGACAAATGTTTTACCGACCAGTTTGTGGCTCGTTGTTGAATTCTGTTTGTCTGGCCAGGTAACACCGACTGCCAGAAGTCGATCAAGCACTTGCTGATTATCAGTCTGAGAAAAAAACCGCAACACCCCTTCGGCCACGACAGGCCCAATATCTGGTACTTCCTCGAGTTGCGACTGATCTGCAACTCGAAGCCTATCGAGGGTTGAAAAGTGTTCGGCCAATGTATTGGCTGTCGCTTCACCAACTTGCGGTATCCCGAGTGCAAACAGGAACCTCCCTAAACTTGTATTTCGGCAACGATCTATCGCACGGAGCAGATTGCCCGCTGATTTCTCACCCATCCGTTCAAGGCTCAACAGAACCTCAAGATCCAGATCGAACAAATCAGCCACATCACGAACATGTCCTGTCTCAACAAGCTGATCTACAAGCTTACTGCCAAGACCTTCAATGTCCATAGCCCGCCGGGATGCAAAGTGCTTAATAGATTCTTTCAACTGGGCACTACAGAACAGGCCACCGCTACAGCGAAGGACAACCTGATCGACATCGCCAACAATATCTGAACCGCATATGGGACACCGCTTTGGGAAGCGAAATGACCGAGTACCATCTATACGACGGCCCAATACGACTGAGACCACTTCGGGAATCACATCACCTGCCCGGCGAACAATCACTGTGTCACCTATTCTGACATCTAACCTCCTGATTTCAGAGGCATTGTGAAGGGTCGCATTTGAAACGGTTACACCGCCAACAAATACCGGCTGAAGGCGGGCCACTGGCGTAACTGCACCCGTTCGCCCAACCTGAACCTCAATACTTTGAATGACCGTTAGCTCCTCCTGTGCAGGGAACTTATGCGCCAGTGCCCAACGGGGTGCTCTGGCAATAAAGCCGAGCTGATCCTGATCTGTAAAACTATCAACCTTGTACACAACACCGTCTATGTCATAAGCCAGCTTCTCCCTTATGACAAGAATTTTCTCGTAATATTCCATACACCCCGCGGCCCCGCTGACAGTACTCACCCGTGGGTTCACCGGGATACCCCAATGGCGTAGGGCGTACAGCACCTGGCTTTGTGATTCAGGAGATGCACCGGCATTGACCAAGCCAACACCATAACCGTAGAACGCTAAAGGGCGGCTGGCTGTAATTCTGGGATCCAGCTGTCGTAAACTGCCGGCAGCCGCATTCCGTGGATTAACGTAGAGTTTGCTGCCACTACGACGTTGCATGTCATTGAGTCGTGCAAAACCTGCGTGAGGCATGTAGACCTCACCACGAACTTCCAGCTGATCAGGATAATCTTCGCCTATCAGGTGCAGTGGAATCGAACGGATTGTGCGGGCATTGTGGGTTACATCTTCTCCTCGGTTTCCATCCCCCCGTGTCGCAGCACGCACCAGTTGACCATCGTCATAATGAAGGCTAATCGCTAATCCATCGAGTTTAGGCTCAGCAACATAGTCCACAACATCCGATCCCAGAGCCTCTCGGCACCTGCGATCAAATTCAATGACTTCGTCTTGCGCAAACGCGTTACTCAGGGAGAGCATGGGTATTGCATGCTGCACCTCGTCGAGATTCTGAACAGGTGCACTGCCAACTCGTTTGGTAGGAGAATCGCTTGCTACCAGCTCAGGATTACGTACCTCAAGCTCAATCAGTTCACGATACAGGCGATCATATTCAGCATCGGGTATTTCCGGGGCATCCAGAACATAATAACGGTGGTCATGATACCGAATCTGACCGTACAGCCTGTCTATCTCGGCTCTGGAACCTTTCTTCATATCAATCCTAGAACAGGCGCAATGCCTCCTCCCCCCCTGGTGTCACACCCAGCCTTTTCATAGACTCTCCAACGCCATTGACCTGACGCTGTATAAGCGCTAAATGTGCCGGTGATAACCGCCCGCTGTCAGGATCAGCCAGGCTGCCGTTGAGTTCACTGGCCAGGTATTCGGCTACTGACAGCATTTCACCGAAGGACCTTGAGGGTTCGGTACAACGTGGGATACTCATAAACATTGTCATTCCCCTGAATGAACCATCAATCAGGTCTGTATGGGAAAAATACCCCGGCTGGTACCGGTTTGCCAAACTGAACTGGCTGGTTCCATTTTTCGGATCGTAATAATGGAAGATGTTCTGGTGACCAAGTCGCATACCCGACCTGTGCATCACCCGTTCTATATCCTTACCCGAAAAACTGGTATCACCAATTGGCTCTATATTCACTATTGCAAGCATATCGTAGGCTTTACAGAATCGATCAAGCCGTCGTGCGTGAGGGAGTGCTTCTTCAATTGAACTATCGAGTTGGCAACGCCGGTGAAGGCCTTCCGCAAGTGCAAATATAAGACTGTTAAATCGTGTCAATTCAGTTTCTTCTACTGGGCCGGAGTGATCAGCCAGCTGAAGACTCACAACGAGATCTGCAAACAGCTCATCGCTACCCGCCTGTTCAAGATCCAGCCAAACCCTTCCGGGGTGACTACGACCATGCACCGCTCTTGGATGTTCAAGGTTAATTTCATACTCTCTATACAAAGATAAGACGCTATCCCGATCAACTAACTCATCTCCTGAAAGTCTCGCCCAGTAGTCGATACGCAGCGGCCCTGAGCCGACACCATCCTCGGGTAGCAATCCAGCAATATCTCGGGTCCTGTGATAGTCCGCTCCACGCTTTCGATCTGGAGCTTGTTGCCCGGGCACAGGCGACATATCGCCTCCGGAGACGGGCTGCTCTCCCAGTTCAAAGTCTGCCGCTGACACCAGAGATGGTTCTCTTTGGCCACTCTTAGAGTTCGGCCTGAGGGGAAAACGTGCTCTGAGAAGTTGGAAAATATTTGCCATCCGTGACACAAACATCCTTCCGGGATCTCTTACGGAGATTTTCAGACGAGACACATTGGGCCGCCAACGCAAGTACGACAGGCCCAAAATCAGGATCAGTACTACAACACCCAGGGTAAGCAGCGCCAGTCGCAGTGTCATGTCACTGTGCGGCTATCTCTACAGCTTCTTCGATATCGACTGAAACGATAGAAGATACACCGGGTTCACCCATGGTTACACCGAGAAGCACATCTGAGGATTCCATTGTAATCTTGTTGTGCGTTATTACGATCAACTGCGAACGTTCTGAAAGGGTCCTTAGAGTCTGGCAATATCGGACTACATTCGCATCATCAAGCGGTGCATCAACCTCATCAAGAATACAAAAGGGGGCTGGATTGAGGCGGAATAGTGCGAACAACAGGGCGACTGCTGCCAGTGCCTTCTCTCCACCTGAAAGCAGGTGGATCGTACTGTTGCGCTTACCGGGAGGCCTGGCCATCACTGTAACACCGGCAGTCAGATAGTCTCCGTCAGTAAGTTCGAGGATAGCATTTCCTCCTCCAAACAATCGTGGGAAAAACTCGATGAATCCAGCGTTCAAGTTATCAAATGTCTGTTTGAATCTGTCTCGGGTTTCCCTATCGATTTTTTTGATCGCACTCTCGAGTGTGTCAAGAGCCTCGACAAGGTCAGCATGTTGTTTATCCAGATAGCTCTTTCGTTCAGATTGCTCTTCAAATTCTTCAATAGCTACAAGATTTACAGGCCCTATCTTGGCTATTTTTTCGCCCAGCTGCTGGGATTTCTCCGNCCAGAGAAATTCTTCGGCGTCATCGGGTAATTCGGCCAGCAATNTNTCAAGGACATATTTGCTCGCTTCGATCTGCTCGCGCAACGTATCCATCCGCACATCGAGTTCCTGAGCTTTTAATTGGTGTTCTTGCAATGCATCCCTGGCTACGGCAACCCTTTGTTCACATTCCGACACCAGTGCCTGTGTNTCTCGGAGGGCCTCGTCAAATTGGGCGCAATCATTTCTGGCAGCGGTCAACCTGGTTTCGACTTCGATCCTACTATCGAGCAATTCGTCCAGTCGCTGTCTCAAAACCTGTTCTGGCTCGACACCAACACGTAACGTGTGCTCTAGTTCCTGATGGCGGAATGCAGTCTGTTGATGCTGCGTTGTCAGCCGTACACGACCTGCCTGAATCGATTCAAGTGATGCCCTAACACCTTGAAGGTCTAGCTCGGCCCGATGCAATTGGTCCCGATTATCCTGTACCGCACGCCTCGCCTGAATCAGTACATCTGATACCTGCTGCTTCTCCTTCAGCAGGGCTTCCCGATCACTATCAACCGAACCTGTCTCATTTTCCGCCAAAGCAAGATTCCGACGGGCATCATCGAGCCCCTCTCCAGTTTTACCAAGCTCGGAGATAAGTTCTTCCATTTCGCTGGCAAGCTGATGTCGTCTGGTTTCAATCTGAGCAAACCGTGCTTCCTTATCTGCCAGAGACTGGCGGTGTTCATCCCGCGTAAGGCGTAAACCGTGCACTTCTTGTTGCTCGGTCTGCTGTTGCTGTTCTAAAAAGCGAAACCGTTCACGGACGGTGAGAAGTTCATCTTCCAGCGCCTGCGTAGCGGGTACGAGACGGGAAACTTCTGCGCGCAGCCCGTCTATTTCGTCCTCCCTGGACAGCAAGCCTGTCTCGTTATCTGGCCTGCGTGGTGCTCGAACCCAGTTTTTCCCTACCACGGTCCCACAGCGCGTAACTACACATTCGTGCGGTTTTAGAGTAGTTCGCCTTTGCATCGCTTCCGGCAGTGTTTCAGCAATATAGGCCCCTGCCAACACCGACTGCAGGTCATAGCGTGAACTGCGTACCTTGCTCGACAGGGTTTTAGAATCATCGCCAATTTTGAAAATTGGACCAGACTCAATAAAAAACAAATTGCTGGCTGGCAGCGCAGTTTCATCGGCAATGGTATTTTCTATACTGCCAACACCCAGACCGGCAAGTCGGTTCCCTAATAACGCATCAGCTGCTGCCTCCCATCCATCGGCGACTTTGACCTCTTCTGCAAGCCTGGGTGCGTGCGAAAGACCCCGGCGAATCAGCCACTCCTGATAGCGATCGTCATGCTTCAGGGCCGACTCCTGCAAATCAATCAAGCTCTCAAGACGACTGTTCGTTGCGTGCATGCTCTTCCGCCCTTCGTCAACACGCTGGGCCAGGCTCTCTGCAGCCCGACGGCCATCCTCTATGCTTTGCGCGAGTTTCTGAAAATCAGCCCGCCTATCCTCAACTTGCTGGTCATGTTGCTGAGAAACCGTCCTCGTTCCCTCCACATCAAGCTGCTCCTCTTCCTCAAGGAGTTTTAAATCTTCCTCATCTAGACGAGCCAGTCTCTCCTGTGTTTTTTGATCTACTGATTCGAACTGTTCTATCCGTGTTCGCTGCACTTCCTGGTTCCTGGCAGGTTCAGCCGCTTGTTGGGTAAAGTCGTGCCAACGCTCCTGCCAATCCTCGAATAGCTGCTCTGTATTCTGAAGTTGCTGCTGAGCAGATTGAAGCGCTGATTCCCTACTGGCACGCAGCGCTTCACTGCGAGACATCAGATCTTCCAGCTTTTGATGTTCCAGTGAATCCTGCTCCAACTGTGTGCTGATCGATTCCAAATCAGCTGTCAAACGACCTAACTCAGATCGCTGCTGCTGCTCGGTTTCCCGGGTATGCTCTATCTTCTGTTCAACCGAGGCGACCTCAGCACCCACCGTATAGAACCCTGCCTGAATGTCATTCACCAGCTTCTGGGCATCTGACTGTTGTGTGCGCATCTCTTCCACTTTGCTCTCAAGCGATCTCTGCTGGGCCAGTTCAGCTTCCACCTGATTTCTTGCCTGGGCCGTACTTCTGTCTTGCTCTTCACTCCTCTGTTTCATCACCACATAACGCACGGCAAGTAACTGACCGTTGACAACCCACTCTTCATCCCGGAGCTTCTGATAACGCCGGGCGGCCTGGGACTGGCGCTGCAGTCTGCGGAGCTGACTCGCGAGTTCACTTCTAATATCTTCGATCCTGTCGAGATTTTCCCGTGTGTGCCGAATGCGCGTTTCAGTTTCTCGGCGCCGGTCTTTGTAGCGGGTGATGCCGGCTGCTTCCTCAACGAAGCTGCGTAGTTCCTCTGGGCGGGCCTCTACAATCCTTGAAACCATGCCTTGTTCAATGATGGAATAGGAACGGGCACCCAAACCGGTACCGCGGAATAGATCCGTTATGTCCCTTCGGCGGCAGCGGGCACGATTTATCAGATATTCAGAAGTACCATCACGGGACAAGGTGCGTCTGACAGATATTTCAGCAAACGCAGCATATGCATCGGGCGCTGTACCTTCACTATTGTCAAATAGCAATTCTACTGAAGCCTTGCCCACAGGCTTCCGCGAACCGGAGCCGTTAAAAATAACATCTGACATGCTCTCACCGCGGAGGTTGCGGGCGGATGCCTCACCCATAACCCAGCGAACCGCATCGATGACATTAGACTTGCCACAGCCGTTCGGGCCAACTATCCCAGTAAAGTCGGCCGGAATAGTAATAGATGTAGCGTCTACAAAAGACTTAAATCCAGAAAGGTTGAGTTTCTTAAGCTGCATCAACTCAGCTCATCTGTTTTACGGGCATCTGATTTCTTTCGGGACTCACCACATGCAATTGCTCGCGGCTGGTGACCAACGCCACAGCCATCGCAAGAATTCACTGTTAGAATTATCTGGTCCAAACTGGCATTACATTATATCTGAACTTGCCCGTTTCGCAGCCAGAACTTTTCTGTTTCCAGGTAAATAGAGCGAGAGACGACACCACGTTGGTTTCCCGGTGTGAAACCGTGGACACAACCTGATATGGGCACAATTCAGTCGATATTTGCTACGGTAGGTCCCGATCAAAAATGGTTGCACACCAGGGATCACTCTGGTATAACGGCCCGCTTTCCAGAGAACGGCGCATTAAGCTCCGGGCTTAGAATTTAATCTCATTAGAGCGATTTTCTAGATGGCCACAGCAAAAACAAAACTCGCAGAACTGATCCATGGCATCAAGCCTTATCGGGCCAAGAAGCGGGAGCAATACATGAACGACGACCAGCAGGACCACTTCAAGGCGATCTTAAATGCCTGGCGGCAAGAACTGATCGACGATACCGAAAAGACAGTGGTGTCCATGCAGGATGAATCAATTAACCTGCCCGATCCCAATGATCGTGCAACACAGGAGACCGATCGTTCATTCGAACTGAGAACCCGTGACCGTGAGCGAAAACTGGTCAAGAAAATCGAAGAGTCAATCGGAATGATCGACAGTGGCGACTACGGTTATTGTGATAGCTGTGGGGTATCTATTGGTATTAAGCGCCTAGAAGCCCGCCCTACGGCCAACCAGTGCATCGACTGTAAAACCCTTGATGAAATCCGGGAAAAACAACTCGCTTAACATTACGACTTTGTTTCCGGTCAGCNNCAGAATCAACCGCGCAGCACTATCGCCNAGAAGCCTCTGGAACGTACAATATAGCGAGACAGCATACTACTCGGTTAGCACATAGGAAAAATGTTCGACCTCGTCATCAAAAACGCCCGGGTCGCACAACCAGACGGATCTATCGTTGACGCTGATCTTGCCTGCAAAAACGGCAGGATCGAGCGGATCGACCAGACAATTAGCGGCGAAGCCGAAGAAACCATTGATGCGCACGGTAATCTGCTGCTTCCCGGTGTCATCGATCCACAGGTCCACTTCCGGGAGCCAGGAGCCACCCACAAGGAAGACCTGGGGTCAGGTTCGCGTGCAGCCGTCAGAGGAGGTGTCACCAGCTTCCTGGAGATGCCGAACTGTAAGCCCGCCACAATAGATCAGGCACAGCTCGATTGGAAACTGAACCGGGCTGCGGAAACCTGCGTTGCCAATTACGGTTTTTTTATCGGTGCTACTCGAGACAATCTGCGATCCCTGAATACCACGCACCCTGCTTGTGGGATCAAGATTTTTATGGGGTCAAGCACGGGTGACCTGCTGGTCGATGATGATAAATCTCTTGACCGCATATTCTCCTCAGGCGAGCGCCTCATCGCGGTGCACGCCGAAGATGAAGAACGTATCAATCAACGCACAGCCGCTATCCTATCTGACCCCAGCAACTCGGTAACCCATCAGCTCCACTCTGAGATTCGTGATCCCCAGACCGCTCTCATCGCCACCCAACGGGCGCTGGGACTATCCAAGAAATATGGCCGACGCCTCCATGTTCTCCACCTGTCGACTGCAATCGAGGTCGAATACCTTCGTCAGCACAAGTCGGCCCAGGTGAGTTGTGAAGTAATTCCCAATCACCTGTTTCTGAATACTGATGATTACGCTCGACTCGGTGCCCGGGCTCAGATGAACCCACCGATTCGTAGCCCCCAAAACGCAGATTCTCTCTGGTGCGGTTTGAAAGACGGCATTATCGATATCATTGCCACAGACCATGCGCCGCACACACTTGAGGAAAAATCTCTACCCTATCCCGACTCTCCGGCCGGGATGCCGGGTGTGGAAACCTCCCTTCCGCTAATGCTGACTCAGTTCAAGGCTGGGAAATGCACACTACAGCAGGTACAGAACTGGATGAGTATTGGACCTGCCATGACATACGGTATTCCGAATAAAGGCTGGATTGGTGAGGGCTTTGATGCTGACCTTACCCTGGTCGATATGGATCGGTACCATCCGGTAAGAGACGAAGAAGTGTTCAGCCGTGCAGGATGGAGCCCATACACTGGCCTGGAACTTACGGGGTGGCCTGTCTATACCATTGTAGGCGGACAGGTGGTCTTTGAGTCCGGCAGAATCCGACCCGGCGTCTACGGTAAACCACTCACCTTCAGTCGACCCGGAACCTGATCTTGCGGGTGGTGCCATGGTGGCCAGCTCAATAGATTTAGGTAGGCGTGGGAAGATCTGTTCTGCATTTAAGCCAGCCTGGTGGTGCCGAAACCCACACCAGCAGACGCTGTGGCCTATTTTTGCCCGCCACCGGCTCAAAGTAAATTATCACCGTCAACGTCTGGAACTCACAGACGGGGACTTTCTTGATCTGGATTGGTCAGACTCTGTTAATCATGACCGACCGATAGTTCTGGTGCTTCACGGCCTGGAAGGGTCTTCCCAGTCGCACTATATACGCGGGTTATGCTCAGCCCTCAACCAGCATGAGTTTCGCCCTTGTGTGATGAACTTTCGGGGTTGCAGCGGAGAAAATAACCGACTCCCCAGAACCTATCACGCTGGTGAAACCGGCGACCTAGATTACGTGATACGTTGGCTTCATCTACACAATCCGGACATGCCCTTGTTTGCAGTAGGTTACTCTCTGGGCGCAAACATGCTCCTGAAACTGCTTGGGCAGAAAGACCCGGAAATCCCCTTGGCAGCAGCTGCTGCGGTTTCGGTTCCCTTCGAGCTGTCACAGTGTGCATCCCGACTAGAAAAAGGCTTCTCCAAGATCTATCAACACTGGCTCATAGGGTCGATGAAGAAAACCGCTATCAGGAAAGCTGATCAGCACGATACCGGTCTGGATATACCTGCTCTACTTAAAACCCGAACTTTTCGCGAATTCGACAACCTGGGTACTGCACCCCTCCACGGTTTCCGTGATGCTGAACACTACTACTCTACTGACAGCTGCCGACAACACCTGCCACGGATCACCACACCAACGTTGATCCTTCAGGCCAAAGATGATCCGTTCATGACGCAGGATCTATTACCTGAGGAGCACGAACTCGGTCCCGGTGTCCAATTGGAACTCAGTGACAAAGGTGGCCACACAGGCTTTGTTGAGGGACACTTTCCCGGCTTGTCACGCTATTGGCTGGAAAATAGGCTTGTACAGTTCTTGACTCAGGCTAACTCAACCCGAGCAGTACGTCGATCGGAGAATGCCTGATTAAGCGTGTTGGAATCCATATATTCAAGTTCACCGCCTACTGGGACGCCACGGGCGAGACGACTGATCTGAACTTCGGATAACGCAATAAGATCCGACAGATAATCAGCTGTCGCCTCCCCTTCAACTGTCAGGTTAGTCGCCAGAATGACCTCTTGTACTGGATAGTCCGACAGCACTTTCAGTAGGTGTTGGACCGCAAGATCGTCTGGGCCGATACCATCCAGGGGTGAAAGGTGCCCCATCAGAACCAGGTAATAGCCGGAGAAGGCGCCGGCCTGCTCGATGGTAGCCAGGTCGGCCGGGGTCTCAACAACGCACAACAGACTCTCATCGCGTTTCCCAGATGCGCATATTGCACACAATTCCTCTTCACTGAAATTGTTACATCGCGCACAGTGCTTGATGGTGGCCACTGCTTCGGTGAGTGCCTCAGCAAGCTGACTGGCACCATCCCGATCTCGTTCGAGAAGATAAAAAGCCATTCGCTGAGCCGTCTTGGGTCCCACACCTGGAAGGCGTCGAAGCGCACGCTTCAGCTGCTCAATTGTGTGGCCTTCTTTCATAGCCCGCCGGGAATGTTCAGTCCCGGTATATTGAGTCCCGAGGTCAACCCGCTCATTTTCTCCTGGCTCGCCTGCTCGACACGCCGTACCGCGTCATTTACTGCAGCTGCGATCAGATCTTCCAGCACTTCTTTGTCATCACTGACCAAGCTATCATCAATCTTGATGCGCCGGACATCGTGCCGGCATGTCATGACCACTTCTACCAACCCGCCGCCAGACGTCCCAGTGACTTCGATCTGGGCCAACTCTTCCTGTGCTTGCTTGAAGTTCTCCTGCATGGCTTGCGCCTGCTTCATAATGTTTCCCAGCGGTCCCTTCATTTTCCAACCTCTTCTGTTTTGGCAGGCCTGACTGACTCAGGCACAACTGTTGCATCAAACCGTTTCATCATCTCCTGTACAGCCGGGTCTTCGAGCATAGACTGATAGGCCGCCTGCTTGGCCTCATCCGCCTGGCGTTTCTCAGTTTGCACCGGTGTTGGCGAGGAAACCGTATCTTCCATCGGCTCCACAATCTTTAGTTTCAGAACGCCTTTTCGTTGGGCCGAAAGCGACTTCTCCAGAGTTTCTATTCGAGCTTCATTAGCCAAGTGCCCGAGCGACTCCACCAGAGACACCTCAAGCACACCTCGGACAAATCGCTGTGGTGCCAAATTCATAGCCAGCTCACGGGTGATTCCAGTGAGATCGGCAGTCGCGACCAGGTCAGTCCAAATTTCCGGATCCGCCGGATCTGCGTCAGGTGTGTTGCTGGGCTCGGCTGGGACTCGCTTAGGTGATTCTGCAACGACCTCCCCACGCACATCATTGCGCACTCGGGCAGGTTTTTGTCTGACAGCCTTGGTTTTGCTAGGGCTTTTTTTCTGTGGGCGCTCTGGGAGGCCCGTGGAAGGAGCGGAGTCTTCTGCCAGATCAGGGATGAAGGTCAGCATTCTAAGAAGTGCCATCTGAAATCCAGACCCAGGGTCAGGTGCCAAATGCAGATCACGCTTTGCCAGCAACGCAATCTGATAATAGAGCTGAACGTCCTCAGAACTCATCAGGTCACCCAATTCAGTGGTGAAAGCCGAAACTTCACCCTTGGCCGCATAGCCTTGGGGAGACACTTGATAGACAGCAACATCCTGGAGGGCGAGAAGCAGATCATCAAGGGCAGACATATAGTCCAACGCCCGCTCAGCCATATCGTCTGCCACAGCCAGGACACTGGCACCATCATGTGCGGCAAGACCCCTGAGTATATGATCTACGTGTCTTGTCTCGATCATTCCCAGCATGTCCCGCATCGAATCGGCACTCACATGGCCGCTGCCAAAGGCAATGCCCTGATCAAGCAAACTCAGCGCATCCCGCATACTGCCCGAAGCGGCACGCGCAATAATATTCAGCGATTCGTTGTCGTGCTCTATTTCTTCAGCTGTCAGAATCTTGTTCAGCTGTGCAGCTATCTGGTCAGGCGGTAGAGCACGCAGGTTGAACTGGAGGCAACGGGAAATGATCGTGGCTGGCAGCTTTTGTGGGTCTGTAGTAGCCAGGAGAAACTTAACATGGTCAGGTGGTTCCTCCAGTGTTTTTAACAAAGCATTAAAACTATGGCCTGAGAGCATATGGACTTCGTCAATCAGATAAACCTTGCAACGACCCTGGGTTGGGGTGTATTGGACGTTATCGAGAATCTCCCGCGTGTCATCAACTCGAGTTCTGGACGCAGCATCGATCTCAAGCAGGTCAATAAATCTTCCTTCATCCACGCCCTGACAGGCGGAACAAGATCCACACGGCTGTGAACCGACACCCTGTTCGCAGTTCAGTGCTTTGGCCAGTAATCTTGCCAAAGTGGTTTTTCCGACACCGCGGGTGCCCGAGAACAAAAATGCATGGTGAACCCGTTCATTGTCCAAGGCACTGGTAAGCACTGATACAACATGCTCCTGACCGACGACATCTTTGAAGTGCCGGGGACGCCAGCGTCTTGCCAATGCCTGGTAGCTCATACAGTTCCTATGCTCGCTGAAACAGGGTCTTGCCGCATATGTTCAATACCGACTGAATGGTAACTGGAGGCGGCGCCAGCCAGCCCGACCCCGGCACCCGAATGAATTGCTGCGGCTGCTTCCTTCCGGACCTGACCGGGTTCACAATTTATCGCCACCAGGGAGACCGACTGCCGCCGCCAGAAAACGGTCCTTAGCCGCTAAACCAAACAGTCCGCTGCGGTCATTCTAGCACTCGCATCAAGCCCCAAGCACAATCATGAGTAACCTGGTTATAGCCGTCTGATAACACAGAAACGGCCGTCATCAGGAGCATTCTCGTAAAAAGGCTGTTCGTTCATGCTTTCCAGTTCTGCAACCCCTGACGCCGTGAGTTGGGTAAATTTGCTGCCAAACCCTGCTGATTGCCAGACCTCCCGATGAATTGTGCATGCAAAGCAGGCACCGGGCTTCAGCACTCTGAGAATCTCATCCAAGGCATCTGCTTTAACATGGCCGTGGGTGAACGTCCCGCAGGAAATACCTGCATCATAGGTCTGATCCGGGATGTCAAGCACGGTATTCAAGTCACCGGGTAACAGCTTCTGGTAAATCTGCTTACTTCTGGCTTGGTTGAGCATTGCAGCAGAAAAATCCAGTCCATCAATCGCCGAATATCCATGACCGACCAGATATGCTCCCACGAGTCCAGTGCCACAGCCTATATCTAGGATCGAGGCAGTACGATCAGCCAGCACGTTAACCAGGATCTGCGCTATGCAAGCAGGCGCAATGTAATTCAACCCTTGCTCCAAATGCTGATCGTATGACACGGCCCAATCGCCATAGAGCGCTTTCGCTTCGTCTGGAGTCTTAAGGGCATAAGCCCTTTCCAGAATCCGTTTTGATGCTGCTGACGATGATCTGTTCTGATCAGCCATGATCAAATGCGCCATCGCGCCATGTTTGGCAACTGCTCATCCAAACACAATGAGTGGTAGGAGAACATCGCTGATGTGCCATACGGTCTGCAAAACTGGGATACCCAAAAACGACAGCGCTATCAATCCCAACAATACAAAATTCCCGTATCGGTCATTGTAATAACGATACCGCTGCGACAGTTGTCGCGGTAGAAAATAAGGCAAAATATAGTGTCCGTCCAACGCACCGATTGGCAGCAGGTTGAATACCATTAACAATAGGTTAATCCGGGCAACAAACAGCATGGACTGTGGTAACGTATCGTATGGACTGTACCAGCCAAATTGTAGACCCTGGACAAAGACATTTACGGTAATCACCGCCAACAGCAGATTCATTGCCGGACCAGCGGCAGCGACCAGCATCTCGGCATAACGGGATGTAAAATACCGCGGATCAGTCGGTACCGGTTTCGCGTAGCCAAATCCAACAAACACCACCATCATCAAGCCCATCGGATCGATGTGAGATATCGGGTTGAGTGTAAGACGGCCGGCCCGCTGGGCAGTGTCGTCACCGAAGCGCTTTGCGGCCCAGGCATGCCCAAACTCGTGAAACGATAGAGAAAGAAGAAGGGCCACCAGAATGACACAGAAAAGCAGCCACTGACCCTGGTAAAGCAGTTGAATCATCACTTTTGCGTAAGATTGGTTTTTCCGTACCGAACACACAGCCCACATGTTTCCAGCGGGCCGGGATAGAATGTCGGACTACATCTGGACAACAAGTCCTATTTTACGCCAGACGTGTGCCCTGCAACGACCCGACGTCACTCCATCGGGCCGATAGTTCAGGGCGTATCCCCATTTGCAGGGAGATTTCATGACAAAACTGACTACAATTGCCGTAGACCAACTGCAAAGCATGCAGGGGACAAAGTTCGGTATATCCCCCTGGGTACAGCTATCACAATTGATGGTCAATCAGTTCGCCGATATTACGAACGATCATCAGTTCATACACACTGATCCGGAACGAGCAGGTGCTGAAACACCTTTTGGCGGGACAATTGCACATGGTTTCCTGACGCTGTCACAGCTCACACAGATGGCCGAATCTACGCTGCCCGTCATCAAGGACGTACGAATGAGCATCAATTACGGATTTGACCGGATCCGATTCATCACTCCTGTACGCTCTGATGCCCGCGTGCGTGCGCACTTCACGCTTGAACTTGCTGAAGAACGAACAGCCGGTGAATGGACATTGCACCACGATATTTCTGTCGAAATTGAACACAATGAGCGCCCGGCCTTGTCCGCCATATGGATCACCCGACAATATACCGGCTGATTGTGCTTCGGACCTACGGCATTTTCCGGTATCGACTGCACCCTATAAAGGGTAGCGCGCGCTGCTTATGTCCCAAACGCGCGCCCCTTTGGCTGCTGATTTTCTTTCTGCTGCCGGCGCAAGCAGGCAGTAGCAACGGTATTGAACCGTTTTCAGCTGATTACGCAATCACCCGCTCCGGCCTTAACATTGAACGAAAAGTTGAACTGACCCGTTCTGGCCAACACTATCACTTGATCGCATCGACTCGACTCAAGGGACTGGGGTCGCTCACAGGCATCGGTACAGTGGTCGAGCAATCATATTTTCAGCTGCATTCAGGTCGAATACGGCCCAATCTCTATACTGTAGACGATGGTACCAAAGATAGTAATCGCGCCATTCGGATTGAATTCGACTGGTCATCCGGCACAAGCCGCGTCCACTATCGCGGCATCGAACTGACAATGCCACTGACACCCAACGTATTGGATCCACTCTCGTTCGAACTTATGGCCCGAATTGACCTTCAACGGGGTGTGACCGAGCCACTTTACACAGTACATGAGGGTGACCAGCTTCGTCCGTATCGTTTTGTACTGGAGCAAGCCGAAACGGTTATCATCCAAGGACAGCCCGTACAAAGCCTGCGCTACTTTATAGATCGGAAGTCCAGCCGACAGCTGTACTACTGGCTGTCTCCAAAATTGAACTATCTGGTCGTGAAACTCAAACAGTTGCGCAAAGGTAAAGTGAAAGCAGCCGGTGTTCTGACCCGCAGCTCCATAAACCCATAAGCCAATAACTGGGCCAAAAGGTAAATACAAGAGCTGTATCTGGCTCTGATTGAATTAACTCAGAAACAGCCGATCAAGCTCCGCATTTTCAACAGCCACGGCCAAATCCCTGGCGTCAGTGGTCTGCGCAAGCAGGGTACGCCGACGAAGAAAATCATCGATTGATACGATCATTTCAGTGCGTTGCATGAGGTCCAGTTCTGCCCAGATGATGTCTGAATTCGGGAAAACTCTCGCCGCACTGGCCGGATCATCATTCACCTGGTCCACCAGTTCCAGAGTGCGACCACCGTACCAGGTCCAGAATCTATCCCGTTGTGCGGCAGTGATCTGGGCGTTCCGATCACCGAGCTCGGATAGGCGAGAGAAGTAGCGACTTTTGACATCGCTGTCTGGCTCACCGTACCACGACCGCAGGCGCTGAGGGTCCAAAACACCCAACCC
>PCBE01000067.1 GCA_002731295.1 Acidiferrobacteraceae bacterium | reverse complement strand
TTCCACATGAATAGACCCTATTGTACCGATGACACGGGGCCGAAGTACACGATGGCAGCTCTCCGACTGGACAAGCGCCACGCGATCTAACACTTTGGCGCAAAACTATAATCAGAACTGGTCCTACCGATTTTCATCGGGCACTTGTAGTCCAATAATACTGCATAGATAATATGTAGTGAGTAGTATTGGTTGCCGCGGCTTGATCGAACCTGTCTAACGCTACACCCTACTCGGATAACCCACACCGCCATAGACTAAATCTCATGCCTTTGCTCAACCTTGGCCCGAACGACGGGCTATATTACGAACATAGCCACCCCGCTAATACAGGCGCACCAACTTTTGTATTTGTTAATCCGATTACGGGCAGTGTTGATATCTGGCAGGCTGAAGTAGGACCCGCGCTGCGTGATGCAGGTTACGGCACACTGGCCTATAATTTTCGCGGCCAGGCTGACAGCCCTTACCAGGACGGCACAGTTCTTAATGACCAATTGATTTCAGGTGATTTATCACAACTGGTAAACACCCTGGAGATTGACCGACCGGTTTTCGTTGGCCTGTCTATAGGCGGTCTGTTTGCACTGCAGGCACACTTAAGCGGCGTTGATGCAGCCGGCATGGTACTTCTGAATACACTGAGGACTATTGGCCCCAGGATCGCGTGGATCAATGATGCGGTGGTTCGGGCGATGGACGTCGGTGGAGCACAGTTGATGGGAGATATCATGACCCCGCTGATCTGGGGTCCGGAATGGCTCGCTGCGAATCGAGGAAATTTTCTTCAGAGCGACACTGAGTACTCCCCTATGGACAAGAACTCCGGCGCCTACAACCTGCTCAGTAACATGGGTAGTGCGGACTGGAATGTGAAGTATGAGGATATCAACTGCCCTGTTCTTGTAGTGATGGGCCTTCAAGATCGTGTCTTCTACGATGCCCAAGTGGTTACTCAGTTGATGCGACGAATAGCGGACGTTCAGCGTGTAGACATTCCTCATGCAGGCCATATGCTACCGCTGGAAGTACCTAACGACCTTATACGAGAACTCCAACTGTTCGCCGCTGATCTATAGTCCAGTTATACACTTCTAAATCCCTCACCGTCTTTTTTACACCGACTCTTTGATGCTAAGTTCGCTGCGAACGTCTCTGTTTCACGTAATCAATCGCCGATTTTTCTATGGCTGGATAATTCTTGCAGTCACCAGCTTTACGATGATTGGCACCGGGCCTGGCCAGTCGCACCTGATTGGACTCTATTTCGAAGACATCAGTCGTGAAATGACTTTTTCGTTTGCCGCCGACTGGATGGGTGGTAACCGTCAGACAGCGATCACCTTTGCTTATGGTGGCGCTACCTTTCTGGCCGCGTTCCTCCTACCCTATGTGGGCAGATTGCTCGATCGTTATGGTCCGACTGTAATTCTTTCTGGCGTTATCGTGGGCCTGGCTGTTACAGCAACACTTTTCAGCCTGGCCCGTGACTGGGCTGTGTTTGCTGTCGCATTCGGTTTTCTTCGTTTTCTGGGTCAAGGCTCTTTGATGCTGGCNTGCGTCAACATGGTCTCCCAATGGTTCGACCAAAGGCGGGGATTCGCACTGGGTATCATGTCGCTAGGATTTCCNCTGTCTATGGCTATGCACCCACCGATCTGCCAGGCGCTGATCGATCTGGTCGGGTGGCGAGCCTCGTGGGTATGGCTGGGTATCAGCACCCTGGTGTTATTTCTGCCGCCGATCCTGCTTTTGGCCCACAGCAAACCTGAACTGCTCGGCCTTAAGCCCGATGGCGCCAGTACAAACAGCGACCCTGCATCGGGGTCCGGGAAAGAAACAGAAATCTGGGGCCTGACTCGGGGTGAGGCCCTGCGCACACCAACGTTTTATATCATCACCGCCGGCCTGACTGCATTGTCCATGCTGGTCACCACNCTGCATGTTTTTTTTAGAGGCATATTGACCAGTCATGGTCTGGAGCCACAGACCGCCACACTGATGTTTACTGTTACTGGGATCACNGCAGCGGTCTCAATGCCCATTGTGGGTCAAATGCTGGATAAGTTCCGCACCGACTGGATGTTCTGTGGCGGTCTGTTGGTAATGGTCGCGGCCCTGGTTTCGGTTACTTTTGTAAGTGACCTACCCAGTGCGNTCGTTTTTGCGATNATTTTTGGCATTAACAANGGNNTCACGATGACATTTTTCGGTTTTCTATGGCCACGCTATTTTGGACGACGACATCTTGGCAGTATCCAGGGTATTGGACAGATGGTAGGTATTGTAGGCGCTTCGATTGGGGCAATTCCGTATGCCATCGCCTACGACCGTGCGTGGGANCTCGATTTCACCTTAAGAGTNCTGGCGCTGATNCCCCTGGTATTTGCAGGCGTTGCTTTATTTCTTCGTGAACCGAAACGCGATACCGCNGACTGAANTCNGCCNGTCAGCCAGGCACACCTTTGTAGCAGGGACGACCTAGNTCTACGATTCCGGTGAGCGAGCAATCCTCAGCGGTAATCCCGGCTCCAAAGATCTTTCAGCGCCTTAGTCACCGAACTCGATAAAGGGCCCATTTGGGTTGCCTGGATNGCTTCTTGNAGGTGGGACAATTCCGCGAGCCCGATTACTGCGCCATGGATCGCGTCCTGATCCAGCACGAAACGCAGCGCTTTTTGAGCATCAGACCCGNCCATCTCNGCTAATACCTCACGGGCCATATCTGCCCGTCTTAGTTCGCTGTCATAGTCCGAATTACGCGTGACCGGTATCTCTCGTCCATGCTGTACACGACTGGCGAGGATTCCGGCGGCATACACCCGAATACCCAGTACGCCAACATTGAATTGCTGACACGCTGCGAGCAGACCCGTGTANTCGTCGCTGTGCCAGTGCCCNTCAATGTCGAATCCCGCNCTGGGATTGATCAGGTTGTAATACACCTGTGCCGTGTCTACCCGANCGCTTTCAACCACTGCACGGCAGGCACTGGCATCGCCTAAAGCCGTAAAGCCGATAAAATCTGTCAGACCTTCCGCCCGAATCCTATCCAGAGCATCGAGTACTCCATCTGATCTCATTACTTCATTGAGAGGAAGNTGTTGATCACCNCTTCCCAGTTGATTNTGTAATTGAACCAGCGGGACAGAGGTCATCTGCAATCTGCGCAGACTTTGATCCAGCGACCGTCGAATCTGCCCCGTGTAATCATCACCGTTGGGGTCGACTCTGAACTTGGTAGACACTTGGGGCCGTTCCTTGTCCGGCAGTTCACTTAACAACCAGCCAACAACCTCTTCGGACTGGCCGTTTCCATATGAAGCTGCCGTATCGATCCAGTTAATACCTGCCTGAATTGCCAACTGAATCGCATCACGCCGGACCACATCGCTGGCATGCAACAAAATTCCGCCGACAAATCCGCCACCAAAAACAAGTTCAGAAATCTGCAGACCGGTCCGCCCAAGGGAGGACTGCTTCATGACATCACCCCCTGACGAGAAAAATCTTGTTCGCTGTTTAAGAGATTGACTTCGACCCGGCCATAGCTCTCAACCTCGACCCGAACATGGCTAACAGACCCAACAGACGTAGGCTCTCCGCAGACACCTGTGGTCACAAACTGGCCCGCGAATAGATCGATCCGCCTTTGTGATAGGTGGTTAACCAGCCAGGCCAATGCATATCTGGGGTCGCCCAGTGCATCAGAACCACTACCTTCCGTAGCCAGCACCCCGTCTAACCAAAGCGATATTTTCTGGCTGGCAAGATCGTCGCTGCGCCAATCACACTCGACTTTCGGACCCAGTACAAAGAGATTGGCACAGGCATTATCCGCAATAAGCTGGGGTGCTCCTGCTTGGGCAAACAGCTCATAACGAGAATCAGGGAGCTCTATGCCTAGGCGTAGCGCTCCGACACGGGCCATGATCTCATCAGTCTCGTAGGACTTTTCCCGAGCTGGCAGATTGGCAGAAAATTCGAAGACAAATTCCGCCTCTGCTGCCTGCATAAGGTTTCCTGTCATGTCAGCTGTGCCCGCGGAATCAAGCACACAGGATGCACCAAGCTGTCCTGCAATCGGGTGAGTGATACCGATATGATTCTGGCCCGCCAGACTGGTTGCCGCGACCTTCCATCCAGCAACGGCGTCTTGGGCAGCCACAACATCCTGGACCTGATAGCCCTGCTCGAGGTCGGCCGGCTGAGCCGCAGGAGGCAACATTGTCATCCGCTGCCCGTCCTGACAAGCCCGAATAAGCAATTGAGCTGCTTGTTGTAAATCGCCTGTAATCATCGGTCGGGCAGGGTATAGTCAATGGTTAAGTTCGAGTACCAGCAACCTGAGCCCTATTGTACTGTTGATCTATACTAAACACAGCGCGCGGAACTTACTCTGATTTATCTGCGCGGCTGCGATGATCTGAACAATANCTCACGGAGAGCATCGATGACAGGAACATCCAGACGCCTCAGAAGCCGAGAATGGTTTGATATCCCTGGCGATCCCAGTGCAACCGCCACCCATATCGAACGGTATACCAATTTCGGCATTTCCGCCGCAGAACTTCGCTCAGGCAATCCAATTATCGGAATTGCACAAACGGGCAGTGATNTGGTGCCCTGCAACAGGATACATGTCGACTTGGTACGCCGGATTCGCGACGGTATCCGGGAAGCCGGTGGCATTGCCCTGGAGTTCCCTGTTCACCCTGTACAGGAAAGTGGCAAAAGACCGACGGCTGCGCTGGATAGAAACTTGCAGTACCTCAGCCTGGTCGAGGTCCTTTTCGGTTATCCGCTCGATGGTGTCGTGCTGACCACTGGCTGCGACAAGACCACGCCCGCTATGTTGATGGGCGCTGCAACTGTCGATATTCCAGCAATCGCATTATCTGGTGGACCCATGCTCAATGGCTACTGGCGCGGAAAACTCGCTGGATCAGGCACCATCCTATGGGAAGCCCGAAAACTTTTGGCTGAAGGTGAGATCGACGACGAAGAATTCATACAGTTAGTCGCTGATGCCACACCCTCCCCCGGGCATTGCAACACGATGGGTACTGCCACGACGATGAATTCGCTTGCCGAAGCGCTCGGCATGTCTTTGCCAGGTAGTACTGCCATCCCCGCACCACATAAAGAACGAGCCGAAACCGCCTATAAAACCGGCTGTCGAATTGTCGAGATGGTGGAAGAAGATCTGACACCGTCAAAAATATTGACACGAGAAGCCTTCGAAAACGCAATCGTTGTTAACTCGGCAATCGGCGGCTCTACCAATGCGCCCATTCACTTGAATGCGATTGCCCGTCACGCCAATATCGAACTCGATATCAGTGACTGGGAAACAGTAGGGCTGACTATCCCCTTGTTGGTTAACCTGCAGCCTGCGGGCGAATACCTGGGCGAAGCCTACCACCAGGCAGGTGGTGTACCCGCTGTTATGCACGAACTACTAAAAGCCGGCCGACTGCACGGCGATTCCATGACGGTGGCTGGATCGACTGTTAAAGAGAACTGTGTCAACACGCCACCGTTGAACACCGATGTGATTAGACCCTATGAAAACCCGATGATGGAAAACGCTGGATTTGCTGTCCTAAAAGGCAACGTGTGTGATGCTGCAATCATGAAAACATCTGTCATCAGCGATGAATTCAGGCAACGCTATCTTTCGGAACTGAATCAGGAAAACGTCTTTGAAGTTCGCGCTATCGTCTTCGACGGCCCGGAGGATTACCACAAAAGGATCAATGACCCGNCCCTGGACGTGGATGCACACTGCATTCTCGTGATCCGTGGTTGTGGCCCGATTGGATATCCCGGGTCAGCCGAAGTCGTTAATATGCAGCCACCTGACGCTCTAATCAGGAAGGGAATTCGTGAGTTGCCCACACTGGGTGATGGTCGTCAGAGCGGCACTTCCGGCAGCCCCTCCATTCTGAACGCCTCACCTGAGTCGGCAATTGGTGGTGGACTGGCATTACTGCAAACAGGGGATACGTTAAAAATTGACCTCAACCAGGGTACGCTGGATGTTCTAATTGCTGATGAGGAACTTGCTACACGCACGGCTTCGCTCGAAAACCAAATCCCTGAACACCAGACACCCTGGCAGGAGATCTACCGCGATACCGTAGGGCAACTGTCTACCGGGGGCATCATTGAACTGGCTACAAAATATCAGAAACTCAGGAATATTGTGCCGCGTCACTCACATTAACCGGCACAATATTCAGCGTTCGACTCTGTCGCGTGGTTGGCCGGTCGATAGAAAGGTTTTAATGTTTTCGATAACGCGTAGACCCATTTCATCACGTGTCTCCGTCGTGGCTGTCCCCACATGAGGTGACAGNAGAACATTATCAAGACCAGTCAGGTGTTCACCCACTGCCGGTTCGCTGACAAATACATCCAGGCCAGCACCGGCGATCTTGCCCTGAATAAGTGCATCAGACAATGCTCTTTCGTCCACTACTGCTCCCCGTGCGGTATTGATTAACACCGCGCTGGGTTTCATTTTAGACAGCGCGTTGGCATCTATCAGATTCCGGGTCTGTTCCGTCAGTGGGCAATGCAAAGAGACAACATCGGATATTTCCAGCAGTTCATCCAAAGTGGCGCAATAGCGAGCATTGCACTCCTTTTCAGCTTCGAGTTTTGGACTCCGGCTGTGATAAACCACTGGCATCCGGAAAGCCGCGGCGCGGTGTGCAACAGCAGCTCCAATTCCGCCCAGCCCAATAATACCCAATGTTTTCCCCCAGACCCGGCTGCCGGAGTTAGGATCATCAATACTTAAACCCTNCCAGTTGCCGGTTCTGATCAGGGTATCACCTTGGACCAGGCGGCGGCACAAGCCGAGCAGCAGAGCAAATGTCATATCNGCAGTTTCTTCCGTTACAACGTCCGGGGTGTTGGCCACNACGATACCGCGTGCCGCTGCCGCAGCGATATCGACATGTTCGGTGCCCGCACTGATACATGCGATCAGCTTTACGCTATCGGGGAGGCTAGCAATAAATTTTGCATCCAGGCGGTCACCACCCCACGGGCACAGTACAGTGGCCCCCTCACACCGTAGTCGGACCTCGTCCAACGAGAGTGGGTGATCCTCCTGGTTGAGGCGAACGTCGAACTGCCTGGTCAATTCGTCACAGGCGCGTTCTGTCCATCTTCGAGTCGCCACAACCACCGCTGTCGTCATTGTTGTCTCCTTTCTACCTGCATATCTCAACCGGCGCACGGATAAAATGTATCGAGCGTATCAACTTACCTGGACTGGGTACGGCGGGNTTTTACCTGGTAGAAAGCGCGCAACTCTAACCAAACTTTAGTACCTATTGCAAACTGACCAGGCGACAGTCAGCCTCGAAACCTTGCCAGACACGCCAGTTCAGGTACAGTGGAGCATTCCCGCACNGCCNTCTAGCTCAACAAACAATCCGGGGTTATGAATATGGGTTCTGATAAAAAGACAGCANTCATCACTGGGGCGGGTTCNGGCGTTGGNCNGGCCNCAGCACTGGCACTCCANGCGCAAGGCTATGCAGTGGCACTCGCCGGGCGTCGATCCGACACACTCAAAACAACCGTAGATCTTGCCCAGGACGACGGCGAACGTACCCTGGTCGTGCCCACAGATGTCAGCGACCCTGAGTCGGTCACAAATTTATTCGAGAACACCCGCAACCAGTTTGGTCGCGTTGATGTGCTTTTCAACAATGCCGGGCTCGGTGCACGACCTGTACCACTCGAAGAACTCACCATCGAGGAATGGCGAAGCGTTGTTGATGTCAACCTGACGGGGGCGTTTTTGTGTACGCAGGCAGCATTTCGGGTGATGAAGACACAACAGCCTCGCGGTGGTCGAATTATCAATAACGGGTCGGTGTCCGCTTACGCCCCCCGGCCGAACTCCGCACCTTATACGGCCACCAAGCATGCAATCAGTGGGCTAACGCGCTCGACATCACTCGATGGTCGTGCCTATAACATAGCCTGCGGACAGATTGATATCGGCAATGCCCTCACCGAGATGACAGAAAAAATGTCCGCCGGCGTCGCACAAGCCAACGGTGACGTTGCCGTGGAACCAACGATGAACGTCGATGATGTTGCGCGTGCCGTCGTTTATATGGCCGAATTACCCCTGGATGCCAACGTACTGTTCATGACAGTAATGGCGACCAATATGCCCTTCGTTGGCCGTGGCTAAGTAACCCCCCGTAGATTTAGACAACGGGATCGTTACGTCCCGACAGTCAATGGGTCCACTAGTCTTTTCAGCGCCGCCAGTGTGCTCAGCGCAACAATTCTGCCGGTCCTCGGATTTTCCTCGGTTGGAACATTCTCTATCTTAAGTTCAAAGCGGGCGCTGTCAGATTCCACTGTGATGGAGTGCGTGTTTCGGCTGGCCTCAGGGTCGGCCCAGACTTCAAGCCAGGTCTGATCCGGCCCGATACCGGCGAGTCCCAAAGCAGCGGCCACATTGACATTGGCTGGAAAGGCCGCCACGCCGTCTCTTGCAGAACCCTCAAACACTTTTAGCGGTTGCTCGACAGAGTTGAGATCAATTTGATGGTTTTCGATGTGCGGGGCGCCTGCCAGGCCGGCTGGCGGTTTTCGAGTTACAATGGTTACCCGTGTGATCTCGCCCAAGGCGGCCGCACGAACGGCATCAAGACCCAATACAGCTCCGCTGGGAACATTAATCCGTGCACCAGTGGCTTTTGCCATCTCGACCAGATGCCAGTTAGCGAGCAACCCCCCAACACTGACAGGAATCAATACTTTCCCCAGGCGTACTACCGGTTCGGCAACCTGATTGAACACTTCAGCGGGTGCACATTCGACCACCACATCGCACTCTTTCGCAAGTTCAGATAATGTTACGACCGGAACACGCTGTCGAAAGCCACTCAATCTAAGGCGGGCCGCGTCTTTGTCTCGCGCTGATACTGCCGCCAGCANCAAGCCCTCAATCCCATCATCCAGACGGCGTGCCAGCGTCAAACCAATAGCGCCGAGNCCACCGATTCCAATCTTTAGCGGCGCTCTATGCTGTGTGCTCACGATNCCCAACTCCGGCCATTTCGTTGGCCGGCAATCGCCGACGTAACCACCATTGTTAACAAGTTTGGCCTGTGACGCAAGGTAACAGATTATTCCTACTGGTTGGGCAATTGATCGACTATATGACGAGCAATGGGGAAACACGAAGTGGCAGCTGGGGATGGCGCATTACAGACAANCANACTGTTACCCGTATGATGAAACAGGAAATCGTCGACCAATTGCCCGTCAGTACTGACCGCCTGGGCACGAATCCCTGGCGGATAGGGTTGCAGATCATCCAACTGTACGCTGGGACTGTACTTCTGCACCTCTTTCAGATAACTCGGTTTCCAGAGGCCTTTTTTGAGTTCCTGCATTGCGGCCGAAAAGTTTTTCCAGACAACTCTGCGGAATCCTGGAAACCTAAACATCTCTATTGCGTCTGCAAATGAAAATCCGAAACGACTGTACCCCTCACGTGAAAAATTGACTACAGCATTCGGGCCCACGGTCACTGAACCATCAATCATTCGCGTCAGATGGACACCCAGAAAAGGCAGCGCCGGATCCGGTATGGGATAGATAAGATGCCGGATGATCTGATTATGGTGCGGCGCCAGACGATAATAATCCCCACGAAACGGGACAATCTGGAAATCCGGCTCGCCGCCCAGCAGTCGAACCAAACGGTCTGCCATCACACCACCACACGCAATCAGCTTACGGGCCGACAACCTGCGATCATTACAACCGACAACGACATCGTTTTCGGATTCCGTCAAAGCATCAACGGCACTTCCATACAAAATTTCACCGCCGTCGAGCTTGATCAGTTCAGCGAGCTTGTGACAAATCGCGGTATAGCTAACGATGCCCGTGGAAGGTACAAGAATCGCACTAAGCCCGGAAATATTTGGCTCGGCCTCAGCCAGTTGATTATGATCCAGGATCTCGATTGTCAACCCGTTCTGTTTAGACCGCTCGATCAGCACCTGCATGCGCTCGACCTCGATAGGATTGGTCGCGACCAACAGTTTTCCACATTCATCGAACTCGATGCCATGTTCCAGACAAAATGATTTGATGGCCCGGTTTCCTTCAAAACAAAACTGTGCCTTCAAGCTGCCCGGCGTGTAATACACCCCCGCATGAATCACACCACTGTTGTGGCCGGTCTGGTGATACGCCGGCACCTGTTCTTTTTCGACAACACAGACACGGCTACCCGGATAGCGCTGCTGCAATTCCCGTGCGGTGCTCAGACCCAGGATACCTGCACCTATCAGCAGAAAATCATAATCCGTCACAAACCCTCCCCTGAGTTAATCCGTACAGATACCGCTCATACCGCTGTCAATAAGCTTCATGAATCAGAAGGTTGCCTCCTGAAAGCACTGCAACGCAAGATTCAAGCACTGTGCCAGCGCCCACCAAGCACCCTGGCATCACCGGTTAGCCGTGTATTGCCTGTACGGACGAGACCTTCTACATCGGCGAACTCGAAACTGCCCTCATCCAGATGCAAAACGGTCGCATCGCCCGGACTGCCCGGTACTAAAGATCCCAGCTCGGGTCGGCCGATGGCAGCTGCCGGGCCACTGGTACTGGCTGCGATGACATCATTCAAAGAAACTCCGAGTGCTAGAAACTTTGACAGCGTGTTGAGTTGACTCTGGGCAGTGCCGTCTATACTCAGCACATGCACGTCACTTGAAATGCACTCGGGTAAAAAGCCAGCGCCGATCATTGCTTCTGCCGTGACAAACCCGAACGAACCCTTTCCATGTCCGATATCGAATATCACGCCCCGCTCCCTTGCTGCAATGATTTCTTCACGGACAGCACCATCTCGCATTCTGGCAGGTGCGTTAGGAAACGGACGGAAACAGTGCGTCAGAATATCGCCTTTACGCAATCTGGAGACGACTTCCAGGCGACTGGGCGGTGGGTTATCTAGATGGCACATCACGGGCAGACCCAACTCATCTGCCACTTCCAATGCCAGATCCAGCGGCGCTGAACCTTGGCCGTCGCTTGCCGTCATACCCACCCGAACTTTTATGCCTATGATGTCGTCGGGATAAAGCGATGCAATGTTTAGACAGGCAGCAGGATTCAACAGTCGTAGATCGCCGCACTCTCCGACCATGATCTCCCTGCTGAACGCAAATATGCCCGGGAATGAAATATTGAGAAATGCAAGAATCCTCGTTTCGGCGGGTTCGATAACATGCTTTAGAAAACCGGTAAAGTTTCCCGGACCGGCAGTTCCCGCATCAATCAATGTACTTAAACCGGATGCCTTTGCATACGTATCCGGTTCAATGCCGATTGCTGCACCGCCCCAGTAAACATGCGTGTGTAGGTCAATCAGCCCCGGGACAACCAGGCAACCGGTCAGATCGTGACTCTCTAGTGCCTCGCTGGCAGGAATAGTATCCTGAATAATAGCGACAGAGCCCCCTTTGAAAGCAATATCACAGACCTTGTCGAGACCTGCCTGGGGATCGATCACGCGGGCTTGTTTCAAAACCAGATCGTACATTGATGAGTCTCCCTGCCTGAGTGGGCTGTCTGGTGTACAGTGTGTAAATTCACTGGCCGGTGGATCCCGCAAAAACGGTCACCTGCGCAGTCACCCAACACACCGCGGAGTTATTTCGTGTATGCAAGGGAGAGTTTGACATGATTCTTGATTCCTACGAAACACTGCATTGCGATGCTGGCTGGCGAAAATTCTCATTTCTGCGGCTGGTAGCACAGGATGGTACAACAGGAATTTCCGAATACAACGAATCCTACGGCAGTCCGGGCCTCACGCAGGTCATCGAGGGACTGCTGCAATGGATCGTCGGCAAACATGTACTCGCGCACGAGCGGATCTCTGCCGAGCTCTATGCCCGTACACGACAAGCACACGGGGGTATCGCTCAACAGGCCATTGCGGCCGTTGAAAACGCCCTGATCGACCTCAAAGCACGGCACCTTGATGTGCCGGTCTATGAACTCTTGGGCGGCATGATCCGGGAGCGACTGCCGCTATATTGGTCCCACTGTGGCACCTACCGGCTCGCGCAAACAGCCCACCATCTTGACAAACCCCCCGTCAACTCACTGGACGATCTGACTCGTTTGGGTGCAGAAGTTGCCGCTGGGGGATTCAGCGCTTTGAAAACAAATATTTTCCTTTTTGACGGCACGCCACGGATGCACCAGCCGGGGTTCGCCAGAGCACCGGGCTGGCCAGCACTGAATGCCGATCGTCAGATCATCCGGTCGCTTCGCAGCCAGCTCGAGGCGTTCCGGGCTGGCGCTGGCCCGGATACCGGGATCATGCTCGACCTTAACTTCAACTACCGCACTGAGGGCTATCTCGCTGTGACCCGTGCGCTCGATGACCTCAACTTGGACTGGTTCGAGATCGATATATACGATCCGGCAGCACTGTCACTGATTCGCAGAGCCACCAGGACGCCGATCGCCTCCTGCGAGTCATTGTTCGGACTCCGAGGCTATCGCCCGTTTTTTGAACACCAGGCGATGGATGTCGCGATCGTGGACGTGCCGTGGAATGGCATATGGCAGTCTATGAAGATCGCAGCACTGGCTGAAAGCTTTGAGGTCAATGTGGCGCCGCACAACTTTTATGGCCATTTGTCGACCCTGATGAGTGCCCACTTCTGCGCTGCAATCCCGAATTTTCGGATCATGGAGATCGACATTGATGATATCCCCTGGAAAGACGATATCGTGACCCATACCCCGGACATTGTCGATGGGGAACTCAGACTCTCGGATAGAGCCGGCTGGGGCACGGATCTGAATGACGACGCGATCCATCAACACCCCGCCGTAGCATCGGGCCGCGAACAATTTGAGCGGGGAATGGGTTGATTCGATTAAGGGTCGAGCCGTCTGATTCAGATGATTCCGTCAAAGCTACTTTAAGGCAGGCTTAGTCAAGATGAATCCAGCGCCCGACTGGCTGTCACTCACCCAGGAGGAAACAATCGACCCTCCCTTGGCGATCTGTGACCCTCATCACCACCTGTGGAGTAATCGGCCCAACAGCCTGCCCAGCACCTACCTGCTGGATGAATTTCTC
>PCBE01000066.1 GCA_002731295.1 Acidiferrobacteraceae bacterium | reverse complement strand
ATGTCTGGCCAGATTGATTGCTACTAAAATAATATGATGTGCCCCGATGACTACAAATCTGACGCAATGTCTGGCCAGATTGACGGTCACTAGTACCCAAAAATGACTTGATATGACTAAGAGCCTTATCGCGCGACGTACCGCTGATCGATGATCAGTCATTGGGTCACTAGCAGGTTTTTGAAATTTTACTCGGTTATATTCGAACCTCGGGAATGAGGTTAGACCAATTACTGATTTGATTTGTGATCTAGTTTGCACCGTATTATTGGCTGTAGGTGCATCCTGTTGGTCCGGTAGTTTGGTTGTCGGTAATTCGATTAAAGCGACTTCCCCATCTTGCAGATTGCGAATAGATGCTTGCTGAACTGGACCTCCTTCTCCCTGAGACTCGGCGAGGGCCGCACTCTTCGCGGGCTTCTCAAAAAGAGTTACCGGCGCTACTGACGACTCAGATGGTTGCGGTGCACTAGGGGCCTCTTCGTTTTCAATCACTGGTGGCGAGAAGCTAGGGGCCTCTTCGTTTTCAATCACTGGTGGCGAGAAGGCTGTTTTAAACTCTGTCCGAATAGACTGCCATATCGAAGCTGAGTCCTTGTCGCTATCAAACACGGTCTGACCGATGATATTATTTCCATGCTGTCGATAATCATATAGCGGTTCGTCGACGTATCTTATGTCTCCCCCGAGAAAGGCGACCAGTGCAATCCAATGGTCATGATAGGCGTCGCCGATTCTCTCGGGGAAGGGTAATATCAGATCGAGCAGGCTCGCACGAAACAAACTGGAAGCCCCGGTGATGGTATTAGCGACCATGAGCACGTCTAACTTGGAATAATTNTTTNTTCGATCACTCCAGTACGTGTCNCTCAATACTTCNTCCTTCNCATCAACCAACCGCATNTCTGAGTAGACAAGAGANGTGGAATTATNAAATTCTNGCAACAACCGTTGCAACTTGTCNGGATGCCACACATCATCCTGATCACATAGCGCGATGAACTGGCTATCTCTCGGTACGTTTCTCAGGCAGCGCTCGAAATTCAAATAAAAGCTAACGTTGTCAGGGTTCTTGAGAAGATGAAACCGTGGCTCTTCCTGACACAGTCGCTCTATGACAGAGAGCGTTGACTCTGAGGAGTNGTCATCGCAGATAAGGCACNCCCANTCCTGATAACTTTGCTCCTGTATTGATCGCAACTGTNCCNCAAGAAANTCCTCATTCGGCTCATAAGTGGTCATACAGATGGTGACCGGGGCGCCTGTCGTCAAACTGGCCTTATCNTCGCTAGGAGGGCGTAGCGTGGATTCCAGAATGATGTCTGTTACTGTCCCGGTTTCCTTGGTCTTGTCCNAGAACAGCGCGCTGTACCTGATCGTGACTGGGCCAGTCGNGANCGATGNATCGAGTTGATAAGTACCCCAGAANCCANNTCGGGNGATNGCACTANCGTCCCCGGTCAATGACATTGAGAGATCGTCCCGCCNTTCGTTCAGATACTTGACGGTCTGCCAATTGTCGTNAATACACAACTGGAGGCTGGNCAGAGGGTTGTCAACATCANGNTTGTANCCGGAGACCACAACAACACAGCCCCTACCAATGACCAACTCACCTTTCGGAACAACTTCAAAAACTACGCTGGGCATTTTGGTATCAACCGTCAATGTTCCACTGTGGCCAGTTCAGCTAACGGTCACTGACGACTCAAGTGGGTGTTAATGCAACTGTAGTGCGGATTCTGATTTGCCTAACCAAAAGAAAACCCGATAAACCGGTATCAGTCTAGACATTAATTTATCATATCTCTACGTGGATAAATTATGAANTCAGAGGGTTGGAAAAGGCGTGTGAGTGTGCGGGTAAAAACAATCTGAGGATTGACTATGGCAGAGAAACTTACAGTTTTAGTGAGATATTAGGAATGAAACACATCTACACATTCTTCTGTCTGTTCCTGCTTAGTGGTGTCGTTATCGCTGGTAATCAGACTTATGAAGATGTAGTTGCTGGTAAATCATGCAAGGTTTCAGATTCACAGCAAATCAACTGTGACTATTTTGTAGGCACAAATCTTCATGTTGGATTGGCGGGAGTAGGGTTTCCAGACACAGCCATCTATTTTATGTATTCAGATTTCAATAGCGATTACTACGCAAAAGTAGGAATCATGCATGGCTGCGTGATTATCTCCCCAGGGCGTGCTTCTGATCGACTTCCAGGCGGAAATCTCGCATTTATATCGCCGAGAAATGGAAAGGTTTATGAAGACTGGAAATCTTGTAAGGCTGGATACTGAAGTGGACCAACACGCCTATAAATCGTGATGAAACACATCTACACATTCCTCTTCGTAGTTATAGTTAGTGTCGTTTCCGGGCTAGTGCAGGGGGAAACTTACTTAAAATGCCACCAAACACACAAATATCTAAAACTTGTGCCCTGGCATATTGTCTTGCCAGATAATTTAGAACAAGGCGAACTATTTAGGGCGACACATGCACCTGGTAACGAATGGCGAGATTTCAGACTCTCAAGGGTTACCGATGAAAAGATTGAAGGTTTTGGATTTAACAGCACGGATTGCGAAGGTGTGCCTTGTTTGATGACGTTGGATATTGACAGGGTCACTGGTTATTCAATTTGGTATTGGAGATTAACCAAAAAGCAACAACTAGAAATCTACGGAAAATATACAGATAGTGATGGTCATAGTTACGCTGCGTATTGTGAAAAGAGTGCAAAACGTTTCTGAAACGGAAGAACGTTGCTGGGCCCTGCGTCCCGTCCCAAACGGGATTTATGTTAGAGATTGGTGTGGCTAACCACTCGCGAGGTTCGGGAACTCGCTCGACATTTTGCGACAATAAAAACATCGCTTGAGTCAACTTATTTTTCGAAATTGGAATAGTGACACCCTAGTAGCTTTATCGTATACATTAGGTGTCGACTTAATTTTTTGAGGTCGACAAATGATCGTTCCAATCAACAAGCAGTACCGCATTATCACTGACCCCTATCAGTGGATCGTCCAGAAGAAGCGCGCTAGGAAAGACAAGGACAACTGGGAGTCCGTAACCTATCACCCCACCTTTCCATCGGCCTTCCAAAGTCTTGGTGAGCTCATGGTGAGACGATCCGATGCCGCTACCCTGGCAGATGCATTGGTGGATGTAGAAAACGTCACCACCACGCTCTCCCAGGTGCTGGCACCCGAGTTTGGTGAAGTTTTGAAGGTTAAAAAACGAGGTCGTGCTAATTGACGGTCCGTAACGAAAAAAGGCGTCGAAATATGGGGCGCCAAACGACACAGCCTTTCCTTAGCTTGCCGCACAACGTACTGGACCACGATAGTTTCAGAACCTTATCACCCCGAGCGACCAAGTTATTGATCGACATCGCAGCCCAATACCGGGGCTGTAACAACGGTGACCTCTGTGCGCCCCTAAGCGTGATGCGAAAACGCGGATGGAAGTCGAACGATCAGCTCTTCAAAGCGAGAAAAGAACTGCTGGATCGAGGTTTGATTTTGACATCGCGTCAAGGCGGCTTGAACAAATGCAGTCTTTTTGCTCTGACGTGGTTTCAGATCGACGACTGCAAAGGCAAGCTGGACACTCCATCCACAGACGTCGCACCTCATAACTGGAAGCTCTGGTCAGATCCTGATGACGGACTAGAAGGCTCATGACTTCTCCTAAATACGGATCAATAGGCTTATCAGTAACGTCCAATTCTGCCCGACTCGTCCACTGGGCGGATCAGTCTCGCAGTTCGCCTAGTCCGTATCGAGAACACCTTCTAATAAATATACCAAGGGGGCGCGACACTGAGCACGCCTGAAGAGACATTTCATGATGCTAAAAAACTTTTGTGGACCCTCGAAGAAACGGCTTCGCAACTTTCTGTCCACCCAAGGACGGTCGCTCGGCTCATTGAAAAAGGAAAATTGCCGGTCGTACGGATTGGGCGAGCCGTTCGTATCGAAAAACAATCAGTTTGCCATTTTATTGATCAACAACGTCGGTACAATGAACCTTGCGCGGGATCGGCTGTGCAAGGAGAAAGCACATGCCCTATAAGCGCAAAACCAGTCTGTACTGGTGGTCGTCATTCATCGACGCAGACGGCAAGAGAGTTAGACGCTCTCTTGGAACCACCGACCGCAAAGAAGCAGAAGTCTTAGAGGCGAAGTGGAAAGTTGAAATCTACAACGCCACAAATTGGGGTAAACAGATCGACCGATCGTTTGATGAACTGATGTTGGAATATCTCACAGCCACGAAAGACACCAAACGCAGTTGGGAACGCGATGTTCGCTGTGCAAAACAATTGCGGACAGTCTTCGGTGGGCGGTTAATGAGCGATCTCAGTTCAAAAGACATTTGGGGTTACCAGACAAAACGTAAACAAGACAGTGTTAAACCCGCCACCATCAATCGGGAACTGGCATTTCTATCGACAGCGATCAACTTTGCCAATCGACACTGGGAGTGGGGCTTGAGTAACCCAGTAACAGGTCGGAAGTTGAGCAATGTGGGCAGTGCCCGGACTCGGTGGCTCACTCGGGATGAAGCTAACCGCCTGCTGGAAGCGGCCAGTTCCGAACCCAAAGCACCCCATCTCAATGATTTCATCCGCCTGGCACTTTATACCGGTGCTCGACGGGGCGAATTGCTGGGTTTGGAGTGGTCTCGGGTAGATCTACGGGCCAACCTCATCCACCTTGAAGCTGTTCACACCAAGACTGGGACACCTCGAGCGATCCCCCTGTGCAAAGAAGCAAGACAAGCCCTGATCGGCAGGCAACGCTTTCGCGCATCATTTTGTCCAGATGCGTCGTTCGTGTTCGTCAACCGTGAGGGGTGTCCGATTCGGTCAATCAGGAAATCCTTTTCCACGGCCTGTAGGCGTGCGGACATCTCTGATTTTCGGATCCACGACCTGCGACACACCTTCGCCAGCTGGTTGGTAACCGAAGGGGTGCCTTTGTTGGAAGTCAGCCGGTTATTGGGTCACAGCACGATCAAGATGACCGAGCGATACGCCCACTTGGCGCCGGATAATCTGAAGTCTGCCGTGAGTCTGCTCGATCATCGGTCACATTCTGGTCACAGTGTGCGACCTCAACAAATAAGGAGCGTCGTAAGCCATTGAAAAAATGGTGGCTATGGGTAGATTCGAACTACCGACTCCGGCATTATGAGTGCCGTGCTCTAACCAGCTGAGCTACATAGCCAAGGGGGGCACAGGCTGTCTGACGTACGTATAACCAACCCGTAGGATCAGACGTTGAATCTGAAATGCATTATATCACCGTCATTTACAACATAATCTCGCCCTTCTAGGCGCAACCGCCCCGCATCACGTGCTCCCTGCTCCCCACCGAGTTCGACAAAATCGTCGTAGGCAATGGTCTCAGCACGAATGAACCCGCGTTCAAAGTCAGTGTGGATTACCCCGGCGGCGGCTGATGCCGTCATGCCGGCCGTGATGGTCCAGGCCCGAGCTTCTTTTGTCGCCGCGGTAAAAAATGTCCGCAGGCCAAGCAGCGTATAACCGGCTCGAATCACCCGATCCAAACCGGATTCTGCGAGCCCTAATTCATTTAGAAATACACCCCGCTCCTGATGATCAAGCATCGCGATCTCCTGCTCAATTCTGGCACTGACCAAAACCAGCTCATCACCAAAATTATGTGCATGCGCTTTAACACCAGCAACACTTGACCCCTTTCCACCATCCAGATCGTGTTCGTCAACATTAGACACGTACAGCACCGGCTTGGCGGTCACCAGGCAAAGCGGTTTTAGTGCTGCTTGCTCCATCTGTGCAAGTGCCATACTGCGGACCGGTGCACCACTGTCCAGCCAGACTCGAACCCGCTCTAGCAGGCAAGCCATCTGAAGCTGGGCCTTATCACCTGCTTTTGATCCCTTAAGGGATTTATCCAGTGCCCGCTCTACGGTCTCCAGATCCGCCAGGGCCAGCTCGGTGTCGACAGTCGCAATGTCAGACAATGGATCGATCTGATTTGCCACGTGACTGACATCGGGGTCTTCAAACACGCGCACCACGTGTGCTATCGCGTCGACCTCACGGATATGGGCGAGAAAACGATTGCCAAGCCCTTCACCCCGAGAGGCACCAGACACCAATCCGGCAATATCTACGAACTCCATGGCGGCGGGGATCACTCTGGATGGTTGCACGAGCTCAGCAATCTTACGTAGTCGCTGGTCCGGGACCTCCACCATCCCGACATTCGGATCAATGGTACAAAAAGGGTAATTTTCGGCCTGAACACCCGCGCGGGTCAGGGCATTAAACAATGTGGACTTACCCACATTGGGCAGTCCGACAATACCACAGCGGAACCCCATTCAGTCGTCTATCCTGTTCGGGCCTTTGTGCAGTTCGTTCATCACACGCTCCCAGTCACCTGCTGTCATGTCTTCGAACAACCCAGCAGAGCGCTGAACTGCTTCCAGTATTAACTCGCGGTCCTGCGCTGACGGTATCCGCAACACATAATCGGTAACCTCATCTGAATTACCCGGATGACCAATCCCCAAACGCAAGCGCATGAATTCCCTGGATCCCAGGTCGCTGAACAAGCTGCGCAGTCCGTTGTGACCGCCGTGACCACCACCGTTTTTGATTCTCGCAACACCCGGTGGCAGATCAAGGTCATCGTGCACAACCAGAATCTGCTCAGGTGCGACATCAAAATAACGGGCCAACGGTGCGACCGATGCACCACTTAAGTTCATAAAGGTATTCGGTCGGAGTAACCGCAGCTTCCGTCCACCAATCTGCAGTTCAGCGAGTTCGCCCTTGAACCGTGCTTCGAGACGGAAATCCAGTGGATAGCGNCGCGCGAGTTCCTCCAGAAACCAATANCCGGCATTGTGTCGGGTACCGGCATGGCCAGTGCCCGGATTTCCCAATCCGACNATGAGACTGATCTGGTCCATTCAGAGAATATCGACCACGCTGCAGCCGAGTCCAAAACCACAGGCCCGGTGATTGCCGGTAGGCTATTACTCTTCGGCCTTCTCTTTAGAAGAGTCCGCGTCGCCAGCTGATTCTTCGGTGGCGGGCACTGCACCTTCCGCGGCTTCACCTTCCTCNCCTTCCACACCTTCCTCGCCTTCGATACCTTCTTCAACTTCGAGGATTTCCTCTTCGATCTCTCGCGGCGGCATGACGGTAACAATAGATGGATCTTCACCTTCGTGAAGAACCCCGGTCAATTCAACACCCTCAGGCAACTCCACTGAAGAAAGATGTATAACATCATTAATTCCCAGTGCGGAAACATCGATCTCAATATATTCGGGCAGATCCTTNGGTAAACAGGTGATATCGAGTTCTGTCATCAGTGGGGAAAAAATGCCTTCTTCGACCTTCACTCCCGGGGCTTCATCGACCCCTTCGAAATGCAACGGAATTTTCATATGCAGCTTTTCGGTGGCCTTTATCCGTTGAAAGTCGACATGCACCAACCTAGGTTGAACTCGATGGCGCTGAACCTCGCGCAGAACCACCTGCTGTGAACCAGATTCGGTTTTCAAAGAGATGATCGCCGAATGGAAAGCCTCAACTCCNAGATTGCGCATGATCTCGTGATGATCAAGAAGCACGGCTTCGTTGTTCTGGTCAGCGCCATAGATCATTGCCGGCACCTGGTCTAAACGTCGCAAGCGTCTGCTTGCCTTGGTGCCGAATACATCTCGCGGCTTGGTATTCAACTCAAAATCAGTACTCATCTCTTGCTCTCCTTAACTCCCGCATTAATCTTCGATAACCGTTCCGGCCTGTCATTCCATAAAAAGCGAACTCACGGAATCGCCCTCAGCGATTCGGCGAATCGATTCGGCAAGCAGCTCAGCAATACTGATTTGGCGAATCTTGTCACAAGCTACAGCTTCCTCATTCAAAGGGATAGAGTTGGTTACAACCACCTCGTCCAGGTCAGATTCAGTAATCCTTTCTACGGCCGAACCTGAGAGCACCGGGTGGGTACAACAAGCCGTCACCTGTTTCGCGCCCGCATCCTTCAGGGCCGACGCGGCTTCACACAGTGTGTTTGCGGTATCGACCATGTCGTCCATTAACACGCAGGTATGGTTGTCCACGGACCCGATAATGTGCATGACTTTAGCCTCGTTGGCCTTTGGACGACGCTTATCAATGATCGCNAGCTCTGCACCCAACTGCTTGGCCATGGCNCGCGCCCGAACAACACCTCCGACATCGGGAGAAACAACCAACAGGTTTTCTGGCTGCTGCCGCCACAATTCATTATTCAGTACCGGTGCCGCATAAATATTGTCTACCGGCACATCAAAGAATCCCTGNATCTGATCAGCATGCAGATCCATGGTAACTACCCGGTCGGCTCCTGCTACGCCGATCATATCGGCGACCAGTTTAGCGGTGATTGCGACCCGGGCAGTTCGAGGACGCCGGTCCTGACGTGCATAACCGTAGTAAGGCATTACGGCCGTCACCCGTTCTGCTGAGGAACGCTTTAACGCATCGATCATTACCAGCAATTCCATCAGNTGCTTACTGGCTGGTGCACAGGTCGGCTGGATGACAAATACGTCACTTGCCCGTACGTGCTCCATAATCTCTACGTTAACTTCGCCATCGCTGAACGTGCTCACCAGGGCACGTCCCAATCCGANANCCAGATGCCCGGCTACCTCCCGAGCGAGCTCAGGATTGGCGTTACCGGTAAACACGGTGAGATCGTCGAAAGCCATCAATATTCCTCCACTGGTTTCGACACCAATATGGCTGGGGTGCCAGGATTCGAACCTGGGAATGCCGGAATCAAAATCCGGTGCCTTACCATTTGGCTACACCCCAACTGGCTCGGTTGTCCTTAGTGGATGCTGGTTTATGCCGGCTGCAACAAACCCGCTGATGCCTGCTGGCGCCTGCTCCAANATTTCTTCCCCACTTTGTCGGTCCGACACGGCCACATACAAGCCACAACCACTTCCTGTCATTCTGGCCTCTCCAAACTGGCGGAGCCAGGAAAGCGCCTCACCCACTTCTGGATAAAGCCGACATGTGACCGGTTCCAGGTCGTTGTTCAGACCTCCCTTAAAAAGGGTGGGTATTCTGATTCGAGGCGTGTTTCGTGTCAATTCGGAATCATTGAATATAGCAGCAGTGGAAACCAGCACTTGCGGTACCACAACACAGTAAATCCTCTCAGAAAGCACTGCTGGGGTCACTTTCTCACCGACTCCCTCACCCCAGGCTGAATGGCCATGGATAAAAACCGGCACATCTGCGCCGAGTTCTAGCCCCAGCTGAGCAAGCGCGTCAACACTGGCATGTACCTCCCATAGCCGATTCAGCGCCAGAAGCACCGTGGCCGCATCTGAGCTCCCACCGCCCAGACCGCCACCAACGGGAATCTTTTTCTCGAGCTTTATATCAACACCAAGGTCGGTTCCCCCGAACTGCTGTAGTTTTCGGGCCGCCCGTACTGTTAAGTCACACTCAGGCAGACCTGCCCCGCCTTCGCGGCGAATCACGCCGTCATTTCGCACCTCGAAGCGCAGTACATCAGCAAAATCGAGCAACTGAAACAATGTTTGCAGTTCGTGATAACCGTCCCCACGTCGACCCACGACGTGTAGAAACAAGTTCAACTTCGCAGGTGCCGGCCAGTTTTTCATCTTGAATGTCGCAGCTTGTCNTCANCGTCGTGCCACTGACTGATCACAATCTTCACACTGAAACTCTTAGCCTGATCATCCTCCAGCTGAATCCTGGCTGGAAGCATATCGGGATCAGCAACAAGATAGAGCTTCCGGGGCAGCTCTAGGCCCGCGTAAATTCGATATTGCAGGAACGTAACCTGCCAACCCGACTGTATAAGCTTTTCCAACCTGCCGTTTTTATCGAGTTTGATCGTCACAGGCAGTTCCGGTTCAGGCAACCCGCGCAACCAGTACCCCATCTGCTTAAACGGCACATGCCAGCCGAGAGTTCTGTACAGCACTTCATCGGCCGATTGACCCTTGATCGAATCCGCATTGTCCTTTACCAAAACAGCACCCTGCGGATCGTCGGATATCCGAACTCTTCCAACCCCGAAAGCACCGAACAAATCTATACGACTGGTGAGTCCACGACGTCGCCAATAAATAGTTGCCGTTTCATGCCGACGACCGGCCTTGACCGCCAGGCGGGCACCGAGATTCCACGTATCATAACCCGATAAAAACAACTGTCTTTGTTGCCACAACGTATTTTCGGTCGGCGGATCCGGGTCAACAGGTGCTGATGGCACCTGGGCGCAGGCCGAGACCAACAGACAGACGCTGAACCAGCGCTTACCGTTCACGGTTCGAACTTCCGCAACGTCTCCCGCAGTACTGAATTATCCGGGTCATCTTCATGCCCGCGTTGCCATACTGTCCGCGCCTGATCACGCTCCCCTTCCATCCACAGCACCTCTCCCAGATGTGCCGCAATCTCCGCATCGAGACGCAGATCGATCGCTTTTTGCAGATACTCCCGCGCCAAGTCGTTATTGCCCAACCGATAATGCACCCAACCCATGGAGTCCAAAATGAAGGGATCTTCAGGAAGCAGTACCAACGCACGCTCAATCAGNACCAATGCTTCATCGAGACGGTCTGTCTGATCAGCCAGGGTATAGCCCAAAGCGTTATAGGCATGCGCATTATCCGGCTCCAGCTCGATCAGGCGACGCATATCAGCTTCATGCTTGTCGATCAATTTAAGCTGCGCTGTTACCAGGCCTCTTGCATAAAGAAGGTCACCGTGTCCCGGCACGTCAATGAGCGCCGCGTCTAACAGTTCCAACGCTGCTTCCAGTCCTTCAGACTGGCGCAGAATNCTTTCTTGGGCCAGATANATCCGTACCTGTTCGGGTACTGAATCTGGGACCATCTGTATGAGATGCGCCAGTGCTTCATCGGCCCTTTTGGCATCTGCAAGCACGAAGGCAGTTCTCAGTTGCGCGTCAAATATATACTCGGCGCTCGTTACCGCAGATAACCAAGAGAGCGCATCATCAAAACGATCTTGTCCGGCTGCGATCCGGGCAAGAAATAATCTGGACTGGTCGTGTTCAGGATCGAGTTCCAGATAGCGTACAAACATACGCGTCGCCATCGGATCGTTCCCCAGTTCCATGTTAAGCACAGCGGCTGCATAAACCGCCTCTTTATTCTCAGGGTCGTGTTCGACAAGTTTAGTGAACTGACTCAGTGCTTTCTCGAATTCGTTCCACTCAGCCAACAGTCTGGCCCAGGTAATTCTCAATTCACTGCTGTCCGGGTAGTCCCGCAGAAATGTTTCCGCATAGTCGGTCAGCTGTTTTCTATTGTCGGACTGCTTGAGGTGCGACAAGCGCATCATCGCAACCTTCTCCCAGCCGGGCCTGACCACAAGTGCCTGGTTAAGCGCAGTGTCCGCGATCTCTGGACGTTCGGCCCTATAAGCCAGCCAGGCCTGTGCCAGATACACCTGTGGATCGCGATGGTAACGCTCTACAAGACGCTCCATGACCGGCATCCATACGACAGGGTCGGGCTCCTCTCCCAGAATCTGGCTCGCTCGTCTGAGATGAGGACCAATTGACGAGCTGGGCCTGTCGAGCAATAACACCATTTGGTCAAAGAACGCATCATGTCGCCCCAATTTAGCCAGTACCCTTAACGCCATGAAATACGGCTGATCCGATTCCGGCAGAAGCCGTCTAAGCAGCCCCGTCATTTTGAGAGCGCGTTCGAAGTCCCCGGCATGCATGGAAAGGCGGTAGGCCCTGACAGCAACTTGTGGATCGGCGCTGATTTGAGCCGCATTGGCCATCGACTCAGCAGCCCGTGAACCGTCACCTCGGCGTGATGCAATGTCTCCCAGCAAATATTGAAAAATAAGTTCTGATGTCTGGTTAGACTCGCTGGGCAGGGCCTTTTCGTCGTGAATCTGGTCCTGGACCACAAGCTCGTTATTTGATTGCTGGGCAGGGACTACGGCACAACCCGTCGCAGCGGAGATAAAGAGAACGATTGCTGTTATATAACGCATGATCCAAACACGGTAGTACCCAGACGTACTGAATGGCCAGAGCCNGACGATTTCAGGAGAATAACACCAAGCGGCGAGCCTCGTAGNCCCTGGAGNCCGTACAAACGGGTTAAAGTACACCGACCCCACCGTGTTATCCTTGACAGGTGGTTTTCAGCCACGAAAAATACNCATCTTGCTCTTCCCCTCCCCCTGATTCCATGCAACTTTTGACGTTCGGTCTTAACCATCGTACCGCACCGGTCTCGTTGCGTGAAAAGGCCGCTTTTACGAGCGAACAATTACCGGGTGCCGTACGTTCGCTGGTCAGTTCNGGCAGCGTGGCAGAAGCCGCCATTGTATCGACCTGCAATCGAACTGAGATTTACTGCCACCAGAACAGTACTCGACCGGATCAGGTATTCGAATGGCTGTGCAATTACGGACAACTGGATGCTGCAAACCTTGAGGCTGCAACCTACTGTCTGCCTGGTGAGGAAGCTGTTCAACATGCCTTTCGAGTCGCATCTGGTCTTGATTCACTGGTGCTTGGAGAACCTCAGATCCTGGGTCAGATGAAATCTGCATTTACAACCGCGTACAAAGCAGGGGCGACGGGAAAAATCCTCAATCGCCTTTTTCAGCATACATTTTCTGTCGCGAAACAGGTCCGGACCGAAACTCTCATTGGTGCCAACACTGTATCCGTGGCCTTTGCAGCTGTCGACCTTGCCCGCAGGATATTTTCCAAGCTGACGGATCAGACAGTCCTACTGATTGGCGCCGGTGAAACAATTGAACTGGTTGCTCGATACTGTCGTGACAGTGGCGTGAACCACATTATTGTTGCAAACCGCTCGATCGAACGTGCACAAACACTGGCAGACGGGCATAACAGTGAGGCCATCTCACTGGCAGGCATCGCAGACCGACTTCATGAGGCTGATATCGTTGTCGCTTCTACGGCCAGCACACTGCCCATTGTCGGCAAGGGCACGGTTGAACGGGCTCTAAAGACACGCCGCCACAAACCAGTTTTGATGATTGATCTTGCGGTACCGCGTGATATTGAACCCGAAGTTGGATCTCTCAGAGACATTTTCCTTTACACGGTAGATGATCTTGAGGAAATCGTAGAAAAGAACATTGGCTCTCGCAGAGAAGCTGCTGATGATGCAGAAAAGATCATCGATCTGCAGGTAGTCCGTTTCATGCGCTGGTTTCGATCGCTGGACTCTATACCTACAATCCGCGCTATCCGAGGACAGATCGATGCCCTGCAAGATAGTGAACTTCGCCAGGCTCAGCGCCGTATCGAAAATGGAGAGAATCCCGGAGAAGTCCTTGAAGCATTTGCCCGTACGCTTTCAAGAAAATTCGCTCATGCACCCAGCCAGGCTCTAAAACATGCCGATGAAGATGGCAACGGAGCTCTCATAGACGCTGCTCGAAAACTATTCAAGCTACCGGACTGATCCATGAATCCGTCGATTCAGGAAAAGCTCGAACAACTGGCCGAGCGCCAAGAAGAAATCAATGCACTCCTGTCCGATCCCAGCGTGATCGCTCAACAGGATTCATTCCGCGACCTGTCCATTGAACTTGCGGATATCTCCCCTGTCGTAACCCAGTTTCAGGAATACCAGAAGCTGGTCCAGGAACTCGGCCAGGCCGAGATTATGGTCAACGACGATGACCTCTCGATCCGGAAAATGGCCCAGGAGGAACTGCCCGGACTGCAGATACAGCTTGATACACTTCAGGGTCAATTACAAAAGCTTTTGATCCCCAAAGACCCCAACGACGAGCGCAACATTTTTCTTGAAATCAGAGCCGGAACGGGCGGTGACGAAGCTGCTCTGTTTGCCGGAGACCTTTTCCGTATGTACAGCAGCTTTGTCGAAAAACAACGATGGAAAATCGAAATCATGAGTCAGAGTTCGGGCGAGCATGGCGGCTTTAAGGAGATTATCAGCAGGATTGTCGGTCGAGGGGCTTACTCGTGGTTGAAGTTCGAGTCCGGTGCCCACAGGGTACAGCGNGTGCCAGAAACAGAAGCTCAAGGCNGGATTCATACTTCGGCGTGCACGGTGGNCATCATGCCCGAAGCCGACGAAATCAACGATGTAGCGATCGACACTGCAGATCTGCGGGTCGACACTTTTCGTGCCTCTGGGGCCGGTGGCCAACACGTCAACCGAACCGATTCCGCNGTGCGCCTCACNCATCTCCCATCTGGGATAGTGGTGGAGTGCCAGGATGAGCGCTCACAACACAAGAACAAGGCTCGCGCCATGTCGATTCTGCGATCCAGATTACTGGAAGCTGAACAACGAAAACAACACGAGGCTGAAGCTGAAAACCGGCGCAATCTTGTCGGTAGCGGGGACCGATCTGAACGCATTCGAACCTACAATTTTCCTCAGGGCCGGGTTACCGATCACCGTATCAATCTAACGCTTTATAAGCTCGATGAGATTCTATCCGGGGATCTTTTGCAAGTTGTAAAACCTTTGGGCACCGAACATCAAGCTGATCTCCTTGCCGCGATGGCATCGGAATGAATCTGCCAGATACTGCGACACTTTTGTATCAGGCCACAAGTCGGCTCAACAACACCAGCGATACACCCGCCCTGGACGCAGAGTTGCTGTTTTGTTCCGTCTGCGGAATCGACCGGAGCGCGGTGACCAGCGATCAATCATCGGTNCTGACGAATCGGCAAAGAGACTTCTTTTCGACGCTGATCAACCGACGTGCAGCCGGTGAACCGATCGCCTATCTTTTACAACGAAAAGAGTTCTGGTCTCAGGACCTNCTGGTCAATCCAGAAGTGCTGATTCCACGGCCCGAAACTGAGCTACTGGTCGAGCAGGCACTGGAACATTTACCAGACCAACCCTGCAACGTTGCTGATCTCGGTACGGGCAGTGGTGCAATCGCACTGGCTATTGCTACTGAACGGCCGGATGTTCAAGTCACTGCAACCGATATTTCCCAATCTGCCTTGGAGGTCGCAATGAAAAATGCAACCAGATTGGGAATCCAGAATGTCACCTTCCGCCANGGCGACTGGCTTACGCCTTTGGCAGATCAGCACTATCGGCTCATCGTAAGTAACCCACCTTATGTACGAGTGGGAGACCCGAGGCTGGAAATCGGAACATTGTACGAACCTGTCGATGCGTTGATATCAGGCTACGACGGCCTGGATGCACTGCGCATAATCTGCGCCGCTGCCAGAGGTTATCTGGACAGCCAGGGAGTGCTGGTACTTGAACATGCCTGTGACCAAAAATACGCTGTACACGAGTTATTGTCGCAAGGTGGATTCGAGACTATAGTTTCCAGCCCAGACCTTGCAGGAAAACCACGTGTCACCTGGGGTCGACGTGAGAAATGGGAATAACGACCATGTTCGGATTTGCTGAGAAAACATTGAATCTCCCGTCCAGAAAGCACGCGCTGCCGGGTCGAGAGCATGCCCTGAGTGTCACTAACCAGCACTTTGTCAGCGGTCGCCCCATTAAAGAACCGTTCCCCGACAACTGCAGACAAGCCATCTTCGGTTTGGGTTGTTTTTGGGGTGCAGAACGTTTTTTCTGGCAGCACGATGGCATCTATACAACGGCAGTGGGGTACGCAGCCGGCCTCACACCAAACCCTACCTACGAAGAAGTCTGCTCAGGACTGACTGGCCATAATGAAGTCGTTCTAGTAGTTTATGAGACGACACACACCGACTATGCAGCACTACTGAAAATATTCTGGGAAGCGCATGATCCGACCGAGGGCATGCGGCAGGGAAACGACATCGGTACGCAGTACCGGTCAGGCATCTACACCTTTAATCAGGAACAGGCGAGAAAAGCTGAAAGTTCGAGAAGATCTTATGAGAAAACTCTCGGAGAGCGTGGCTTCGAGCCCATTACAACCGAAATTCTTNCGGCTACCGAGTTTTACTATGCTGAGGACTATCACCAACAGTATCTAGCAAAAAACCCGGCCGGGTACTGCGGNTTGGGTGGCACCGGTGTGAATTGTGTCTGGTCTGCCGGTTAAGTCCCTATTTGCTGTCGATCAATCGACTGCGGGGGGTTTGAGTGGCATCGGGAAGGGCGATATGTTGCCGATCTTCTCACCGTCAGTAGGCGTAATCTTGGCTTTACCCTCTTTTTCAACCTCGTCGATGCGGATAACCGCATGNAAAGGAATATANGTCCGTTTGACCTCGCTGAACTCNGATTTGAGTTTTTCCTCCGAAGGATCTACCACCAGCTTCGAACGTTCTCCAAAGATAATATCGCCAACTTCAACAAAAGCGTACATAGCGCCCTGGGAGACTTCACGGGCATAAAGCTCGTAAACATTCCCTTGGCTATGGAAAACAACTCTGAATATGCTCTTTTGTGCCATGTTGCGATGTCGGATCAGTATTACGGACAATAACGATGCGCCGGTTCAAATTATAACAGGCTGTCCCGATCGCACTTCAACCATCACATGGGGGTTTGCGTCAAAAAAAGCAACACCCGGATCATGATGAAAAAATACCCAATGATCTTCCGAGCTGCTGCGCTCTTGGTCTGCCTAGTCAGTGTACTTGCAACCAGCAACGCAGCACAGGCCATACTGCCCGATCCACTTGCCAAATTATTGAATGAGAAGGGTATATCCCCTTCATCGATCAGCATTTTGATCAAAGAAGCAGGNGCATCGATACCCCTGGTATCGCACCTAGCTGACACACCGCGAAACCCCGCGTCTACCATGAAACTGCTCACGACCATCGCTGCGCTGGACCTGCTTGGCCCGAGCTNNCGGTGGNAAACAAAAATTTATTTGAACGGTACGTTGAAAGCAGGAACGCTCAAGGGGGATCTGGTCCTCAAGGGCAGCGGAGATCCNTGGTTTGTGATTGAACGCTTCTGGAAGTTACTGAAGAACCTGCGGGCACAGGGCCTTAAACACATCGATGGCGATCTCGTCATCGACGATCATCTATTCGATCAATCCGCAATCGACACACATACTTTGGACGGCCAGGCGTTCCGAGCCTACAACACGCCGCCGGGCGCGGCACTGATCAATTTTTCTGCCACCCGGATCGTGATCCGCCCTGCGCTGANCCGGCTGACAGTACGGGCCGAGCCCCCGACTAGCACGCTGCAAATTAAGAATAAGGTGCGTGTACTTCCAGGTGCCTGTGCCGGGCGCAATGGGGGTATTACGCTTGCCATCACCGCACACAGCAATAGAACTGAGGTCACCGTGAGCGGTCAATATCCCCCAACTTGTGGTGAAGTTGTTCTGGTGCGGTCAGTACAGCCACACCATCAGTATATTTATGGCGTCTTCCGTCATCTGTGGGAGGAAATGGGTGGCAGTTTAGCGGGNACTGTTCGTAAAGGTACTGCAGCACCTGGCAACACCGAATTCTTGAGTTTCCNATCAGTACCACTAGGACAAATCGTAACCTACATCAACAAATTCAGTAATAACGTGATGAGTCGCAACCTGCTGCTGACCCTCGCGGCAGAACACAATGGTGCCTCCGCCAAACCGNAACAAGGTATCACCGTCGTGCAAAGATGGCTGAATAGACAGGGCCTGGAGCTGGAGGCGCTTAACATGATCAACGGCGCCGGGCTTAGCCGTCAGGCCCGACTGACCGCTCGCGGTCTCGCTGATCTGCTGGAACACGCTTATTACAGTGCCTTCGCTTCCGAACTTAAAGCCTCGCTCCCGCTCGCAGGCTACGATGGATCGGCACGGCGGTATTTTCGAGATGTGGCGACTAAAGGAAAGCTGCGTTTGAAGACCGGACGACTGAAGCATGTTCGCGCAATAGCAGGCTTCGCTGAGACNCCCGATAACAGGAACTGGATCGTTGTCATACTCCACCATCGCCGTTCGACCGAACCCACTGCGGGTTTTGCTGTTCACGAAAACATTGTCAAATGGCTGTATTCACAGCGTTAGACGGCCCCTGCCTGGTCGATTCACACCGCGTTACCGGACATCACCAGTCTCTTATAACAGCCAATAATTCCGATTATATTGAAGCAATTTCACGATCTTTCCCATAAATAATTGTAATTTCGAGTAAAATAAGCAAACAGGCGCGATTCGCAGNACCCGTTTATGACCGAGCGAGGTCGTATCCGCCTGTCAAGGTTTTCTTTTGCCCCCACAAGCGTATAAATAAGGTCTGGGGCGGATGACCCAGGGGCACTGAACTCAATTTATTCATCTTAAGAATTTGGCAGGACTGGGGGATATCATGACAGAAGCGACACAGCGTAAACGGATTGAACCGGTTCAGGCGGTCAGACATTCGTTTACCCTTACAGACAATGAGACCGGCGAAAGCTGGGAGTTACCCACAATTCACGGTTCGATCGGTCCAAAGGTCATCGACATCCGAAAACTGTATGGGCAAAGTGGTGTATTCACCTACGATCCCGGCTTCACTTCCACTGCCTCATGCTCATCGGAGATCACCTACATCGACGGTGACAAGGGCATCCTCCTGCACCGGGGTTATCCGATCGATCAGCTCGCTGAAAAAACAGATTTCATGGATGTCTGCTACCTGCTGCTGCACGGTGAACTGCCGTCACCTGAAGAAAAGTCTGATTTTGATACGAACATCAATCAACACACGATGCTGCATGAGCAGCTGGTTCGCTTCTACAGCGGTTTTGTTCGCAGCGCCCATCCCATGGCTATCATGGTTGGAGTCGTCGGTGCACTGTCTGCGTTCTACCATGACAGCACCAATATTAAGGACCCCATGCAACGTATGATCGCAGCCCATCGCCTGATTGCAAAAATGCCCACAATTGGTGCTTATGCCTTCAAGTACTCCCTGGGGCAGCCGTTCCTTTACCCTGAGAATCAGCTAAGCTATTCGGAAAACCTGCTGCGACTGATGTTTGCTGTACCCAGCGAAGACTATGAAATCAACCCTATTGTAGCCAGGGCACTCGACAGAATATTGATTCTGCACGCTGACCACGAGCAAAACGCTTCTACGTCTACAGTACGGCTCGCTGGCTCGTCGCAGGCAAATCCTTTTGCATGTGTTGCAGCCGGTATCGCGTCGCTGTGGGGACCCGCACATGGGGGNGCAAATGAGGCTGTACTGAATATGCTGGATGAAATCGGAACTCGTGATCGGATATCAAAATATCTCGGTAAAGCACAAGATCCCGAGGACAATTTCCGCCTGATGGGATTTGGCCATCGGGTCTACAAGAACCATGACCCCAGAGCCAAGGTGATGCGGGTAACATGCCATGAGGTACTCAACGAACTCGGCGTGCAGGATCCTACCCTGGAATTGGCAATGGAACTGGAGCGAATTGCCCTGGAGGATGATTACTTTGTCGAAAAGAAACTCTATCCCAATGTGGACTTCTATTCCGGAATTATCCTGCGGGCACTTGGATTTCCCACCAACATGTTTACTGTACTGTTCTCCATCGGGCGTACCGTCGGCTGGATCGCTCACTGGAAGGAAATGCTCGAATCTTCAGAGAGNAAGATCGGGCGGCCACGACAGCTTTATGTTGGCAACGAACTGCGCGACTTCACAGCAGTAGCCCAAAGGGAACACACCGAAAAAAAGAGCAGCTGGTCGTGGCTCTGGGGTAGTAAGAGAAATAGCGACTAGCCTGTAAGGCGTACTGCTCACACCGATGAAGTGTGTTGTTTATAAGGGTNCCCAAAAGTCGGACGCTTATCTGTTCGTAAAGTGCGACTCCGATATTTCCCGGGTGCCTTCTGATCTATTGAAAGCCCTGGGCACACTTGAAAAGGTCATGAACCTCGAGTTATCACCGGACCAGACACTGGCTAGAGCAGACCCTGATACCGTCCGGCAGCAATTACATGACAAAGGGTTCTACCTACAGTTGCCACCAGCCGAATCCGAATCACCTCTTTGATGACAGCGCCATAAACACCAACTGCACCTGACATGCTGATCAAAATAATTTTCACACTGGCAGTGATCGTCATTGTGGCGCTGATATTCCGGACCAAAACACAGCCAGCGCGACTCCGCCACCCTATAGATAACGATAAAGACTCAGGTGGTGTCTCAGCTCGGTTCGTCGCCTACACACTACTCGCCCTGGTTATTGCAACGTCGGCCCTGGTGTTTGTTCTGCATTGGAACGAGCAACATCGAATTATGAATATTCAGGTTACTGACAGCCAGGGGCAATCCGTGACCTATCAGGCCTATAAGAAATCTATCGATGGTCGGCGATTTACCACCCTGGATGATGTGGCGGTGACACTGGGAGCCGATGACCGCATAGAAATCCTCGATGAGAAGAACTAGTCGACCATAACCAGACAGTCAGGCTTCAATTCGAAAATCTTTCAGGTTGATACCAAGCTCTGCATCACTGTGCAGTGCGACCAGTCGCCTGGCCATACGCGCATCATCACGCCCTTCGTTAATCTTGTTGCCAAGACGCCCGGGTATCTTGGCAGCAGCGGACAGCACCCCCTCTAAATCACCATAATCGTGGAGCAGCTTCACTGCGGTGTGAATTCCAACTGACCGCACACCCGGAATACCCAGAGAGCTATCGCCAGCCAGGGCAAACAGGTCCACCAGTTGTCCAGGGTCTACCCCAAATCTTTCAGACACCCAGTTGTGATCGTGTTCGACGTCAGCAAAATGATCGTAAACCTGAACTCCGAGCTCAAGTAATTGACAAAAACTCTTGTCCGTAGAAACGACCGTCACCGCACCACCTGCCTGAACAACACGGCGGGCGATAGTCGCAATTACATCATCTGCTTCCAGGCCCTCGACCTCCGATGCCCTCACCCCGATATCATGGAATGCATCAAGGATTGTAGGAAGACAGTCACGCAACTCATCAGGCATCGGTGAGCGGTTCTTCTTGTAATCGGGATAAGCTTTCAGACGCCAACTCGGACTACGGCTGTCCATTGCACAAACAACATGTGTCGCCGGCTGAAGCCGCAAGGCTCTTTGCAGGGATAACACACACGATTTGACAATGGTTTCGTGTCGGGACCCTGGATCATCTGCCACCGGCACACCGGCGTAGACTCGTCGAATCAGATTCAGTCCATCAATCAGCAGCACACGCATTCTGCTGTCCTCCCGCTATGGGTGGACAGCCCAGTATACGCTTCAGGTACCGACCGTGTCAGGGGTTGTAGGAACAGTTTAACTGGACCACATACCCGGCAGGGGCTACCCCCGGGAATAGGCTAAAGAATGTAGCGTGACAAATCCTCGTCACCAGCCAATTTGTCGAGGTGCTTGTCGACGTATTCCCGATCTATCGTCACTTGGTCACCCGAACGATCTGCCGATTCGAACGAGACTGTTTCGAGCAAACGTTCCATAACCGTATGTAACCGACGTGCACCAATGTTTTCAGTCGATTCATTCACCTTCCATGCGACTTCGGCAACCCGCTGTACACCGTCTGCAACAAACTCCAGGCAAACGCCCTCTGTTTCCATCAATGCGGTGTACTGTTCAGTTAATGAGGCATCCGGCTCTGTCAACACGCGTACAAAATCTTCTGTGGTCAGTGCATCAAGTTCTACCCGTATCGGTAAACGTCCCTGCAACTCAGGCATAAGGTCAGACGGTTTGCTCATCTGAAAAGCACCGGAGGCAATAAACAACACATGATCCGTGCGCACCATGCCATAGCGAGTGCTGACGGTACAGCCCTCAACCAACGGCAGTAAGTCACGCTGAACACCCTCTCTGGACACATCCCCCCCGTGGTAGTCCGTACGGCCAACGATCTTGTCCATTTCGTCTAGAAAAACAATGCCGTCCTGTTCGACCCGCTCGACTGCTTCATGCTTCAAGTCATCGTCGTTTACCAGCTTGGCGGCTTCCTCCTCCGTGAGCAGTTTCTTAGCCTCGGATATTCTGACCTTGCGGGTGCGCGTCTGCTGACCACCCATGTTCTGAAACATCCCCTGCAGCTGACTGGTCATCTCTTCCATTCCGGGCGGACCCATAATTTCCACGCCGACCGATGGGCCGCTTATCTCAATTTCTATCTCTTTATCGTCCAGTTTCCCTTCACGGAATAGCTTGCGGAAGCGCTGACGACCGGCGCCGTCTGTGTCCGCCGAGTCATCCGTAGCGGATGCTTCACTGCCAGCATCACGTGCGGGTGGCAACAATATGTCGAGTATCCGATCCTCTGCAGCGTCCTCAGCACGCGGCCGGACCTTTTCAAACGCTTCTTCTCGGGTCATTTTGACAGCCATGTCCGCCAGGTCACGGATTATGGAGTCGACTTCACGGCCTACGTATCCGACTTCAGTAAATTTGGTCGCTTCGACCTTGATAAACGGCGCTTTTGCCAGTCGAGCGAGCCGCCTTGCGATTTCGGTCTTTCCCACACCCGTGGGACCGATCATCAGGATGTTCTTGGGCGTGATTTCACTACGCAGAAATTCATCCATAACCTGGGCGCGCCGCCATCGATTTCGCAGGGCGATTGCAACCGCCCGTTTAGCATCGGACTGGCCGATGATGTGCTTATCGAGTTCTTCTACGATCTCGCGTGGGGTCATCTGAGACATCAGCTTGAACTCCCTTTAAGATCAGCACCCGTAGTCTCACGCTTAATCCGCTGAACAGTATGATTCCCGCCTGCTGCTGGTTGAGCCGGACCCAACGTAGCGAAAAAACCGCTCATCAACCGCCCAGCTCCTCGATAGTGACTTCGTGATTGGTGTAAATACAGATGTCAGCGGCAATCGTGAGCGACCGCTCTACGATAGCCCGTGCGTCCATATCGGTGTTCTCCAGTAGTGCAACCGCTGCCGCCTTTGCATACGGACCGCCGGAGCCGATCGACATAACGCCTCCCTCGGGTTCAATAACATCACCTGTGCCGGAGATAACCAGAGATACAGATCTATCGGCAACCGCCAGCAACGCTTCCAATCGACGGAGCATCCGGTCGGTCCGCCAGTCCTTTGCCAGTTCCACTGCCGAACGCAAAAGATTACCCTGATGTTTTTGTAACTTACCTTCGAAGCGCTCAAATAGAGTGAACGCATCAGCGGTACCTCCTGCGAAGCCTGCGATCACCTTGTCTTCGTACAAGCGGCGTACCTTTCGGGCATTACCCTTCATGATCGTCTCACCCAGAGTAACCTGCCCATCGCCGCCGATGACGACGTGTTCACCTCGGCGTACCGACAATATAGTTGTGCCGTGCATCTGATTCTTTATGGTCACAGCATTACCGTTATTCAACCAACTTGAGGTTAGGGCGCCCCGGTTTCTTGCCAGCACCGTGTGCCTGTTTGTGGTCGAATCTATCTTCTTGCGTGTTCCGTGTGGTGCCATCCTGTAAAACAAATGGCTGATCAGGTTTTTCTAGTGGATAAATTGCCATAACGCTGGAGACAGGCAGCAGTACTTCCATCGATTGACCTTGGAAACGAGTCTTGAAACTGATCTGGTCGTCGCCCAGATAAAGATCTACGACAGCGTTGGTGTCTATGTTCAGCACGATTCGTCCATCTTTAACAAACCTGATGGGTACCTGTACACCCTCTACTTTGGCATTCACCAGGAGTTGTGGCGTCAATCCGTTGTCCACAACCCAATCGCGGATTGCGCGAATCAGATAGGGTACGTTGGATGTTAAACTGACGTTATCCTTTTCCATATCCGAAATCCAAAACATCGCCCGGCCCGTTGACGCCCATCGAAACAGTTAAATGCCACGGAGCTCCTTCTCCAGTTCACTTAAGCTCTTGGCAAACGACGGCCGTGCAAAAATTCGGTTACCGTAGTCTTCCAGTCGCTTTGCCTGTTTTGGCAGTTTCAAGTTAAACATCGGCAAACGCCAAAGCAAAGGACCCACATAACAGTCAACCAGGGTAAATTCTTCTCCAAGTACATACTTTTTTCCTTCCAGCTGTACAGCCATCGCTGTTAGGCCATCACGGATCAAATCAGTCGTTTTTTTGTCGAGCTTGGTACCCAAATCGATGCTGCGCTGAACATTGCTGAGCCAGTCCCTGTGGATATCGGCTATCACCAGTCGTGCCTTACCCCGACCCACAGGATCTATTGGCATCAGTGGCGGATGAGGAAGTCTTTCATCAAGGTACTCGTTGATCAGTGTCGGGCCATATAGGACGAGATCCCGATCCTGCAGTATCGGCGTTTCACCATAAGGGTTTAGCTCAGCCAGGCGTTCTACCATCTCACCTGGCTTGGCGTACACGGTTTCGTGTTCAATGGTTTTCTCCTGCATCACGATGCGGCAGGCATGTCCATATATACAAAGTGGGCCAGAGTAAATTTTCATCGTTAGATTAAGTTGTCCTGTTTATGGAGCGACGTACCGTACCTGACAAACCATATGCCAGACGACGAAAGGTCATAGCCCCAGCGGTAGAATCGGTCAATGTACGTCGCGCCAGTATTCCTTCTTTGTGGCATAGGTCAGAAAAACCAATACGCCCATGAAGATCATCACCCAAACCCCGATCTTATAACGCACGAGCTTGGCTGGTTCGGCCAGATAGACCATGAAGTTAGTCAGGTCCCGCATGGCTGCATCATATTCTTCGTTACTCATCTGACCCGGCGTTTTCTCAACGTAACCGGCGAAGTGTCGGAGACCACCGGCGGCGCCTTCGAACTCTGCCTCACGATATCCCTGTAAGCGATAAAGCACGTGCGGCATCGCCACATTGGGGAACAGGACATTGTTCCAGCCGGTAGGGCTAGATTTATCCCAGTAAAAACTGCGTAGGTAGGTATAGATCCAGTTAGGGCCCTTCGAGCGTGCAGTCAGACTGAGATCCGGTGGAACCACACCAAACCATTTTTTTGCACCATCTCCTGGCATGGTTATAGTCATGGTGTCACCCGGCTTTTCAGTTGCAAGCATCAAGTTCTCCCGTAACAACTGTTCGTTTATTCCGAGATCGGTTCCCATGCGCTCGTAACGCATGTAGGCGGCGCTATGACACGACAGACAGTAATTGACAAAGGTCTTCGCTCCCCTTTGTAGTGATGCTTTGTCCGCCAAATTTATGTTCACTGGATCCAGCCCCTCATCGCCCCCGCCCGAAGCCATCGCCAATACCGGCAACAGAGACAGAACTGCTATTTTGATGAGATTCTTCATCAGCCTGTCAGCCGGTCTGGTTCTGGTTTTGTACGATCAAGTCGAGTGTAGATCGGCATGAGAAGAAAAAACGCAAAATAAATGACCAGGCCAATCTGTGCCCAGACTACATTCTTGAACCAGAAAAAATCAATGTGGCCAGGATTCTTGGTCCCGAGGTAGCCCAGCATCACAAAAGTAACCGCAAACAGCATCAACATGGTCTTGTACATCCAGCCACGATAACGAATCGACTTTACTTTTGATCGGTCGAGCCAGGGTAAGAAAAAGATAAGAACGATGGCGAGGCCCATTGCCATGACGCCCCAGAGTTTCGCGCCACCAGGTAACCATTCGAAGGTCACCGCACGCAGAATTGAGTAGTAAGGGGTCAGGTACCACAGTGGCACGATATCCGGAGGTGTCAGAAGAATATTAGCGGGTTCAAAATTATCTTTTTCAAGAAACCAGCCACTCAGCTCTGGCGCAAAAAATACGATAGCGAGATATATGGCCATAAATACCGCAGCACCAAAAATGTCTTTTACAGTGTAGTAAGGATGAAATGGAATTCCGTCTAAGGGGACACCTTTATCATCCTTTTGTTTCTTGATCTCTACACCATCTGGATTATTGGAACCGGTTTTGTGGAGCGCGACGATATGCAGGTAAACCAGCAGAGCCAAGAGCAATGGCAGTAGGATGACATGAAAGGCAAAAAATCTGTTTAGGGTGGCATCCGAGACCACGAAATCACCACGGATCCACTCGGCAAGGCCTTCACCGACCACAGGGATGGCACCAAAAAGCGAAATGATGACCTGCGCTCCCCAGTAGGACATGTTACCCCATGGCAACAAATAACCAAAAAATGCTTCTGCCATTAACGCGATATAGATGATCACCCCCAGGATCCAAATCAACTCACGAGGACCTTTGTAGGAACCGTACAGCATTGCCCGGAACATGTGCAGGTAGACCGCCAGAAACATCATCGAGGCGCCCACAGAATGAAGGTAGCGAATGAACCAGCCGCCGGGCACATCGCGCATGATGTACTCGACCGATGCAAACGCCAAGCTGGCATCCGGCTTGTAATGCATTGTCAAAACGATGCCGGTGACGATCTGCAGGACCATGACCAGCAACAGCAGTGAGCCGAAGTAATACCAGAAATTGAAATTTTTCGGAGTGTAGTACTTGGCGAGGTGCTCCTCCCAGACCTTGGTGGCCGGAAAACGTTCGTCGATCCACTCCATAAATCTCGCCATCAGGCTGTCTCCTCCTGATCGACTCCGACAAGTATGCGATTGTCAGACAGAAAGCTATGGGGCGGCACGACCAAATTTGTCGGTGCTGGCACGTTTCGATAAACCCGTCCTGCAAAATCAAAGGCCGAACCATGACAGGGGCAGAAAAACCCGCCGACCCAGTCATCACTGATGCCCGATGCGGCGCCGGTTTCGAATTTTTCGGTCGGTGCACATCCCAAGTGTGTACAGACACCCAGTACAACCAGGATTTCAGGCCTGATTGAGCGGTATTTGTTATGTGCATAGGTTGGCTGCTGATCCAATACCGCGGAATCAGGATCAGCCAATCGATCACGAATTTGNGCCAAATCATCGAGCATTTTCTGGGTCCGGCGAATNATCCANACNGGTTTACCNCGCCATNCCACTGTNAGCATNCGTCCTTCCTTNAGTGTGCTGATNTCCACTTCGACAGGGGCACCGGCTGCNTTCGCGCGAGCACTGGGCGCCATGCTTGCAACGAATGGCACANCCATCGCGCCNGCGCCGANCAGNCCGACGCCTGAGGTTACTGTCGTCAGCATACGCCGNCGACTGTTATCAACTTCCTGGGTCATANGTTCCTCACGCGGAAAATNGAAAGAGCGNCTGAAANAGNNAGAGCACCACACTGNCCACGCCACTGGCGGCNTACGNATCNTNCCCCAAACGACNCCGAAGTATAACAAATTCANNCTAAATAACGTGCCCCAACANGGCTCGNGTGACAACTCAATCGACNGAGCTGGTNCGNGGGATCGGTACNANNACTCCGGTNTGCNCGATTNCTACNGNCAGNGACCAGGAACAGAANNCTANCGTNAGGNATNGAGNCCCNAGTGTCGGAGNAACGCNTCANTAGANGGCTCNCGNCCCCTGAAAGCCCTGAAAACATCCAGCGGNTCCTCAACACCTCCCGTCTCCAANANATGCTGCAAAAANGCNCGACCCNNGGTGGCNTTGAAAACACCTTCTTGTTCGAATCGATTGTAGGCGTCAGCCGANAGCACTTCNGACCANAAATAACCGTAGTAACCNGCGGCATANCCGCCGGNAAAAATATGNGAAAACGCNTGGGGNAATCTATCGAAAGGCGGCGGANTAACNACTGCGACCTGCTGACGNACNTCATCCAGGANNNGCNGAATNGCGTCGGCNGAAATNNNCGNAGTACTCGCATGTAGTCGAAAATCAAACANNGCNAACTCCAACTGACGAACCATCTGCATNCCTGACTGAAAATTTCTNGCCCCGCGNAATTTCTGCANCAGTTTGTCGGGCAATGNTTCTCCNGTNTCCACATGNCTCGTCANAAGATCCANCGCANCTCGCTCCCAACACCAGTTTTCCAGAAACTGGCTGGGCAGTTCGACCGCATCCCACGGTACCCCACTGATTCCAGTGACTGACGGTTCCTCGACCAAGCTGAGCAGGTGATGAAGGCCGTGTCCAAATTCGTGAAAAAGCGTGATGACATCGTCGTGCGTCAGTAACGCTGGTTTGTCGTCCAGTGGCTGTGTGAAATTGCAGGTCAGGAAGGCGACAGGGGTTTGCGCTACATCATCCGGCCGACGACACCGACCTACACACTCTGCCATCCACGCGCCACCGCGCTTGTGTTCCCTGGCATACAGATCCAGGTAGAAGCGACCCCGGATCGCACCNCCTTCATCTCGAATCTCATAAAACATTACATCCGGATGCCAGACATCTGCAACAGCTTTGGTCACCGTGATCCCAAACAATCTATTCACGATCTCAAACAGACCACTCAATACTTTGGGTAGCGGAAAGTACGGACGCAGTTCCTCCTGATCGAAATGGTAGGTCGCCTGCCGCAACTTTTCTGAGTGGTATGCGATATCCCAGGGTGCTACAACATTGTCGCCTATTGAGCGGCCGGCGAAGTCTTCCAGCGCTTGCAGTTCACGCTGTGCATGAGGCCGGGCCCGTGATATCAGATCGATGAGGAAGCCCTCGACTTCAACGACCGAAGACGCCATCCGATCGACCAACGCATACTCGGCATAATTTGAATAACCAAGAAGCGCCGCCATCTCCTGGCGCAATCCAAGTATCTGCGTCATGAGGGCGGTGTTGTCCCAACGATCNGCCTGGGGGCCGCGATCACTCGCCCGGGTTATAAACGCCTCATACATCTGTCGCCTCAGATCCGAGCGTTCGGAATAGCGCATAAACGGTATGTACGATGGCGCCTGCAACGTAAATTGCCAGCCACTGTGCCCAACTGACTCTGCCGTCTTTCGAGCAAGAGTGATCACCGTTTCAGGCAGTCCCGCAAGATCAGCTGGCACATCAAGTACAAGCGCCCAACCGTCTGTGGCATCCATGACATTGTGTTCAAACTTGTTCGACAAAGTAGCAAGATCCATGATGATGTCCTTGAATCGTGCTCGCTCCTTGCCCTCAAGTTCCACACCGGAAAGTCGAAAATCACGAACCGCATTAAGTATGACCTTCCGTTTTGCCGCATCCAGGCCAGAAAAGTCAGCGTGCGCCTGGATGTTGCGATAACCCTGAAAAATCATTTTGTTCTGTCCCAGCACGGCCCGGTAGGCCGTCAGTTTTTCGAGACTGCTCTGGTAGGCCTCTCGGAGGTCNTCGGTGTCGGCGACGGCATTGAGATGCGAAACGGGAGCCCACATTTTCCCTAACCGGTCTTCCAGGNCTTCGAGGGGCTGTGCAAAACTATCCCAATCTGCATCGTCCTTCGCTGTGTTTTCCAACTGGCCGATAACCGCTTGATTCAAAACAAGCAATTCATCGAGTGCCGGCCCGACATGTTCAGGACGAATTGCTGCAAAACGAGGCAGCCCTTCGACATCTAACAATGGATTGTTTTTGGTCATCACGCAGCCTCAGGCCAAACACACAATTGCACAGTCACGCCTCCAGCGAGTGTTTATACACGCCCTCATGTAAACTGACTTTACTCTATCATTCGGCACCCAACTGTTGGTTTTCGATCATCTTGGATAGCGCACAGGACACAACATGACTGAACGATACGACTTTCTAGTCATCGGCGGCGGCAGCGGAGGCATTGCTGCCGCCCGCAGAGCTGCGGAACATGGCGCGCGGACAGCGCTGATCGAAGCTCACCGTCTCGGGGGCACTTGTGTCAATGTTGGCTGTGTGCCCAAAAAGGTGATGTGGAACACCGCGCATGTCGCCGAGGTCATCCGTCAAGCTCCGGACTACGGGTTTTCGGTTGCGAGCAATAACTTCGACTGGCCGACCATAACAAAAGCTCGGGATGGATACGTTCAGCGCCTCAACGGAATCTATAAGAAAAACCTCGATGCTTCAGGGGTCTCCCTGTACACCGGCTGGGCGTCGTTTCATGCCCCACACACCGTACGGGTCGATGACCATGAGTTGCAGGCCGATCACATACTCATCGCAACAGGTGGTCGTCCCACTGTCCCGGATATACCGGGCGCCCGACTGGGAATCACCAGTGATGGGTTTTTTGAACTCGGCCATCAGCCGCAGTCCACGCTGGTCGTCGGTGCCGGCTATATCGCTACCGAGTTGGCCGGCGTACTGAACAGCCTGGGAACTGAGGTGACCATGCTGCTTCGCAAGAAGACGTTGCTGAAAGAGTTCGACGCAACCCTTGGCGACACCCTCATGACAGAAATGCGGGCCGCGGGCATCAAAATACTGACCGAGGTTCGTTTGCAGGAAATCCGTACTGAGCCGGACGGCACACTCAGCATATTTCACGATGCTGATCAAACCACCACTGGGTTCGATTCGGTCTTGTGGGCGATAGGGCGGGAACCATTAACGGCGGATCTAAACCTCGATCACGCCGGTGTACAGGTTGATACCGAGGGCTTCATTCCAACGGATAAGTATCAGTGTACCAATGTAGACGGGGTCTACGCTGTGGGTGATGTCACCGGCAGACAAGCCCTGACCCCGGTCGCAATAGCTGCCGGCCGCCGGCTGGCAGATCGGTTATATGGTGGCCACGCTAATGCCCACCTTGACTATACAAATGTTCCCACGGTGATCTTTTCACATCCGCCTATCGGCACCGTCGGACTGACCGAAGAACAGGCCAGAGCCCAACACGGTGAAGACGGCGTCAAGGTCTACCAGAGTCGATTCACCAACATGCAGTACGCAGTTAGCCAGCAGAAACCAGCGACGGTGGTCAAACTGATTGTCGTTGGTCCCAAAGAAAAGGTGGTTGGCTGCCACATGATTGGACAGGCTGCAGACGAAATCATTCAGGGGTTTGCGGTGGCCCTGAAAATGGGTGCAACAAAAACCGATTTTGACAACACTGTCGCGATCCATCCTACTGCCGCTGAAGAACTGGTCACGCTGCGTTGAATGTGAGTAGAGACACTACTGAGGAATTCCATTTCAGATCCTATTCTGTACACTGTTGTTTGAACAAAAGGTAACAGGGGAAACTACGATGGCATGGTGGGGCAAACTGATCGGTGGAACGCTGGGCTTCATGATGGGTGGGCCGCTCGGTGCTCTACTCGGCACGACTCTGGGGCACCAGTTTGATGCGAACCGGCGTGGCGCTGGTATGCGCGCCCTACCCGGTGACCAGGAACGGATCCAGCTCGCTTTTTTCACGGCCACTTTCTCAGTCATGGGGCATATCGCCAAGGCCGATGGCCAGGTCTCCCAACAAGAGATCCAGATGGCGAAAAGCCTGATGGACCAGATGCGTTTGGACAAGCAACAGCGAAAAGCCGCTATCGATCTGTTCGATCAAGGTAAGCACACCGACTTTCCCCTAAACGATGTGCTCCATCAGTTCCGCAACGAATGTCAGCGCCGCACAACTGTGCTGAGGATGTTTATTGAGATTCAGGTTCAGGCCGCCATGGCTGATGGTCGGCTCGATCCCCAAGAAAACTCGATTCTCCTTCATGCCGCGGACGTGCTGGGCTTTGATCAGTCGGAAGTTGAAAATCTAATCAATCTAATAAGCGGCACCGCTGGTCACGTCGGTAGTAAGCCTGCTCGATCAATAGATCAGGCCTACAAGATACTGGGCGCGTCAAAGGACGATTCCGACGCCGAGATCAAGAAATCCTACCGTCGTCTGATGAACCAACATCACCCCGATAAGCTGGTCGCCAAGGGTGTTCCCGAAGAGATGGTCAAGCTGGCGACAGAAAAAACACAGGAGATCCGAAGCGCCTGGGAACAAGTACGAGACCATCGCAAAAATACAGCCTGAGCCCCAGACCTTACCGATGTCCCAGTCACTGACAATTTGAGACCGAGGAGATTCCATGAATCTGTCGTTTCTGTTGAGTGAGAGAGTCCGCACGGATCATCCGATCCGCGTTGCTCTCATAGGGTGCGGCAAATTCGCCACCATGTATCTCACGCAGGCCCGCCAAACAGCGGGAATCCATATTGTTGGTATTGCTGATCTCGACCCGGCAAGAGCAATGAAACAGCTCGCGACGGCTGGCTGGACAGCCGAGCAATACGCAGCCCGCAACCCGACTGATGCTATGGCAAAGGGCTCAACCTGGCTCACTGAAGATGCTGACCAGCTAATCGACCTCAACGAGATCGATGTTGTCGTTGAGGCGACAGGCATCCCCACAGCCGGCATTCACCACTGCCGGCGGGCGATCACTGCAGGGCATCATATTGTTATGGTCAATGTAGAAGCTGATGTAGTTGCCGGCCCCCTGCTGGCCCGGGAAGCCCAAGCTGCGGGCGTGGTCTACAGCCTCGCGTGGGGTGATCAACCAGCTCTGATCTGTGAACATGTCGACTGGGCGCGGACCTGCGGCTTTGAAGTTGTTTGTGCGGGCAAAGGTACACGTTATCACCCGTCCTACCATGAACTTACCCCTGATAGCGTGTGGGAGGTACTGCAGCAGTACCTGGAAATTGACGACCCCACCAGCATCAATATGAAAATGTTCAATTCGTTTCTCGATGGCAGTAAGTCAGGCATCGAGATGAGCGCTGTTTGTAACACCACCGGACTGACCCCACAGCATAACGGCCTGGGCTTCCCGCCCAGTTCCCGATTCGATCTGGCAAACGTCTGCAAGCCTTCAGAAGATGGTGGCATGCTCAGTCGGCGCGGCACCACCGAGGTGGTGTCATCCCTCACACGCAGTGGTGAACCGGTACCACATCATCTGGCCATGGGCACCTACGTGGTGGTCGAAGGTGCTGGAGACTATGCGCAGCAGTGTTTTCGTGAATACCACATGCTACAGGACTCGACTGGACGCTACGCCGCCCTGTATCGACCCACCCACATGATCGGGATGGAACTTGGCGTCTCTGTCGCCTCGGTAGTGCTCCGGGGTGAACCCACCGGGTGCCCCAAAGGTTTCTATTCAGACGTAGTCGCAACAGCCAAACACGCTTTGACTGCGGGTCAAATGCTCGATGGTGAGGGAGGGCATTGCGTATGGGGTCAACAAATGCCCGCTGCAGACTCAATCGAACGGGGCGCTCTGCCGCTTGGGTTGGCAGCAGATATCAAGATGCGTTGCAATGTTGCTGCAGGTTCAACCCTGCGCTGGGCAGACGTAGAATTCGATGACAACGACACCGCCGTTCGGGCCCGCCGGGAAATGGAAGTTGCATTTTCGGATCGTCTTTAGAACGCCTTTGCCGGCGATTTTCATCTGAACTGCGCCGGCCATCATTGTGAACCGGGCATGCTGCAACGTTACAATGCGCGGTAGTACGCCATTTCCGGTGTTTCTACAACAATCTGAATGAGGCACACATGTCTACTTACACTATTGCACTGCTGGCCGGTGACGGTATCGGACCTGAAATCATGGACGAAGCGGTCAAGATACTGCGCCTCGTTGAATCCCGAAATACAGTCACTTTTGATCTGAAACCGGCTTTGTTTGGTGCATCGGCCTACTTTGAGACCGGCAAATCTTTTCCGGAAGAATCAGTAGCCATCTGTGATCAGGCTGATGCCATCCTTAAAGGGACCATCGGACTGAACCACGAAGATTCAAAAACAATCCCGGTGGATGAACAACCTGAACGCGGCGCATTGTTACCCATGCGGCGGCGCTATGATACTTACGCCAATTTTCGACCGGTATACCTACCGCGCAGCCTGGCCCATTTCTCCCCACTCAAGGCGGAAGTGATCGGTGATGGCATAGATTTGATCATTATTCGTGAACTGGTTGGTGGACTTTATTTTGGCAGCAAAAAGAGCGGAGTCGATGACCAGGGAAGACGCTATGTTCACGAAATGCTGGAATACAACGAAGACCAGATCCGCCGTGTCCTCGAGGTGGCGTTTCAGCTCGCCAGCAAACGCAAGAAAGTACTCCACAATATCCACAAGAGCAACGTGCTCAAATCCAGCGTCTTGTGGAATGAGATTGTCGAGGAAGTCCGTCCGAGCTATCCTGATATTGAGGTGAAACACGTCCTGGTCGATGCGGCCGCCACCTACCTGTGTCTCGATCCGGCCAGTTTCGATGTAATGGTGATGGAAAACATGTTTGGCGATATTCTCAGTGATCAGGGCGGCGGTATTCTCGGGTCGCTGGGGCTGATGCCATCGGCCTGTGTGGGACCTGAAAAGTCCTACTACGAACCCTCCCACGGATCGGCACCCGATATCGCCGGCCAGGGTATTGCCAACCCCTATTCAATGATTGGTTCTGTCGCCATGATGCTGGAAATGAGCTTTGGCATGGAGAGCGAGGCGCGCAATCTCTGGCGGGCTATGCAAAGCGTCTTTGCTGCAGGTTATACGACACCCGATTTAGCACGGCGAGGTAAATCCGAGAAAAAGATCAGTACTGCTGAGTTTGGTGACCGGGTAGCAACTGAACTCGGGAAACAACCCGTTGACAACTGACACCGGGGCCTGAGTAACGCACTCACTCGGGTCTTGCCAGTGGAGACGAGTGCTCTTTACCTTCGGTCTGCCGATGCATCACTAGGTTCAGCATTCGAAGGGTTGCGTTAATACCAGCAAAGACTTGATTGGCGTGTACCCCGCGCGTCTTAAAGCTGTCGTGACCGTCATCCCAAGTGATAAAACACTCGGTCAGGGCGTTTGAACTGCCCCCCTTGGGTATACGGACTTCAAAATCTGCCAATTTTGGAGGAGAAAACCCGATAGGATCCAACACGCTTTTCATTGCGGTTGCAAACGCATCGAACCCACCATTGCCTGACCCGGACGCCTTATGGATTTCGTTGCCCACCCGAACCCGAATACTGGCTGTCGATTCGATTTCAAGTCCACTGGTTATCGAACAATTCAATAACTCGATGTGCTGAAAATCCCTGCTTTCCAGAATATCGGCGATGATAAAAGGTAAATCCTCAGGGGTAATGGTCGCTTTGGTGTCTGCAATTTCAACAATTCTCTCCAGCACCTTCTGTTGATTTTCCGGGGAGAGTTCAAGACCGAGGTCCTCCAGATTCTTGAGTAAAGAAGCCCGCCCGCTCATCTTGCCAAGGGCGTAACTGTGTTTTCGTCCGAATCGAGCGGGACTCAGCTCGGTCTGGTAGAGACCACCCTTATTGTCGCCATCAGCGTGTATGCCGCTGGTCTGAGTAAACACATCGTTGCCCACCACCGGTGAATTCGCCGCCACCCGTTTTCCTGAAAAGTTCTCGACCATCTGACTGAGTGCATGAATCTTGGATTCGTCCAGCCGCAGGCTCATCCCGAGTTTGTCCCGTAAGACCACCGCCACTTCTGCCAGCGAAACATTTCCGGCCCGCTCCCCGAGGCAATTTACGGTCACGTGTATAGAGCGCGCACCCGCCTGGACAGCCATCATCGCATTGGCGGTGGCCAGGCCATAATCGTTGTGGGGATGAAAATCGAATGCGAGTCCGGGATAGCGGCTACACATATCGCCGACGCTTTCGAATACTTCTTGGGGACTCATTACACCCAGCGTATCAGGCAGCATCACGTGCACCACCTCGGATTCTGCGAGTGCTTCGGTAATTCTGTAGACATAATCACGGCTGTCTCGATAACCGTTCGACCAATCTTCCAGATAGACATTGACCAGAAGTTGCTGCGTCTTGGCATAGTCGATTGTCCGCTCGATATCAGCGATGTGTTCATCAAGAGACTTCCTGAGCTGCTCCCTGCAGTGTTTTTCGCTTCCCTTGGTAAGCAGGTTGAGCACGCGGCCACCAGCACTGACCAGCCAATCCACGCTTCGCTGGTGATCTGTAAATCCAAGCACTTCAACCCGCTCGAGGCAGTCATTGTCAGCTGCCCATTCGTGAATCTGAGTCACCGCCTGTTTTTCACCATAGGACACACCTGCAGATGCAACCTCTATCCGATCTAACTTTAGGCTCTGTAGTAACCCTCGTGCGATACTGACCTTCTCTTCAGGAGAGAAAGAAACCCCCTGCGTCTGCTCGCCATCGCGCAGGGTCGTATCCATCAGTAGGACCTGTCGGGACTCAGTCATGTCGGCTAGTCATCATCCGGCAAAAGGGCGCATATTCTACACAGACTGTGGGTGTTTCATGAGCACAAATGCATCTATAGTTGATATATCGGCAATTACACGCGAAAGCACTGCGAAAAAGTTGTGTCTATTGAACAAAAATAGAGCCAGAATTTTTGCCCTATAGATTGACCCGACTTAAGATAACGCGCTTTGTGAGACTGTCTCTCCCCGCTTTAGCGGACAGGCAGATACACCCGCCTGCAGGTGAAACCTCATGCCTGAGTGGCTGGTCGCTCCATCTAAGTTACATCAGGTCCGCACACTATGCATTTTGATTATCGCCTCTGGGGCTTTACCCGCGGGGTCAGAGGCCGGATTTTTTTTGCGGTCCTGATCGGCGTTCTGGCCACTGCCCTAGGTGTAGCCCGCCTTGCACTACTCGGTTGGCTTATCGGCCTGGTTTTTCAAGGCCATAACGTCACCGCGCTATTCTTCCCGTTGTTGGTGACCGCTTGTGTCATGATCCTGAGGGGCATCTTCGAACACTGGCGTACTCTGGTCGCACATAAGACAGCATCAATCGTTCAGAAAATGCTGCGTCGCCGACTGTATGACCAGATCGTCACGCTGGGGCCAGGATATGCAGGAAGACAGCGGTCAGGTGAACTGGTCCTGTCACTGGTCGACGGGGTGGAGCAGCTGGAAACTTATTTCGGGCAGTATCTGCCTCAGCTACTGGTTTCTGCAATCACCCCAGTGCTGATCTTTGCCTTCGTCGCCTTCCTAGACCTGCCCGTAGCGCTGACACTGTTAATCGCTGCAGTGATAGCACTGGCCGCACCGGCGCTGTGGCATCAGTTTGATACCAAGAAATCCCAGGAACGCCAGGATGCTTATGCTGTTTTTGCATCGGAATTTCTGGATGCCGTACAGGGACTGGCCACTCTCAAGGCTTTTGGGCAGAGTCGCCCGCGGGCCGACCTGCTGGCTGACAAAGCACGGGATGTTTTTCGAACCACCATGTGGGTGTTAGCCACTAATTCGCTGGCCCGTGGTATCACTGATACAGCGATCGCTGTGGGTGCTGCATTCGCGCTGGGTCTGGGGGCGCACCGGGTAGCGTCGGAACAGATGGAACTCACTGTACTACTGATTATTTTGATGATGGGCGTTGAAATTTTTCGGCCGATGCGCGACCTGCGTACGGTGCTCCACCAGGGCATGGTCGGTCTGTCGGCCGCACAGGGTATTTATCGGATTCTGGATGCACATCCGCCCATCGTTGAAAAAAGTAACGCTATCGAACCCGTCGACCCCCAACCCACGATATCTTTCGAATCAGTGCGCTTCAGCTACCCCGAACAACAACACTGTGTTCATGAGCAACTGGACATTTCGATAGTTCCCGGTGAGCGCGTCGGTATCGTCGGGGCCAGTGGATGCGGCAAATCGACAATCGTACGACTGCTACTGCGTTTTTATGATCCAGACCAGGGAACCGTCAAGCTCGGTGGGCACGATATTAAAGACCTATCACTCGCTGCGCTCAGGCAACAAATATCGGTGGTAAATCAGGACACTTTTCTGTTTCATGGCAGCATCGGTGAGAACATCCGGCTAGGCAGACCCGACGCAACCGATGCCGAAGTCACCAACGCTGCGAAAAGCGCGAACATCCATGAGTTCGTATCAGGCCTACCCCAGGCATACGACAGCCTGATTGGAGAAAAGGGCATCAAACTCTCGGGCGGCCAGCGACAACGCGTGGCGATCGCACGGGCGCTGCTACGAGACTCGCCGATTTTGATCCTTGATGAAGCGCTGTCTGCAGTCGATGCCGAAAATGAGGCTTTCATCCAACAGGCCTTGGACAGGTTGATGAAGGGCCGCACCACGCTTGTCCTGGCCCACCGACTTTCCAGTGTCATCAACTGCGACCGAATACTCGTTCTGGATCAGGGCAAGGTTGCTGAATCCGGCAACCACAGTCAATTGATGGCGAGCAATGGTATCTACGCTGAGCTCATGTCCGAACAGGCGCGTGAAGCAGATCGGGAACAACCTGAAGAAAAGGCATCGTCGGAAATCGCAGCATCATCATTGCCGCAGCAGGATGTGGCAGAAGACATAAACAGTGTACCAACTGAGGGAATAATCAAAGCTGAAGGACTCAACTGGCGACAGGTAGTCAATATCCTTATGGGGCATATCATGCCCTGGAAAGGCCGACTGACTTTAACCTTTATCTTTGGTGTTCTGCGTGTGGTTGCGTTTATCGGCGTCGGCGCACTGAGTGCACTGATCGTCCTGGCGCTCAAGAACCACGCGCCTTACACCCATTACCTGATCGGTCTCGCGATCGTGGCGCCACTGTCGGGTGTTCTGCACTGGTTCGAATCATGGATAGCTCACGACATGGCTTTTAGACTGTTGGCAGAAATGCGCATCAGCGTATTTCGCAAACTGGATCAGCTTGCTCCAGCTTACCTGGTACGACGGCGAACGGGTGACCTGATGGGTATCGCGACTCAGGATGTCGAGTTGGTCGAATATTTTTTTGCGCACACAGTCGCGCCTGCCTTCGTCGCGGTACTCGGGCCCGTCGTGGTTGTGTTTATCCTGGCTACAGCCAACGGGTGGATTGCTGCCGCTCTAGTTCCGTTTTTACTTGCCGTTGGCCTCAGCCCGTTTCTGATGCGCGGCAGTGTCGATCATTTAGGCTCTCGCTCACGAGAAGCAGCCGGCGAGTTGGCTGCACATGCGATCGACAGCGTGCAGGGGCTGGGTGAAATCGTTTCTTACCAGCAAGAAGATAGTCGCGGGAATCAGTTTGATGAGCTTGGCGAACGTCATATCTCTGTTCGCCTGCCGTTCTTTGGTCAGCTGACTCTGCAGCACACTCTGCTTGAGGTATTCACCGGATTGGGGGGGCTAGCTGTTGTGACGACGGGTGCATTCCTGGCCGGCACTCAAGCCATCGATTCGGGCGTTCTACCATTACTTACGATTCTTGCGATGGCTGCGTTTCTACCGGTCTCCGAAATTGCGCAGGTGGGTCGACAACTCGCTGATACACTGGGCGCCACACGACGGGTTTATGCGCTCGAAAACGAACCGGTACCAGTAATAGACGGTCCGGGTGTCCAGGAATCTGTGAATTCTGCGGCTATCACACTGTCTTCGGTTAGCTTTAGTTACCCCGGCCGACCACGGCAAGTTCTTGCTGACGTAGGGTTCACGATTCCGGCCGGTAAAACAGTCGCCCTGGTAGGGCCATCAGGCGCCGGCAAGACGACCTTGGCACAACTGTTGATGCGGTTTTGGGATCCTACCGAGGGCATCATTACTCTTGGCGGCACTGATCTACGGGATTACCACCTAGATGATCTGCGCGCCCGAATCGCTCTCGTTGCACAGGACACTTACCTGTTCAACAACTCACTCAGAGAAAATATTCTCATTGCGAAACCCACTGCCAGTGATACCGAACTGTCACAGGCGGTAGAACTGGCGGCACTGTCAGACCTCGTGAAGTCACTTCCGCAGGGGCTGAATACCCCAGTGGGAGAAAGAGGCACAAGTCTGTCCGGCGGACAACGGCAGCGCGTTGCTATTGCCCGTGCGTTTCTAAAAGATGCACCGGTACTGATCCTTGATGAGGCAACCTCACATTTAGATGCCATCAGTGAGCAGGGCGTACGCAAGGCACTGGACCAGTTAAAAACAGACAGAACCACCATCATTATTGCCCACCGTCTTTCGACCATACGGGACGCGGATATGATAGTTGTCCTCGAAGACGGCCAGGTTGTTGAAACCGGCACACACGAGGACTTGCTGAACAACCAATACCTTTACGCCAAACTGGTCTCCCATCAACTGGGTGGGGCGCGTGCAACGCAGGCTCTGTCAACCTAACATTAGTATTGAATTGGACCGACAAGGTCGGCCGCAGCGCATCAAGTTCAGCTGCTGTCACACCCACGGGGCGTATCCATGAGTTACATCATCACCAATTACAAGCAGTTCGGTAATTACCTTGGTTGCTGATACGCTACCACGCCGGCTTGCAGCTATCCTCTATCTCGACGTAGTCGAGTTCAGTCGCTTGACGCATGACAACGAAGACGCCACCTATCGGACATTGCAGAACTATCTTCGTGATATAGATGACGTGATTGAAAACCGTGGTGGGCGAACCGTGGATAGGTCTGGCGACAATCTACTGGCGGTATTTCCAGTTGCCGCCGATTCGGTCATGGCCGCTGTCAACATCCAGGAACGACTGACTACAAGAAATGCGGCTCTGCCGGCTGACCGCCAGATTCACGCTCGTATCGGCATTAACCTGGGCGACATCATTGATGATGGCCAGAGAGTCTTTGGCGATGGAGTCAACGTTGCGGCCCGCTTGCAGGAAATCGCACCGCCGGGTGGCATCTGTGTTTCCGACTCTGCTCGCGTTGTGATCGGAAACGCGCTGTCTGTCAGTTTTCAAGCCGTCGGTGAACAGCAATTACGCAATATCGCCTCAAAAATCAGTGCCCACCTGGTCATCAACGATAGTGACCAACCCAGAACATCGACACACGAACCTGATGACCCTCGGCTCTCGATCGCTGTATTACCCTTTACCAGCCAAACAGGAAATGCGGACCTGTCTGGTCTGGGTTTAGGGCTTACCGTTGATCTTATTAGCGCGTTGTCGCGGTTTCGGCAGCTTTTTGTAATTGCCCAACATACCTCACTGGCCCAGAAGCGGGACAGCGCAGGCACAATCGCACTCGGCCATCAGTTGGGCACCCGTTACCTCGTTGATGGAAGTATCCGTGCTGCTGGTAAGGGATTTCGGGTAGCCGTTCAGCTGATCGATACAGTGTCCGGTGGCTACCTGTGGTCGGAGAGTTATGACGGAGGCAACCAAGAACTACTGTCCATCCAGGATGAAATAACCCAACGAGTAGCATCGACTCTGGTCAGCAATCTCGAATACAGCGCTGTCCGTAGGACTGATACCAGACATACTGATGCTGACTACACTGACGTGATACGCGCCCGACAACTGGTTTACCGGATGCAAGAGCCGCAGGACACTGAAATGGCCCGCACTCTGTTTCACAAAGTCATCGGAATCGACCCGCAGTTCGCGCCGGCACTGTCCGGCCTGGCACTTACTCATCTGACCGACCTGCTGATGTCATGGTCTCCTGAACCCGACACTTGTGTGCCCAGAGCTACACAGTATGCCCAACGGTCACTTGAACTCGACTACACGGACAGTCTAGCGCACGCCGTGTACGGAATTACCGGATTATGGCGAGGACAGCACATCGAAGCAGTGTCTCACCTGGAACAGGCTCTGGAGCTGAATCCAAACCACGCAGATGCGTTCGCGGGTATGGGACTGGCCTTGATATTCACCGGTGACCCAGTTGCCAGCATTCGACAGATCGGTCTTGCATTCGAGCGCAATCCATTTCCACCATCGTGGTACCGCTGGGCGCTTGCCATCGCACAGTACAACAGTGCGCGCTACCACGAAGCAGTACAAACCCTGCAGGCAATCCCGGATTTAAACAGATTCCACCGGCGGGTCCTGTCTGCCAGTTACGCTCGACTCGGCGACTTAGGCAGCGCACGGACACAGCGTGAAATTGTGATGGCTGAAACTCCAGGATACACAGCAGCGGATAGCCGTCTGCATCAACCGTACGAAAATCCCGTGCACATACAACCTTTCATCGATGGCCTAGTGCTCGCTGGATTTCCAGCCGGCGACCCCAGTTGAATGATTGTTTTGAGAAGCGACGCGCAGTCAAGCCATCAAAGCATCGACCCACCGGTCGCACCCCTGACGGACCGGATCAAGGACCAGACGTCCTGTGGCATCGGCAGTTTCCGATACAGCACGTTGCGCCTGATCATCGTTTAAGTGTGCCGTATTCAAAGCAATACCGACGGTCACCGGCCGGGGGTAAATTCCACAGGCTGAAGCCACATCTTCGTAGAGCGCAATAACTTCATTTAACGGTGGCACCTTGACGGTAACACCGACCGTATCGAGTTCAGTCATGCCAGCACGATGACACAGTATCAGATGGGTTGGACAGGCACCGCGCAGCAGTGGCAGTGTGGAGGTACTGCCGGGGTGAAGCAAAGAGCCTTGACCTTCAACGATCGCGAGCGCCGCGTCGGCGGCATCCAGAACCATCTTTTCCACCGCACCGCCTGCATAATCTACGCGTATGGCATCAAGGGGTATACCTCTGCCACTGATTGCGATGCCGATCTGCCCAGTCGCCAGAAACTCAGCCTGTATGCCCTGCGCTCGGGCGGACTTCCAGATTTCTAGCCCGGCTGTCATTTTGCCCACCGCCATATCGCTGCCCACCAGCAGCAAACGACGGTTCGTCAATTCCAAGGCCCGGGCCCAGGCGATACCCAGACCTTGGGGCTCCTCACGAATATCCCAGATCCACTGTCCTGCCCTAAGATTGGCATACCGGTCTGAGATACGCTCATGCAGTCCATTGACCACACACATGCCAGCAGCCAGTGCCTGCTCGACTTCCGCAACCATCGACTCTGGCAGGCGGCCACCTGAGGGCGCCATGCCGAGTACCAGGACCTCCCCGCCATAACCCAGCGCCTGCTCAACGTTTGAGACCACCGGCACATCAGGACCGAATTCGAATAGATCACGAGTTGTTTTACCGCCCTGGTTAAAGTCGATAGCACAGGCTATCGGATTCTCGGAATAACGCAGAATACCGTGACCCATTTTTCCATTCAGCTTGTCAATCTGCTCATAGAAATGAATAACCAGTTTTTGTTCTTTTCTCAGCATGTCAGCGCAACCCCATGGCCATGTGCAGCTTCAGATACAGTGACCACACCGGATTCCATGCTCAACCCAGCAGCAGGATCGGGAAGGAGATTGAGATGAGAATCCAGATCGATGTGGTCGAACAGTGCCGCCATCGAAGCACCCGCAGCGATCGCGACGGATGATTCACCCATACAGCCGATCATGGTGCCCAGACCACTAGCCCGGGCAGCAGCAACAATCCGCAGTGCTTCGGTAATTCCACCGCATTTCATCAACTTCAGATTGATTCCATCCACACAGTTCGCCAGACGGGAAACATCCGTAGCATAGCGGCAAGACTCATCCACAAAAATGGGCAATGCGCGACCAGAATACAGCTGGGGCAGTTGATCGTCAGCATCATAATGCAGCGGTTGTTCGACGTAATCACAACCACGCTCCTTCAGCCATCTCATCATGGCGCTTGCACCGGCAAGGTCCCAGCCCCCATTGGCATCCACCCGAACAGCTACATCACGGTTACGGGCAGCTTCGACGACCGCGGCGTACATAGACTGATCGGCGTCCAGGCCTTCAGGACTTCCCAACTTGACCTTGAGATAACAGGCGCCGGTTCGGTCCAAAATCTCAGGGACCCGTTCGCGTACCACCTCAGGAGGCAGGATCCCCACTGTTACCGATGTCGGCACCGAACGTCGGGGCAGACCCAGCAGCCGATAAAGCGGCAGCTGGGCGCGTTTTGCAAGCAGGTCCCATAATGCAATGTCGACCGCTGCCCAGGCGCAGGAGGTAACCTTTGCACTGCGCGCGAGTTGCCATCCTTCATGGGGATTATCCAGCGCCTCGGGATAGTCTTCGAGGAAAGATGTCAGTTCTGTCTGGAACGACTCGGCTGTGTCCGTGCCGATCAGGCTACCAGGGGCGGCTTCACCCAGACCTTCCAGGTCGCCGGATCGTACAGAAACAAACAGATTGACAGATCCTGAGAATTCACCTCGGCTGATCCGCAGCGGATAACGCTTATTGAGTGCAACACTGCGAAAAGAAACATCCATCACTACCCCCGGCTTAATCGAGTTGTACAGGCCTGGTCAGCCTTTTAGTAGGCAAAAGGATAGCAGATTCCCAAGTCGGGCCCGACGGTGGCCGCATGAGTATCGCGCATTGGGTCAACTCAGATGCAACCAAGGCGCCGTTGATGCCACCACCCAGCACCAGCACATCCAGGTCAGTACCGATCAAGCAACGTCTAAATTCAGGTCTCAGACTCATAGGGTATTGTTTTGTAACGTGCCTTGTGAGTATAAAGTCACGTCCTGTCTCCCGTGTGGCTGCGAACAAGAACCAGACCGATGCAACAGCNGTTCAGCCAACGCATTGACTTAGAAGAACCCGATTTATCAAGCACATGACTTTATCGCCTTACCTACTCGCCATCGACCAGGGAACCACCAGTTCCCGCGCAATCGTTTTTGACCGCCTGGGTAACAACTGCATTACAAGCCAGAAGGAGCTCTCTCAGATTTATCCAGCTGATGGCTGGGTGGAACACGACCCCGAAGAGATCTGGCAAACCACGCTTGCTGTGTGCCGCGAAAGCCTTTCGGCCATCGAACAGAGTCCGGTCGCGATCGGGATCACAAACCAGCGTGAGACGATCGTACTTTGGGAAAGAGCCACCGGCCGGACTCTGCACAATGCGATCGTTTGGCAGGACCGCAGAACGACCAAACAGTGTGAAGGATTNCGAAACAATGGACACGAACCCTTTATAAAGCAGAAAACAGGACTGTTGTTGGATCCTTACTTCTCGGCAACCAAGATCAGCTGGCTGCTTGACAACGTTGAAGGGGCGCGAATCCGGGCACAAGCTGGTGAACTGGCTGTCGGTACCATAGATTCCTTCCTGCTCTGGCGCCTTACCGGCGGAAAGGTTCACGCTACGGATGCAACCAATGCGTCGCGCACCCTGCTTTTCAACATTCATTCGCAGCAGTGGGACCCTGANTTGCTGTCACTGTTTGACATACCCGAATCATTATTACCTGACGTTCGCGATTGCGCCGACGATTATGGCNACACCGACCCGGACCTACTGGGCAGTNCCATTCCGATCTGTGGTATTGCAGGAGACCAGCAGGCCGCACTGCTTGGTCAGGCCTGCATTCAACCAGGCATGATCAAGAGNACCTACGGCACCGGTTGTTTTGCTATCGTCAACACGGGCCAGGCCGTACTCTCATCACANAACCGGCTGCTGACGACGGTCGCATACCGTGTGTCTGGACAAACCACTTATGCACTTGAAGGCTCAATATTCGTCGCTGGCGCGGCAATACAGTGGCTTCGAGATGGCCTGGGTATCATTCAGTCAGCCCACGAATCGGAAGAACTGGCTGGCGCACTGACCTCAAACCGAGGGGTCTACATGGTACCCGCCTTCACCGGTCTGGGTGCACCCTACTGGGACCCCCATGCGCGAGGGGCTCTGTTTGGGCTCACTCGCGACACCGGGATCAACGATCTCGTTCGCAGCGCTCTCGAATCCGTCTGTTACCAGACCGTTGACCTGCTCNAGGCCATGATCAACGACAATGTTCCGGCAATTTCNACGCTCAGGNTAGACGGCGGNATGGCNAAAAANAGCTGGCAGATGCAGTTTCTTGCAGACATTCTGAATATACCGNTTCANCGACCGACAACAACAGAAACCACTGCGCTGGGCGCTGCCAGCCTGGCAGCGCTGCAAGTCGGTATTATCGGGTCACTCGATGAACTTGCTGATCGCTGGCAGGAGGACGCNCGATTTGAGCCGGCCATGAACGACGTAGAGCGNCAAACCCTGCTGCGTCGGTGGCAACGTGCAGTAAGGAGTACCCGAACATTTAGCGAGAGCCGATAGGCACATCCGCTCAGCTGCTCTTCGNATCCTGCAGGATCATGTCGGCGCCTTTTTCGCCGANCATGACGGCTGCTGCGTGTGTATTACCTGACACCAGGGAGGGCATCACTGAGCAGTCAACCACACGCAGACCCGTTACCCCACGGACCTTCAGACGCACATCGACGACTGCGCGATCGTCGCTACCCATGCGACACGTCCCCACTGGATGGAAAATCGTCACACCAGTCTCCCGNGCAAATGCCAGCAGCTCGTCGTCGGTCTGAACCGAGGTTCCGGGACTGTACTCTGCCGAAATATGCGTGTTGAGCGCGGGTTGTGCCGTAATCTGCCGTGCAGTTTTCAGGCCAGCGACGATGGTAAGCCGGTCGTACTCGGTCGCAAGATAATTTGGACAGATCGCGGGCGCTGNCTGAGCATGCCGCGATTTGAGCGTGACACTGCCCCGACTGGTTGGACGCAACTGGCACACAGACGACGTAAAGCCTGGAAAACTGTGGAGCGGGGCACCTGGCAGGTCGGCCGACAGAGCTGCAAAATGAAATTGAATATCCGGTCGGTTGACCGCACCTGANCTTCGAATAAATGCACCCGCCTGATTGATCCCCACAGCCATGGGACCGCTTCTCGACAACACATAGCCGATTCCCATACACAACCAAGACCATGGATTTCGCATCTGGCTGTTGGTTGTTCCCGGGTGGGTGGTGCGGTGAATCAGCCGGACCTGAAGGTGGTCCTGAAGGTTNCGACCCACCTCTGGCAGATCCTGAACCACTGGAATACCAAACTGCTGTAAGCAGCGGGCTTCGCCNATACCGGACAATTGGAGCAGTTGGGGAGACTGGACAGCACCCGCACTGAGTATGATCTCCCGCCGGGCCAGAATGGTGTGCTCGGTGTGCCCACGCCGATAAACCACTGCCCGTGCCTGATTGTCCTGGAACTCAATCTGTTCTACCTGTGCATCAGTAACGATATGAAGGCCGGATCTGTGGCGGGCCGGTTTCAGATACGCGCTCGCACNGCTNCTGCGNAACCCNTTCCACGTAGTCAGNTGATAAAAGCCAGCNCCCTCCTGGTTCTGGCCATTGAAATCTGGATTTCGAGGATATCCGGCCTGCGTGCAGGCCTGCACGAAGGCTTCCGCCAGGCGATTGGGATGTTTAACGTCNCAAACACCCATGGGTCCTGAATCGCCATGATAGTCGCTGGCGCCGCGCTGATTGCGTTCCGAGTGAATNAAGTAGGGTCTTACATCGGCCCATGACCAGCCGACGTTCCCCAGGTCAGCCCACTGGTCGTAGTCCTGATGTTGGCCACGGATATAAATCAGGCCATTTATGGCACTTGAACCGCCCAGCACCTTACCGCGCGGCCAGTAGATCTGGCGGTTATGCAAACCGGGCTCAGGTTCAGTGTAGAACTTCCAGTTNTATCGGGGATGGAACATTGTCTTTGCATAGCCANTCGGTATATGCAGCCAGGGGTAGTGTCCGCGAGGTCCGGCCTCAAGCAGGCACACCGTATAGCNTCCTGACGNAGACAACCTGTCCGCTAACACACAACCGGACGACCCCGCACCGATAATCACATAGTCAAACTGCGCTTGAGACTTTGCGTCGATACTTTGTTTTTTGAAGGATTCGTTTTTCACACTGCCGAGGATAGGTCACTCCGTCAGCATAGACAATCATGCTGATCATTAGCAGCGAGGCTCCGCNACGTCGACCAGTTACTGTTGGACAGTCAGTCGAATTCGAATTGATAGAACGATTCGTTCAGATATGCCACGATGTCATCGAGCTCGAATTCATTGAGTCCCGCACCGGCCTGATCATTNCAGAAGGTGACCATGCCCATCAACCCTTCCACTGTCTGCACCCGNCGATCCGCACGCGTGTAGAGCTTCGATCCATCACCCCCGAATAGTGCAACATGGCACCCGCTGCACTTGAGCTNGTGCAGCGGGTAACCGTTTTGAGGATCTCCCGGTAACAAGGCAGACACTGCGATGGGTAACAGCACCGCAATGCTCAGAAGTGCAAGTCGTATCGTAATCATNCCTAACTACATGCGATCTTCAACACAGCCATGATGAAGTCGCCCTACACTTTCCGGGCGACAAAACGAATGCCACCAAGCTTGCCTGCNGTGAAATAGCGCACCACCAGATCGTAGAAGTCGTCCATACTGGCAAACACGGCTTCACCGTGCACATCGATGTGCCTTGCTTTTTGTTCGCGGTAAGCGGCCATGCGCTCACGGGTAAACGCAGTCCATTCATCTGACATCTCCTGACAGCTGACCAATTCAAATCCAGCCCTTTCGAGATCCCGACAGTAACTTTCATAATCAGGCAAATAATTAGCGAAAAGTTCCGTGGCCAGTTCAGACCGTTCACTGTCCGTGAATTGCACACGGGCGTAGAGATCCTCAGCATGGAGATAGCCACCTTGATCCAGGAGGCCATAACAACGTTTCAGCAGCACATCTCGCTCGGGTATGTGGTAGAGGGCAAGCCAGCTGACAATAACATCGAAGTGCTGCCCGACCCAGTTGTAGGTCAAAAAATCACCACAGGTATGGGTCACTTTCTCTGTCAATCCACAGCGAGCAGTAAGGTTTGAGGCAAGTTGGTTCTGGTCGCTCTGGAGTTCCAACGCCGTGACTTGTGCACCAACCGTTGCGGCAATATGACGGGCCGGACCGCCCAGCCCCGATCCAATCTCGAGGACCGAGCTGGAGGCGCTAACACCGGTAGCCCGAACAGCATGATCGACCGCTTCTGTACCGTGATAATGCAACTGATCAAATGGAGTCAGTTCATCGACGGACAGCGGCCCTTCATCTTCTTTGCCCATCTGTCGAAGTTCAGTGAGTACCCGATCAACGTGATGGTAGAGCTTCATGCTCTTGATATCGGCATTGGCCCTATTTGATTCGCTCATGATCATTCAATCCACAATGTGCAGCTCGCGGGGGAAATGGGTCAGGCACTTACACCCCGTCGACGTGATGTGTACGGTCTCGCTCATTTCCATTCCCCAACCGTCCAGCCACATGCCCAACATGACATGGAGCACGGCATCTTGCGGGATGGTTGTCTGCTCATCAGCACGTAAACTGATTGTGCGTTCGCCCCAGTCTGGAGGATATCCGACACCGATCGAATAACCGATGCGGCTGGATTTTTCCAACCCGTAAAGATCCAGCACATCCTGCCAGGCCCGGTGCACTGTACCGGCTGTTACACCCGCCTTCAGTACACCCAGCACCGCATCAAGCCCCTCGTTCACAGCTGACAGCGTCTGCGTCAACTTAAGCGGAGGCTTACCAAGGTGTACTGTTCTGGCGAGCCCGGCGTTGTATCTTTTGCGTGTGCCGCCGATCTCAAATGCAACAGTCTGATCTTTTGCAAAGCATTCGTCGGTCCATAGCGGATGCGCTGTCGTTGCTCCTTCTCCAGCCAGAATAAGTGGACAGATCGCCGTCTGATCACCACCAAAATCCTCGGTACCTCTAATCTGGGCGGCCATAATCTCTGCCGCAAGATCACATTGTCGTCCACCGGGCTTAACCAGATCCCAAGCTGTTTGCATGGCGTGTCCAGCAATTGCCGCGGCCTGTGCCAGTATGTCGACCTCCACCTGGCTTTTAACCGTACGTATCCAGTTCACCAATCGGTCAGCATCGGACCACCGGGCGTCGGGCAATCCTGACTGCAATCCCGAAAGTGCTCGTGGTGAAAAAAAGTAGCTGTCACTTTCGTAACCGATGTGCTTATCCCCCAGGCCCACATCATGTAGCCACGAGGCCATGAATTCAGATGGATGGGTATCATCGCGCTGCACCAGCGCTTCCGGATAAGGGACAACGCTGCGTACATCCAGATGCGTGGTCAAAGCCACTGCGCCCGCATCCATTTCCCGGCCGATCCAAACGGGTGGACCATCGGGGACCACGCACATCACCTGGGGGACATAAAATGACCAGGCGTCAAATCCGGTCAACCAGTTCATATTCGCCGGATCTCCGATGATCAAAACGTCTAGCTGACGCTCGTCCATGGCGGCCCGTACGGATGTCAGCCGACGATTGTATTCGTCCGGGTGAAATGGGGCGGGCATCAGTTGCTCCCCCATGGGTTTTTATGCAGCCCGGCAGGCTGAACAAGACAAGCGCGCAACACGACGCAGGCCCCCGCCAAGGCATCCCAGCCAGAGGAACTGCCTATTCGTTCAATGTGGTGCACTCGAGTGGGAATCATCTCTACGTTGCCTTCGATTACTGAGTTGATAGCCAGGTGCAATGTCTCAAGCCCCTGACCGGCACTCGCAGCGACCAGATGCGTGCGACTGATCGGACCGGTCCGAGTCACCAGGTGCGGACATATGTCCGCATAAAGTAACGCGGCAATATCCTGACGATGGACTAGAGAAAGGGCAATAAGAACACCCCCGAGAAAATCATCGCCGGAGGGGGTGAGCCCGGGGCCCAGGCCGATCAACTGTTGGGCCGATTCCGGCACACCCTCTACACAACGCTTGTCAACCAACTGATTAAGCAACCATCTTTCGAGTTCGAAAACAGGAAGCGCGCAAACATGCGCTTCTCTGGTATCTGATAATTCAGCACCATGGCCGTATAAAAACACACCCAGTCCCTGCCTCGGGACCCGGCCCCTGCTGATTGCATTGAGCGCATCAAGACCACGCATCAGCGACTCGTTTGTCCAGCACGGAGCCAGCGGTGGTGACCAGATTTTGGCCGGCGTCTCTATGACAAGAGGTCGATTGCCAAGATGCACAGCACCAGCACAAACGCGCACAGACTGGTCGACTACGAGATCGGCGAATACGCCCGAGTATGGTGTGGGCTCAAGTAATAGGTTGACCGGCCCGTTACCAACCGTGGCATCACCGATACAGATCCACTGGCTGCCCAGATCAACGTAGACACTCCGATCGAACACGGCAGTAATCCGTCCGGATACCGACTGACTGATTTCACGGACAGCAACAGCGCCGATGCTTTGGGCTCTCAACACAGGGCCGAGCACTGGTCGCTGTTCTGTGGTCAACCAAGGAAAAGCAGTCCTTGTATCTGAGTATTGGGATTCGCTGACTTTCAATTTCTGTTACAAGTCTTAGCCGACATTTAAACAAGCCAGTGCCAGCTCTGCTGCATCCGCATTGCTGGGCGCAACCACAACACCCGCCCGCTCCAATACACTGACCTGTCTTGCCCGGACCTGCGGATCTTCGTCTGTACCCGTGACAGATGCAATAACGACCGAACCGGAACGACCGTGGCGATCTAACAACCCAGCAAGATGGCCAGCTGGATCGGCATGGGCACCAAAACCTATGACCACATCCAACAACACCGCGCCTACATCAGGGTCTGACAGCGCCGCACAAATAGGCTCATCACGTACAGCCGGGTCAATCATCGGGTGTGGCCGCCCACGGGTAAACCGGTCGTCGCCCAAATCAATCATGATGTGGTTTGTGCGCTCTGACGTAAACAAGCCTGCCCCGGGTACTGGCGCATTCGATAAAACAGGCTGTCCGTGCGAAAGAAAGACGACCTGTGCTTCTGCAGCGAGCGTACCGCCGCTATAAAGCCCCCTAACGTAGCTGCCTGCCACCGGTGCTCGCTGGACAGCCGGCAGCGCTTCCAGTCCTTTGCTGTTTGTTACTGCGGTCGCCGCTGCATCTTTCAAAGTAGTCGTCAGCTTTGCATTGTCGGGTAACGCCAGGTTGTCACTACCAACCAAACAGACGGTGTAGCTTTTTGAACTCCTGCGAATGAATTCAGTGATCTGATCTACAACACTAGGGGCAGGCGGCTTGGAGATGAGCACAATATGGTGGGTTGCAGCATCTCTTTCCAGCCAGTCAAGCACGGTCAAGGTGCTGATAGCGCCAACCGCTTCGGTCAGATCTCGTCCACCAACACCTATTGCGTGCGAGATACCTTCACCGGCGTGGGCAATCAGGCAGGATACCTCCTGCATCCCTGTGCCTGAAGCACCCACGATTGCAATATCACCGCGCGGCACAACATTGGCAAAAGCCAGCGGTACCCCGTCGATAATCGCCGTTCCGCAGTCAGGGCCCATCACAACAAGTCCCAGATCGCGAGCTTCGCGTTTGAGAGAGATTTCTTCGGCCAGAGCCACATTGTCACTGAAGATCATGACATTGAGACCGGCCCTGAGCGCTTTACGTGCTTCTGCCCCGGCGAAGTCACCGGGCACCGAAATCAAAGCGAGATTCGCGTCCGGCAGCTGGCGACAGGCCGAGCGCAAGGTAAGCGGACGGAGTTCTCGCGGAGTGCTGTTCTGTTGCGCGGGGCGTTCCATCAATTCGGCTGCCCGCTGCAGTGTCGAATCAGCAATGGCCCGATCCTGTGCGCGCACCGCGACCAGCAGGTCACCGGGGCCGGCCATAGTGTCCTCTTCCAGAAGGCCTGCGTCAGAAAGAATATCCCAATTGGCTGGAGTCGCCATCATCAGGGCCGCATCTTCTACACCCTGAATCGCTGTCAATTCCCGTGATATCTGCATCAGCACAACTGAGTCGAGAAAAACCCCGGCGCGTACTATGTTGACCGTCACGCTCATGAAATCCCCAGCCTTTCTCCAAGCGCTCGAAGCGCTTTTTCAAAGCACGCCATCGGTGCTTTGACCACACCGGCACCGACCTGCCCGATGCCGGGTTCTCGATGAGCGATCCCGGTATTGATCGTTGGTACGATCCCGGTCTCAACCACCAGTCGGATATCAATACCTGTGGGTACGCCTTGATAATTCTCACTCACGATCGTCCACTCGGGATGTTCGCCCAGCGTGATCTCTCTCATTCTGGCGGTAATGCCGGCCGCCTCGGCAACAGATCCGGCGCCCACAAATCCGGCAACCGCGGGCGCTGCAGCCATTGCAAACCCACCCAGTCCGATCGTCTCGACAATAGTTGAGTCCCCCATATCCGGGTTGGCATCGGCTGCGCTGAATCCTGGGAAGTAAAGTCCTGCCGGCATCTCGACCGGCGCCGTAAACCATTCGTCGCCCAGTCCACTGATACGAATTCCGAAATCAGTGCCGTTTCGCGTCATCGCAGTGACCACAGTAGACTGTTCAATATTACGAACCGGGTCCATGATGGACTTACCCATGGCCATGGCGATGTTGAGGAAAAATTGATCGTTGCTGCCCATAAATGCCAGCATTTCAGACAGATCACCGTGGTCTGCCACTACCGACGCCAGAGCAGGTGCCAGTTCGCGCAGGAGCAAGCTTGAACAAGCCACATTGCGCTGGTGCATTTCATCTCCCATCGTCAACCCGCGGGCAACCAGCGGCCTCAGTGGAATACCCCCACAGCACTGCAGCGCGCTGCCCAGAGCCGGGCCCAGCGAATCACGAATCCAGGCCAGTCTGTCCCGTACCGACTCGTCATTACCCCCGAACCGCATCACTTTGCCCAAGCCCTCGTTGACGGTGCAATAGGCACGGTTGCCCGTTGCGCGGTTCTCGACCACCAGCAAGGGTTGGCTGCAGGTTGTCAGTCCGGTCATCGGACCTACGGCAGAAAAGTGATGGTTTGGATGAAAGTCGAAGCACCCTTTTGACGCCTGAACGCCGGCTTCATCAAGATCGCGAGCCCAGCCTTCGAATACCGCCACCCCTGCGACAGCACCGCGCATCGGACCGCACATCCTGTCCCACTCGATGGGTGGGCCGGCGTGCAAAATCGTGTGCTCTTTCAATTCCGGGATGAGATCCTTGGCCGGCAGCACATCGATCAGTACCGGGTCACCCTGTAACAGAATCTCCAGCGCCTTTGAATTGGCCCACCGAATCGCAGGGGCGAGCGCCGCAGTGTCCACCATTAATCTGCCAGCATTGAGAGCAAGCGTGCCAGGTCTTCGTCCCCACCCGCCGGGGGGCGCCAATCAACGTGAACAACGTCGACATCCTGAGCATCCAGGTCTGTTGCAAAAACAGCAAGCCCTAGGTTGATGACCCGGGGGCGTGACTGCAGCAGTTCAGCACATACCCGACCGATGGCCGGTGAGTCGTTCTGGTTAGACACCACTGTAGACCTCATAAGCCGCATCGACAGCCGCCCCGGGAGTGGCCACATAGCCGTTTCGCCGCAGTACAGTTTCCAGTGCGCTTAAACACCGCAGAACATTCGTTTTACGACAGCCGTAACCCATCGTGCCAATTCGCCAGATCTTGCCATGCAGTGGACCAAATGATGTCCCTATCTCGATACCAAAATCGTCCAGTAACGCGGCACGAGCGGTATCGCCGTTCTCGATCGACTCGGGTATGTAGACACCGGTCACATTGGCCATTCGATGCTCGGCATCACCGAAGAGTTCAAGCCCCATCGCAACCAACCCCGCTCGCAGCGCTTGCGAAGTCAGTCTATGGCGCTCGAAACCGGCTTCCAATCCTTCCCCGAGAACGACTCGAGCACATTCCCGCGCAGCGTACAGCATAGAAGTCGACTCGGTGTGATGATTCAGACGCAAAGGACTCCAGTAATCCATCAGCATGGCAAGGTCGAGGTAGTTGGATTGGATAATCGCACCTTCAGCGTCTACGCTTTCCGCGCCTCGTATACCGGCCTCGACATGCTTGCGGGCGTTGATCCGATCCACAGCGTGTTCACTCAAAGTAACGGGTGATGTGCCAGGTGGTCCCGACATGCATTTCTGCAGTCCCGACGACACCGCGTCCAGGCACCAGGCGTCAGTTTCCACCGGGCTACCGCCGAGTGTCGCGGTGGTGTCGGCATAAACCAGAATGCCAGCCTCACGACAGAAGCGTCCGACATCCCCCAGCGGTTGCAGCATCGTCGTTGACGTATCACCATGGACCATCGCAACCAGCTTGGGTTGATGCGCCCGAATCGCGTCAGTGACCTGCTCGGGGTCGAATACTGTACCCCACTCAGTTTCTATGTTGACCAGATCACCACCGGCCCGCCGTGCAATCTCGGTCAGCAGATGTCCAAAGCGGCCAAAAATCGGTACCAGCACTTTGTCCCCGGGCGAGATCAGCGAAGTAAGACAAGCCTCGATCCCTGAGCGGGCTGTCCCGTTAACCAGCAGGGTCCACTGATTTTCAGTACGAAATACCCGTCGGTACAGCGCCATCACCTGATTCATATAGGTGGTGAACTGTGGATCGAATTGCCCGAGCATAGCCCTGGACATTGCCTGTAGAACCCGGGGATAGACATCGACGGGACCGGGTCCCATCAGCAGTCTTGGTTCTGGATCAAGTTCTTCAAACAGGGTGCTCGACCCCAGATGTGTGCTGTCACTCATGATTGTTTTCCAGATCTTTTAGGTTGTCAGTCGTCAGCAACGACGTGGGTGCCGGCGTCTCCTATCAATGCGGGCAGTGCTTGCTCGAGGTGTGCAATGATCGCACGTCTGCCGCCCCGCTCAATAAATCGTATTGCGGCTTCGACCTTGGGTCCCATGCTACCCGGGGCAAAGTGCCCATCCTCCTGGTGCTGTCTCATCTGTGAGACCGAACATTGGGCAATCTCCTTTTCATTCGGCCCGCCGAAATCCAGCGCCACCCGCGGTACCCCGGTCAGGATCAACATGTGTTCGATACCCAGTACATTGGCCATGTGCTGTGAAGTCAGATCTTTATCGATCACTGCTTCTATCCCCCGGCGTATGCCATGGGCATCTCTAACAACGGGTATACCACCGCCACCGCCAGCAATCACAATCGTACCCCGACTGGCCAGTCCATCGATCAGCGAGATGTCGCAGATGTGTTTGGGTTCAGGTGAGGGCACGACCTGGCGCCATCCACGGCCGGCATCTTCGTGCATAACCCAACCGAGCTCAGATTCAAGTTCCTTCGCCTCCTGCTCGGAGAAAAAATATCCCACGGGCTTGCTCGGCTGTCCGAATGCAGGATCTGCCGGATCAACCTCAACCTGTGTGACCAAGCCGATAGCGTGTCTTGGGTTACCCGCGCCACGCAGCGCGTTCTCGAAAGCCTGCATCAGCAGATAAGCAGTTACCCCCTGTGTATTGGCAACACAGATATCAACCGACATGGGCGTAACCCGATGTCTTGCCAGAGCCTGACGCATCATTGTTTTGCCGACGCCTGGACCATTGCCGTGCGTAACGATTAGTTCACGTTCCAGTTCTAAAATGGGTAACAGTGTCTGGGCTGCACGGGCGGCTGTATCCATTTGCTCTTCAGGCGTGCCTTTAATGCCCTGAGGATGAATGGCATTTCCCCCCACTGCGATCAACAACCGAGGAGGAAGTTCCCGTGAGTGGGTAGGTGAAGTCATTGCGGTTTAACCGTCTGCATCGGTGCTCATAAAAGTAGCCGCTACATCTTTTCCAGCCGACAATGCCAATGAAAGTAGCAGTGCAGACTTGTGCGGGTTTAGGTGGCGCGAAGCAACGATGTGGTGTTCCTCTGTCAGGGTCATGGTTTCAGGCAACACCACGACGTCAGCGACACGGGACGATACAACAATGGTTATGCCGTCATCCGCCAGCCGGTTAATCTCCGGTACCAGCCCGTCAGGAATCTCTCCGCATCCAAAACCAGCTATCACCAGGCCTCTGCGCTCTGTCCAGTCACGGGACAACAGGTCCGCGTGCGAATTGCCAGCGGCAACATAATGGATATCTACAGCCGGCAACACCACGTCGTTGGACAGCGCACCACCAAATGCGCCAGCCAGCGCTGCTTTAGTCGAGTCAGAAAAAAAGAAGGTGCGGCCGGAATAGACCCGCCCCAGCGGTCTGGCGGGCGATGAAGTGAACGCATTTGTGGCGATGGAATGGCGCTTGACAACGTGCAGTGCGGACAGAATCTCACCGTTCATCACCACCATGACACCCCGGCCACTGGCATTTGCCGACGCACACACCTGCACCGCATGGAAAAGATTGGCGGGTCCATCCGGACTCAGTGCTGTTGCGGGGCGCATGCTGCCGGTCAACACGATTGGTTTATCGGTGCTGAGCGTAAGATGCAGAAACAGCGCTGCTTCCTCAAGTGTATCGGTACCATGGGTAACCACCACACCGGTCACGTCTTTTCTGCTGGCCTCCTCGCTGATCGTCCTGGCGAGCAACCGCCACTGGTCAGGACCCATATCCTTGGAATTCAAAGAAAACAGGTTCTGCCCACTGATCTGTGCGACGTTCGCCAGATCGGGAATAACCTCCAGCAAATCAGCGACCGACAATTGACCGGCACTGTAAGCGAGGTTCGTAGCCGAATCGGCGCGGCCGGCGATGGTTCCGCCGGTACCAACGATGACGACCTTAGGTTCTGACGGCATTTGCTCAACGCCCAAAAATTAGGATCAGTTTAATCCGACAATGTTGGCGATCAATGACATACGCAGTGGTACTGAGAAACCGATCTGCTTGAAATACAGTTCGTGTGCCGTCTGGTCGATTCCAAAGTCGAATTCTCCTTCATTACGTGGCAGCGAGTGCATAACACCCACAGTCTTTCCACTTTGCTCACGGATTTTTTCCAGCCCGTCAACGGTGAAATAGTATTCCTCCATCTTTTTCATGAAGTCATCCCGCCCTGGATCACCTTTCTTGACTGAGCACCCTGGCAGATACAACAGATCTATACCTTCGTCAGCAATCAGATCCTCCTGTTGCCGAATCGTCAGGTCATTGTGTTCCACATACGTCGCATTCATCCCGTCGAGTTTTTCACGGATGACATCCGGTGTACGCAGGCCGGTCGTACCGGAATACACAATCCTGGCACCCATCCGAGCCAGGCCCAGGGCAAAGGACTGCCCGGAACGCGCGCGCGACAGATCGGGCGTGGCGATCATCACACTCATGGTCGAAAAATCACCGCCCAACACCCGCCACGCGGTGTACATGTCGAGCAGGCCCTGTGTGGGATGCGTCACATTGCCGTAACCCCCACTGATAATCGGTATTGTGTCACCCGCCAGAAGCTCTATATCTGCCAGCACTCTTTCATCATCGGGGTGTCTGAGTACAAGAACATCGGCATATTGCGAGATCACCCGGATCGAATCGTAAAGGGACTCATTCTTTGCTGCAGACGAACTGACCAGCGGGTTGGACTCCGTCAGTACGTTGCCACCAAGACGGTACATGGCCGTCTCATGGCTGAACCGGGTTCGGGTGCTGGGCTGGAAAAACAAAGTACACAAGATCCTGTGCCGAAGCAGTTCCAGACCGCTTCGCCAGTAAGGCTCGAACATTTCCGCTGTTAGAAAAACGTTGTCGAGTTCATCTGAAGACAGGTCGTCGATAAAAGTCAGGTGGCGACCTTTGATCGCGGTTTTTTCTACCTGTGCATAGATGTCTCTCGGGCCAAAGTCCGGCGTCAATACCATAGTTGTGCTTCCTCGCTGATTCAAAGTTACTGTGCAGATCGCGGTGTTAACTGCCGTTGGATCCCGGGCCAGGATCCATTGCTATGGCAGAACCCCGGACAGGGTGGAACATAAGCTGTGTTCAGAACTGCTCTGAAAATCCAGCTGCAGCACTGCTCATTTTAAGCGAACTCCCCCAGCAGTCACCACTTGACCTGTTAGACAGGCCAGTGCTGTGCTCAGCATCTGCTGTCAGTTGTAGTATTCGATCTCCTGCAGCCTTAGCCAGGCTATACGATGCACCTGCCTGAGCGCTTCGGCAAATTCATCGTCACGGCCACTGTCGATTCGCTCGCGGAAATTCTCCAGCACCTGCTGTCTGTTACGACCGCGTACCGCAAGAATAAAAGGAAAACCAAATTGTTTGGTGTAGGACTGATTGAGGGACTGAAACTGAGCGTATTCAGCTTTTGTACACCGGTCCAGTCCCGCACCGGCTTGTTCAAATCGGGACTCAGTTGTCAGGACATCACCCACGCCCAGTTTGCCGGCAAGATCGGGGTGTGCGCGCAGCAGCCTGAGCTGAAGTTCCGGACCTGCCTCCTCGACTATTGTGACCAGGGTCCGGCGCAGACCTTCAGCCGAATCTTCGGTACTCGCGAGACCTTGATCCCAGGCCTGCTCAACAATCCAGGGGGATTTCTCATAGATATGGCCGAACATTGCGATGAATTCCTCGCGATCCATTTCACTGGGCTTGCGGTGGTTCTGCAATCGATCACCCGTCACTGTTAATCCTGTATAACCGGGTGGTGTTGCCGCCAGTGTCGGGCGATATCGACCCGTCGACAGAACCACACTCCCTCGTGGCGCTGGGCGTGATCGATAAACCGTTCCAGCGCTCGAATACGGCCAGGTCTGCCGACCAGACGGCAATGCAGACCGACCGACATCATCCGTGGTATGCGGGAACCTTCCTCGTACAATGTGTCAAATGTATCTCTTAGATAGCTGAAAAACTGATCGCCCGAGTTAAACCCCTGTGGCGTTGCAAACCGCATGTCATTGGCATCCAGCGTATAGGGTACAACCAGGTGTTGATGACCATTGACTGTTGTCCAAAAGGGCAAGTCATCGTTGTAGTCATCAGCGTCATAAAGGAAACCGCCTTCCTCAACCACCAGGCGACGGGTGTTCTCACTGGTCCGGCCCGTATACCAACCCAGTGGGCGTTCACCCGTCAGTTGCTCAATGATCTCGATAGCTTTGTGAAGATGTTCTCTTTCCGTCGCCTCCGGTACGTCCCGGTAGTCAATCCAGCGGTAGCCGTGTGAGCAGATCTCGTGCCCCGCACTAACCACAGCGTCGGCTACCGCCGGGTTCCGCGCAAGCGCCATCGCAACGGCGAAAACTGTGATTGGAATCTGTTTTTGTTCGAAAAGGTTCAACAGACGCCAGATCCCGACGCGTGAGCCGTATTCATAGATTGATTCCATACTCATATGTCGCTGGCCAGGCCATGGTGCAGCACCGACGATCTCTGACAAAAATGCTTCTGACGCCGGATCACCGTGTAAAATACTGTTTTCACTACCTTCTTCGTAGTTGACCACAAACTGAAGTGCCAGCCTGGCTCCATCAGGCCAGTTTGCAGCCGGCACAGACCGCCCGTAGCCAACAAGGTCACGTGGGTAGACATCCTTTGGGGCCATCGCTTTTACCTGTCTCCTTTAAACCCACCGCATTCTGATGGGATGTGATGCCTACTGGATTTCGTGAATTCCAAGTCAAACATGTTTAAAGTTGCAGAAAAGACACGGCTGGTAGCCAGGTTTCCAGTTGCCTTGCCGTGCGTATCGGCGCTTCTTCGCAACCGATAGGACTGACTGTAGCCGGAGCAACCGAATGGGACAACTGACAACTCATGTGCTGGATACGGCCCGCGGAAAACCTGCGGACAATATGAACTGGGCCCTGTATCGTGCCGACACCGAACGCACCGTGCTTGCAACAGGATGCACCAATGCAGATGGGCGGAATGCCGGACCGATCTTAGCGGGTGCAGATTTCGTGTCAGGCATATACGAACTGGTGTTCTATGTCGCGGAGTATTTTCGAAACGGCGGCATTGAACTGCCGGACCCAGCCTTCCTGGATGAGGTGGTTATTCGGTTTGGCATTGCTGAACCGCACAGCCACTATCACGTGCCTCTACTCATTTCACCCTATGGGTACAGCACTTACCGGGGGAGTTGAACCCTCACCCGGTCGGACAGCCAGAGCCATGCAACCCAGTAGAAATAAGGTCCGCTTTGTTCTCGGCAGTACGCCGCTTGAAATCAGTCTGGATGATCCCTGTCTTACGCTGCTGGATTACCTCAGAAATCAAGCCTGCCTGACCGGGACCAAGGAAGGCTGTGCCGAAGGCGACTGCGGGGCTTGTACCGTGCTGATCGCTGAACTGTACGACAACAGCCTCAAGTACACAGTAGCCAACGCATGCATCCTGCTACTGGGCATGGTGGATGGGAAACAAGTGCTGACGGTTGAGCACCTGGCGTCGGACACCCTGCACCCGGCCCAACAAGCCATGATTGACCATCACGGCTCCCAGTGTGGCTTCTGTACGCCAGGCTTCGTGATGTCGATCGCCGCATTGCAGCTCGATGAGCATCACGGGGATTCAATCCAAACACCTGGTCGGGATCAGATCGACCAGCACCTCGCCGGTAACCTGTGTCGGTGTACGGGCTATGGGCCGATTATCGATGCGGCCCGCCAGGCCTGTACCCAGCCGTTACCGGACTACTGGCCGCACCAGCAGACCGCCGTTCAGTCCATACTTGGCCAATGGCAAAAACAGGATGAAACACTGCATGTCGAGTGTGAGTCGGGCCTGTTTGCAGCACCCCGCACAGAAGCGGAACTCGCCACGTACCTTTCCGATCAACACTCACCCCCGACCCTGCTCGCAGGTGCCACTGATATAGGTCTTTGGATCACGAAACAGGGGCGGCAGCTCACTACGCTGCTCTATCTGGGACAGATATCAAGCCTTAAAACCGTCAATCGGCGAGAAGACGAGCTTGAGATCGGTGCTGCGGTTTCACTACAGCGTGCAGCGCCCGAATTGACCCGCCTTTCACCGGATCTTGGGCTCCTGCTGCGTCGTTTTGGCGCACGTCAGGTCCGTAGCCAAGGTACCATTGGCGGCAACATTGCAAACGGCTCGCCCATCGGTGATCTACCCCCCACACTGATCGCGCTGGGCGCAACACTGCGAATCGGGTGCGCTAATGGTCAACGAGAGATTCCGCTGGAAGATTTTTTCATCGACTATGGACAACAGGATCTCGCGGACAACGAATATGTGGCGTCGGTCGTGCTCCCGGCACGCCCACAGCCACACTTTTGGTGCTCGAAGATCGCCAAACGTTTCGACCAGGATATCAGCGCTGTTCTTGGCGCATTTTCCCTGACACTGGTCGACGGTTTTGTTCACAACGCCCGCTTTTGTTTTGGTGGAATGGCCACCACACCGCGCCGGGCTCGTCGTTGCGAAGCCGCTGTGGAAGGACGCCGCCTCGATGAGGACACGCTGGCCGAAGCACAAAATGCGCTGCTACAGGATTTTGATCCTATTGCCGATCTGCGCGCGAGTGCCCGCTACCGCCGGACGGTCGCCGCGAACCTGCTCGACAAGTATTTTCGGTTTCTGAACGTGACCGACGTGCCATCTGTTTATGAGTTTTCTTCGCCACAGGCCTTCACCCATGTCTGATAGTGCATCGATACTGGGCGCAGCCCTCAACCACGACAGTGCCATAAAACACACGACCGGGGAGGCGCTGTATATCGACGACATACCAGAACCCCGCGGTACGCTACATCTGGTCCCTGGGTATGCCAACGCGGTTTGTGGGCAGCTGCGCAGTGTGGACCTGTCTGCTGTTGAATCTGCAACAAACGTTGTTGCTGTACTGTGCGCAGACGATGTACCAGGAACCCTCGATATCAGTCCCACACATGCGGGAGACGACCCTTTATTGGCCAAAGACCGTATTCGGTATTTCGGTGAACCGGTTTTTGCGGTGGTTGCTCGAGGGTACCAAGACGCTCGACGTGCGTCACGCCTGGCCAAGATAGATATTGATTCACAAGACCCGATCCTGACAGTCGAAAATGCTCTGAATGCCCAGAGTTTCGTCAGTGAATCCAGGCAAATACAACGTAACGACTGGCAGGGCGCCATCGAACAGGCGCCCCATCGCCTGCGCGGCACCACCGTCAGCGGCAGTCAGGACCACTTCTATCTGGAGGGTCAGGTTTCTCTAGCGATCCCACAAGAAGACGGTGGGGTGCACATTTATGCCTCCACCCAGCACCCGTCGGAAATTCAGCACGCCGCGGCACAGGTGCTGGGCCTGCCGGATCACACTGTGACCGTAGAGGTGCGGCGAATGGGGGGCGGATTCGGCGGCAAGGAATCGCAGGCTGCCCAATGGGCGGTGCTCGCCGCTCTGGCTGCCACCAAAACCGGACAGCCCGTGAAATGCCGGCTGGACCGGGACCTCGACATGATCATGACGGGCAAACGGCACGACTTTCACAGTGACTGGGAAGTCGGCTACGACCCGGATGGGCGGATAGCCGGCGTTGACATTCACATGGCTTCTCGCTGCGGTTGTTCGCACGACCTGTCCGATCCAGTGAACGATCGGGCAATGTTTCACGCAGACAACGCCTATTTTTACCCGGCCGTGCGAATCCGGTCCGACAGATGTCAAACCAACACGGTATCCAATACGGCCTTTCGTGGTTTTGGTGGTCCGCAGGGAATGCTTATCGCAGAACAGATCATTCAGGCCATAGCCCACGAACGCCGCCTGGATCCCCTGGATGTGCGGCGGCTTAACTTTTACGAGCACAACGACCGCAACCTGACGCCATACCACATGCAGGTGGAAGACTTCGTACTTGATGAACTCGTTGAGCAACTGGAATCGACAAGTCGTTACCGTGAGCGGCGTAAATCTATAAAAGCGTTCAACAGTACAAACCCGTATCTGCGGCGTGGGCTCGCGCTGACACCGGTCAAATTCGGCATCTCTTTTACCAATACGCCGCTCAACCAGGCCGGTGCACTGTTACACGTGTACAAAGACGGTAGTGTTCTTTTAAACCATGGCGGTACGGAGATGGGGCAAGGACTCCTGATCAAGGTCGCACAAGTGGTTGCCGCTGAACTGCAGATTGACATAGACCAGGTCCAGATCTCGTCAACACACACGGGCAAAGTACCCAACACCTCTGCCACAGCCGCATCGTCTGGGACAGANCTCAACGGTATGGCTGCACAAAATGCCGCGCGTACAATCCGTCGACGGCTCACTGCTTTTGCGGCTACCCATTACGACGTCGCAGAAAATGAGATCGAGTTCCAGCACGGGCAGGTCCGCATCGCTGACAGTTCGATGACATTTTCTGAACTTGTGCTTGAAGCTTACCTGCACCGGGTTCAACTTTCCGCGACCGGTTTCTACCGCACACCGAAAATCTGGTGGGATGCCGAAACAGCCCGCGGGCGGCCGTTTTATTATTTCGCCTACGGCGCGGCTGTTTCTGAAGTGGTGGTAGACCTGCTGACGGGTGAAAACCGCGTTGTTGCAGTCGACATCCTCCACGATGTCGGCAATTCACTGAATCCCGCAGTCGATGCCGGACAGATTGAAGGTGGATTCATTCAGGGTATGGGCTGGCTGACCACTGAGGAAGTGTGGTGGGACGGTGATGGTCGGCTGATGACGCACGCGCCGTCGACCTACAAAATACCGGTGTGCAGCGACCGACCTGCGCACTTTCGGCTGGACATGTACACCGGCAGTGAAAATATCGAAGCGNCCGTTTATCGTTCGAAGGCGGTTGGTGAACCGCCACTGATGCTGGCCTTATCCGTACACCAGGCCATCGCGGATGCACTCTCCAGTACCAGCGATCACGGTGAATTGCCACAGTTGCGTGCGCCGGCAACACCCGAAGCCGTACTGGATGCGATTCAGTCATTGCGGCCATCGTAACTGCCAATGAATAGCGTCAATCTTTCATCGATGAGTNCCTGNGGGCCGGTTGACTGGATCGGCGCGGCGCGGCGACTGATCACAGAACACCGTCGTGCAGTACTGATCATGGTCACCGCGAATAAGGGGTCGACACCCCGGGACAGTGGCACCTGGATGCTGGTCTCAGACGATGGACAGTCCGGCACCCTGGGTGGTGGTGAACTTGAACGACTGGCCGAAGAAGCGGCCCATGCCATGCTGGCTGGACAGGGTAACTGGCAGCGCTGTTCACTGCATTGTGCACTGGGCCCGGACCTCAGGCAGTGTTGTGGTGGTCACGTCACACTGATGCTCGAGCCCCTGGATCTGTCGGCAACTGACTGGCTGGCGCAGGCCGCTGAATCGGTGCGGATAGCTGACAACCAACACAGCGTACTTTTCCAGCCAAATGAGCCTGCTGCCACACCGCGGATCATCACAAACGATGGGACTATGTCGGGTTTAACTGGCGTACATTTTCAGCCGATCACCGACACCCGTATGAGTCTGTTTCTGTTTGGTGCCGGTCATGTCGGTCAAGCCGTCGCCGCCATATCGGCACAGCTGCCACTTCGCCTGATTGTTTTCGATGGCAGAGCCCATCAACGAGCACTCATCCCGAACGCAGACAATATTGAAGTCCTGGGTATGGACTCGGCCGAACAAGCCGCGGCTAGGGTGCCGTCAGGTTCGGCCGCACTCGTCATGACACACAGTCATGAACTGGATTACACCTTGTGTCATGCACTGCTCACACAAAATAGTGCCAACTTTGTCGGCCTGATCGGCAGCCGATCCAAAGCGACCCGATTCCGTAGCCGCTTAAGAAAAGACAAGGTTCCGAAGAAGTTCCTGGCCCGGCTGACCAGCCCCATCGGCAGTTCCGGCCCCAAAGGAAAAGAACCCGGTGTGATTGCCCTGGCTGCACTGTCTGAAGTGCTCACACTGAACATGAAGTCGGCTGAGCCCGACCTGATGCCTTCCGCACAAAGCGCCAACATCACCTACACCGCGAACCGAATGCATCATGGATCAAGACAGTCATAACCTTTATATGCAGCGTGCCGCCGAGATATCACGGCAAAAAATGCTTGCTGGTGAAGGCGGACCATTCGGGGCCGTTGTTGTCCGTGACGATAACATCATCGGTGAGGGATGGAATCAGGTGACGTCTACCGCTGACCCGACCGCCCATGCCGAGATTGTCGCCATACGGAATGCCTGCCGTCGGGTCGGGTCCTTTACCCTGGAGGGGGCGGTGATCTATACCAGCTGCGAGCCCTGTCCGATGTGTCTCGCCGCGATCTGGTGGGCCCGGATCGCCCGCATCTATTATGCAAACACACGTGCCGATGCTGCCCGGATCGGATTCGATGACGCGGAAATCTATCAGGAGGTCGCCAGTGATCTACCCGACCGACGCATTCCACTTGTCCATTGCCCTAACCAAGAGGCAGCGCAAGCGATGCGCGAGTGGACAGAGAAACAGGATAAGATCCCTTATTGATCTGTTGGCTGCTACCGGACAGTACTCAANCGTTGCACTGGAATGACCAACACACCCAGCACCACTGACCAAGGATCGAACGAGTGACTGAACAAGGACTACTGTCACTGACGGGTGTCTGCAAATCATTCCCCGGTTGCATCGCCAACGACAACATCGATCTGGATGTTGCGGCCGGCGAGATTCACGCCTTGCTCGGTGAAAATGGTGCCGGTAAAAGCACCCTGGTCAAAATCATTTATGGCGTGTTNCGTCCAGACCAGGGAAACATTCGGTGGCAAGGCAAGGTGACGCGGATCGAGAATCCNGCGCAGGCGAGGTCTCTGGGCATCGGGATGGTGTTCCAGCATTTTTCCCTGTTCGAAGCGATGACCACACTGGAGAACATCGCGCTGGCCCTGCCCCCCGAAGATCCTGAAGCCTTAAGAGCACGGCTGGAGGAAACGGCCAGNGCCTACGGCCTGGCATTGCAACCTGACCGCCACGTCTATGATCTGTCTATGGGTGAACGACAGCGTATTGAGATCGTTCGCTGTCTACTGCAAAACCCGCAACTACTGATACTGGATGAACCCACCTCAGTACTCACACCACAGGAAACCGAGATCNTGTTTGAAACCCTGCGTACGCTGTCTCAAGAANGCCGGGCAATTCTGTATATCAGCCACAAGCTTGAAGAGGTCCGGGCATTGTGTGATCGGGCGACAATCCTGCGCGGTGGACGCCGGGTCGATGATTGCCTCCCTGCGCAGGAGACTACACGATCACTGGCCGAGAAAATGATCGGGAAAAAAATCCAACAGGTCTCGCGTCAGTCACCCATCGACAGCGGTTCGTCGATGCTTCTGGCCGTGTCGGATCTCAATGTACGCTCCGATCTGGCCCATGGTGTGGACCTCACCGACATCCGTCTGGAAGTCCGCGCCGGAGAAGTACTTGGAATCGCCGGAATTGCCGGTAACGGACAGATCGANCTGATGGGTGCTCTATCAGGGGAAACCGGCTCACCGCTGGCTGGATCCATCAGGATTCTCGGCACGGACGCAATCGGCCTTAATCCAACGGCCCGGCGGTCCCTGGGTGCGGTGTTCGTACCTGAAGAACGAATCGGTCACGCGGCCGTCGCCGACATGACGCTGGTAGACAACAGTTACCTCACCGGCGATACACGCATGAAGTTCTCCNGCCGGGGCCTGATNGACTGGCCGGCGGTCACACGTTATACGCAAAACGTGGTCCAGGACTTCGACGTACGCACCACAGGTGTCGATGCACTGGCCAGCAGCCTGTCAGGCGGAAATCTGCAGAAATTCATTGTGGGCCGGGAGATCCTGCAGGAACCCAGTCTGTTGGTGGTGTCTCAACCCACCTGGGGTGTAGACGCTGGTGCTGCTGCCGCGATACACGAGGAAATCCAGCGGCTGGTCAGTGCCGGGGCCGCGGTGCTGATGATCTCTCAGGACCTCGATGAGATTTTCCTGCTATCCCACCGGATTGCTGTTATCTCCCAGGGCACGCTCTCGGCGGCGATGCCTATCGATGAGATCACACCTGAAGATATCGGTTTATTGATGGGGATCCGACACGAAGTCCAACCTGAGGCAGATCATGTTACGGCTTGAACCCCGAAGTACACAGTCGTTTGCCGCCGCCTGGCTGTCGCCGGTGATGGCCCTCGTGCTGACAGCGATAACGGGTGGCGTGATCTTCCTGGCCATGGGCAAGGATCCCTCGACAGCGCTTTATATCTACTTTGTGGAACCACTGACGACCACCTCGGGACTATCCGAGGTTGCGGTCAAAGCAGGCCCGCTTATTCTGATCGGAATCGGACTGTCGTTCGGATTCCGCGCCGGTGTCTGGAACATCGGCGCCGAGGGACAATACATTGCCGGAGCAATTGCCGGCGGCGGTCTGGCTGTTTACTTCCACGAAAGTGAAAGCACCCTGCTGCTCCCGGCAATGCTGGTACTCGGTACGCTTGGCGGGATGACCTGGGCTGCAGTGCCTGCGCTGCTGAAAACCCGATTTAATGCCAACGAGATACTGGTCTCACTGATGCTGGTCTACGTCGCGGAGTTACTGCTTGTTCACCTGGTACAGGGTCCGTGGCGTAATCCCCAGGGTTGGGGATTTCCAGGCACCCGGATGTTTCCGGACGTCGCTATCATGCCACTTCTGTTTGCGGGTAAGCGTGCGCATCTGGGCACGCTGATCACATTGGCTATTCCCTTTATCGCCTGGTTCATCCTGGCCCGAACCCGATTTGGCTTCACAGTTCGGGTTTTTGGATCAGCCCCACTGGCCGCCCGCCACGCGGGTGTTCATAGTCACCGAATGATCTGGCNGTCACTCCTGATTGGTGGTGGATTCGCTGGTCTGGCCGGCGTTATCGAGGCAACCGGCACCATTGGGCAACTGNTGCCNNATATCTCTCCAGGCTACGGNTTNACCGCCATCATTGTTGCCTTCCTGGGTCGCCTTCACCCGGCGGGGGTTCTGCTGGCGGGTATCGCGATCGCAGTGACTTACATCGGGGGCGAAGGNGCTCAGATATCNGCAGGACTGCCCAAAGCCGTAACCGGCCTTTTCCAGGGCATCATCCTGTTTTATCTGCTCGCGTTTGATCTGTTCACCCGGTACCGAATCATCGTCAGCTCGAGAACCACGGAGTAACCATGCCTGATCTCATTATTGCTTCCGTGATGACGATGATGACTGCAGCAACACCGCTGGTGTTCGCCGCAACCGGCGAACTCATCTGCGAGCGCTCTGGGGTGCTGAATCTGGGTGTGGAAGGCATGATGTTGATCGGTGCAGTGTTTGGTTTTGCCACAGCCGCAGTGACCGGGAACGCACCGCTCGGCCTTCTGATGGCCGGGGTCGCAGGACTACTTGCATCGCTTATATTCGCGACTCTCACACTCTCACTACTTTCGAATCAGGTCGCGACTGGCCTCGCGCTGACCATATTCGGCACAGGCCTCTCGGCGCTGGTGGGTTTCGATTATGTCGGAGAAACCATCGACCAAATTGCGGCTATTCATCTGCCCGTGCTTTCCGATCTGCCGGTTGTGGGCCGGTTGCTGTTCGGACACGATCCGCTGGTTTATCTGAGCCTTGGTCTTCTGGCCGCTGTGGCTTGGTTCCTCAGCCGTTCACGCTGGGGAATGATTTTGAGAGCCGTGGGCGACTCAGACGTATCTGCCCATGCCATCGGCTATCCCGTGGTGTTGATCCGTTACGCCGCTGTGGCCTTTGGCGGAATGATGGCGGGCCTGGGGGGCGGTTACCTGTCGCTGGTGTATACGCCGTTGTGGGCAGAGAATATGGCGGCCGGGCGCGGTTGGATTGCCCTTGCCCTGGTTGTATTTGCCAGCTGGCGACCTGAAAGAGTGCTGTTTGGTGCGATTCTCTTTGGCAGCATCACAATTCTCCAGCTCAATGCCCAGGCAGCCGGCCTCGGCATTCCTGCTGCTTTTATGTCAATGCTCCCTTACATTGCGACCATAGTTGTATTAGTCTTGATCTCCAGGGATGCCATTAAGATTCGTCTCAACGCCCCAGCCTGCCTGGGCCGGCCATTCCGGGCTGAGCGTTAAGTAGAATCACACCTGTTGAAATTATCACCATGAACGGAGGAAATTAACAATGAAGTACCTCGTCAAACTCGTTGTAGTGATGTTTGCAGCCGTGTTGAGTCTCGGCGCGATCTCTACTGCGTCTGCAGACAAGTTGAAAGTTGGATTTATCTATATTGGCCCACCGGGGGATCATGGCTGGACTTATGCCCATGATCAGGGCCGCCTGATGATCGACAATATGCTCGGTGAGCATGTGGAAACGACCTACGTTGAAGGTGTGCCAGAAGGACCGGATGCCGAGCGTGCGATTGCCAAGCTGGCTGAAACTGGACACAAACTGATCTTTACCACTTCCTTTGGCTACATGGAGCCAACACTCAAAGTCGCCAAACGATTCCCCGACGTCAAATTTGAGCATGCTACGGGCTATAAGCAAGCCGACAATGTTGCTACCTACTCAGCACGTTTCTACGAAGGCCGTTATGTGCAAGGCCAGATTGCCGCCAAGATATCCAAGAGTGGCATCATCGGCTACATCGCTTCGTTCCCGATTCCTGAAGTCGTGCGCGGCATCAACGCGTTCATGCTCGGTGCGCAATCGATAAATCCGGACATGAAAGTAAAAGTGGTCTGGGCTTACACCTGGTTTGATCCACCGAAGGAAGCAGATGCCGCCAAGGTGCTAATGGACCAGGGCGCGGACATCATTACGCAACATACGGACAGTACTGCAGCGCTTCAGGCAGCAGCAGCTCGCGGGATTTATGCTTTCGGACAAGCCTCTGACATGATCCAGTTTGCCCCGGATACGCAGCTAACCGCAATTCTCGATGACTGGGGACCGTATTACGTCAAACGAACGGTTGATGTATTGATGGGCACCTGGAGTTCCGGCGATACCTGGAACGGGATGGGCCCCGGGATGGTCGGCATGGCACCGTTTACCAACATGCCAAGTGACATCGCTATGATGGCTCGCGAAACCGCGGAGTCGATTCGAACAGGTGCATTTCACCCGTTTACCGGCCCTATCTACAACCAGGCCGGTGAACTCGTGGTTGCAGCTGGTGAAGTAGCTCCCGACTTCCCGATGCTGGCGACTATGAATTTCTACGTACAGGGTGTTGACGATAAGTTACCCGAGTAGACATCTACTTGCTGTCTCAACGAAAACCCGCTCCTACAGGAGCGGGTTTTTTGTACTGAATTAAGTTTCTGGCGTAGTCACCATGTCTCAACTGTGGATTCGAGACCCGCTTGCAATCTTTGCCGATGGCGCCGAGCGCGGTTTCGTCGTTGAAAATCAGCTCATCACCGAACTCATTGGCGCCGGAAATGAGCCCACAGCATCGGTGGATTCCACGTTCGATGCCTCTTCCCATGTTGTGCTGCCCGGGCTGATCAACACCCATCACCATTTTTATCAGACGCTCACACGCTCACTGCGAACAGCCCTGAACAGGGAACTGTTCGACTGGCTCGGTGCCCTCTATCCAGTTTGGGCCCACCTGGATCCGGAAATGCTCGCGACAGCCACCGAACTGGCACTCGCCGAACTGCTGCTGTCCGGCTGCACCACGGCCGCNGATCATCACTATCTCTTTCCAAGCGGTCTCGAAAAGGCTATCGATATCCAGGTCGAAATGGCGCGGCACATCGGACTGCGGGTGGTACTGACACGCGGTTCAATGGACCTTTGCGTAGACGACGGCGGCCTCCCCCCNGCCAGCGTCGTCCAGGATCCGGACACCATTCTGACCGACTGCGAACGGGTGGTGGCTGCCTATCACCAATCAGTTCCAGGTGCGATGACGCAGATCGCGCTCGCGCCGTGTTCGCCGTTCTCGGTATCCCAAGAGGTCATGCAGCAATCCGCAGTGCTAGCTGACAAACTCGACTTGCGGCTGCACACCCATCTGGGAGAAACCAAGGACGAGAACGACTACTGCCAGGCCCGTTTGGGTATGCGGCCACTAGACTATCTTGANCAATGTGGTTGGCTTCAGGCCCGGACCTGGCTGGCCCACGGCATTCATTTTTCAGACAGCGAGATTACCCGCCTGGGCCAGGCGGGCGTGGCGGTCAGCCACTGCCCGCACTCCAATATGCTGCTGTCTTCAGGACTCTGTCCTGCGTGTTCANTGGAACAGGCCGGCAGTCCAGTCGGTCTGGGCGTAGACGGGTCGTCATCGAACGATGCCTCCAATGCCATTGAAGAAGTCAGAGCAGCCCTGATGCTGCAACGACTCAACTCAGGTTCTGCCGCAGTCAGCCATACAGATGCCCTGCGCTGGGCCACGGCAGGTGGCGCACGGTGCCTGGGGCGCGATGACCTTGGACGCATTGACTCGGGTCTNCAGGCCGATATTGCACTGTTCAAACTCGATGAGTTACGACACTCAGGCCACGACGACCCGCTTGCGGCACTGGTACAATCCGGCGTACACCGGGCTGATCGCGTCATGATCGCCGGCCAATGGCGGGTAGAAGACGGCCGGGCCAGCCACATCGATGAGGCCGATCTTGTTGCACGACACAGTGCACTGGCCCGACGGCTGCGCAACCGGGCAGGGCTTGAATGATCATCAGCATCATCTCAATGGCACGACGTTCAACCCGGCTGCACCATAACGACTAAGGAGACGCTTGATGGGCTATTTTTCTGATCAGGAAATGGCACGACGTCTGGCGAACCTGCGGCGCGCCATGGACGAACAAAGCGTCGAGGCGGTCCTCGTTACCTCAGTCCACAACACCCTGTACTACAGTAATTTCTGGATGATCCCCTGGGGCCGCGAACAAGGGCTGGTGATTCCCAGAGACGGTGAACCAGCCTTGATTGCACCGCGCATTGAATACGACCGACCCGCCAAAATGGTCGGTGACGGCAATGGCTTCAGCGATATCCGGATCTACGCCGACAATGCCAGCGCAATAGACGGCTGGGTGGGGCTGGCGCGACAGGTCCTGCGCGATCGTGGCATTACCAGCGGGCGGATCGGCATTGAGGAAGACAATGTCAGTATCACCATGCACAAAGCATTGTGTGCTGCGCTTCCTGATCTCGAATTTGCCGAAATGGGCTATGCCATGATGTGTGAGCAGATGCTTAAATCCGATGAAGAGATCACGCTGATTCGCGATGGCGCCGAAATCTGTGATCTCGGTGCGCAGGCTTTTGTCGATGCAGTTCGGAATGGCGTAACCGAAGTACAGGTTGCCCGGGCATCAGTGACCGCCATGGAAGAAGAAATCTGCCGCCGTTTTCCGGGCCATGAATGCGACGGCACCTTCTGCTGGGCACAGTCGGGCCCTGAAAACACCAAAGTCGCGCATGGTCTTAACACCGATCGGCAGATACACAGCGGCGATCTGCTCAGCCTGAACGTATTTCCGATGATCCTGGGCTATTACCACCTGCTGGAACGAAGCCTGGTCTTCGGATCGATATCAGCCGAGGTACAGAAGTACTTCGAGATCCAGGTCGAGGTGCATCATGCCGGCATTGCTGCGCTTAAACCCGGGGTACGGCTCGGTGACATCGATGACACCATCATCAATCCCATCTATGAACAACACGGCCTGCTGGAGAACAGGACCTTCGGCACGGGTCATTCATTCGGCATCATGGGATACTGGTATGGGCGCGATGAACTC
>PCBE01000065.1 GCA_002731295.1 Acidiferrobacteraceae bacterium | reverse complement strand
CGCTTTCGACGTCGACTGGTTTGCAGTTGAATGTTACTCATCGTGTTTGAGTGATTTCAGGTCAATTGTTCAAGTCGCTGACCGGCAGCTCATAGCCACTGATCTTCCAGCGGGTAGGTGGTGAGCTGTTCATAGCCGTCTGCGGTAATTAGAACCTGTTCTTCGAGTTTGACGCATTCCTTACCGCCCTCGACACCGATTAGCGCTTCTACACACATCACCATACCTTCCTGGACTACCCCATCGTAGCCTACTTCGTCATAATCTTGTGGGTAATAAATCGCCGGTGCTTCATCACAAAGGCCCACACCATGCATCGCTACACTGTAACGACCCGGAATGTACTCATCGTTCAGCGGATGCAACTTCTCGGTCAGTTCCCGGTATCCCAGGCCAGGCTTGAGAAGCTCCATATTTTTCTTGATTTGTTCATAGGCTGCTGCGTACAACCGTTTTTGTTCATCATCAGGTTCGGCGTCACAGATCCACGATCGAGACATATCGCAACAGTATCCGTAGGGCCCAATTAGGTCGGTATCGAAACTGACCATGTCACCTTTTTCGATCGGTCGCATGGAGCACTCACGATACCAGGGGTTGGTGCGTGGCCCGGACGATAGCAACCGTGTTTCTATCCATTCTCCGCCTCCGGCGATATTACCGTGGTGTAACTCTGCCCACAGCGCATTTTCGGTGATCCCAGGTTTTAGTACTTCATGCATACGCTGCACGGCCTGTTCGCAGACTTCGATGGATTTGCGCATCAGCGCGATTTCTCCAGCACATTTTATTTCGCGGGCTTTCTCCATAATCGTAAAGCCGTCATGAATTTCGTACCCCAACTGCTCCATCACTTGCACGCCAATCGGCGCGATCCGATCAATGGCGATACGTTGATTGCCGCCGCTGTGTTCACGAATGATTGCATCCATTTCAGCGCCCCAGGCTACGGCTCTTTCAGTAACGTGCTGACCGGCACTCATATAGAAAAATGTCTTCGGCTTGAGTACACGTTCAATTCCGGGTAGACCTTCGGTCAGTAGCGGCTTGCCACCGAATTCAAAAATAATGGCGGGACTATCCGCCGGCACGTAAACATACCGGGTCTCATTGTGGGAGCACCAGATCTGCATATTGGTACTGTCTGTCGCGTAACGGGTATTCAGCTGGTCATACAGAATAATGCCAGCCAGATCTTGCCTCACAAGTTCAGTCTGAATACGTGCGAGTCGGTAGCGACGCACTTCATCAAGATCGCAGGGCGGTATGGTGTGCTCCATCGCCCCGTGCTGGCGTACGGTCATTAGGTCCTTGGTTGTTAGGATATTCATGAACTTTCTCCCTACTGAAGCAAAACGGTATGGATTTAACGCACCTCGATGTGTCGGGATTGTGCCCGATAACGGCCTACTGCAAGGGCTGCAACGCGAACCTGCTCTGGCGCCAGGTGTGCATAACGTGCCGTTACGGTAACGTGCAGTGCCTTAACTGCTGTTAACGGCATCCATTCTTTTACCGCTTTCCAAGACGAACTTCTGCGGCTCTGGCATGACCTTCCAGTCCTTCGAGCCGAGCCAGAGCAGCGGTATCTCGTATCACATCATCATCAAGCTGATCGGGGCTCGACATCCAAGTGGACATTCGTAAAAAGGTCAGTATAGAGAGTCCCGCGGAAAAGCGGGCACTCCCACCCGTTGGCAAAACATGATTGGGCCCGATCCCATAATCTCCAAAGACCTCAGCTGCACCTCGCCCTAAAAAGAGGGCGCCATAATGCTTCAGTCGGGATGTCGCATCTTCTAGATCTTCAACGTGTACCTCGAGGTGCTCAGGCGCCAGGCGATTACAAGCTTCAGCCGCCTGCTCGACTGAATCAACCAACACCGCAAAGCCATTATCCATGGCATCTTCTGCAGTAGCGCCGTCTGGGAGAGAACTGAGCTGGGAACTAAGCGCTGTATTCACTTGCTCTACTAAGTCTTTCGAGGTGGTCACCAGAATCGGAAGGGCATCAGTGTCGTGTTCCGCCTGGGCAATTAGGTCTGCGGCAATCACCTGAGAATCCGCACTGTTATCACCCCACACCACTAACTCCGAAGGACCAGCCAGCATGTCAATCCCAACAAATCCGGAGACATACCGTTTGGCTGCGGTGACCCAGCGGTTGCCTGGTCCAACAATCACATCACAAGCGGGCACTCCCTCCACACCAAAGGCCATAGCGCCAATGATCTGGGCCCCACCGACAGCAACCAGCGAATCCGCACCCGCAATCCCCGCCGCAGCCAAAGTCACCGGCGTTGGTTTTGGCGATGCCACCATAATACGCTCGACCCCAGCTACACGGGCGGTCACTGTCGTCATTAGTACCGTCGATGGAAGAGAAAAGCGGCCCCCTGGGGCGTAACAACCAGCAGAATCAACCGGAGCAAAAATATGTCCCGCATCTCCACCCGGGATTTCAATCTCGAAATCCCGCAGACAACCACGCTGTCCCTGCGCAAACTTTCGGATTCTCTGGGCTGTTCGCTCGAGAACACCTCGTTCACGATCTCCCAGTTCCTGAACTGCTAGCTCGAGTGCAGCTCGATCATAGGCAATGCGTTGCCCAGATGTGATATCACCTAGACGTTCGGCCTCTTGGAGCAATGCGTTTCGGCCCCCTTTTCGAACGTGCTCGACTATTTCTACGGCCGTTGCATAGGTTTCCGAATCCACAGGCTCCCGGTGGAGTGCTCTTAGTTCAGAGAGTGTCTTAACTTTGAGAACTGCCATTCTCTGGTCCTTTTCCTGGTAGGGGTAATTTTGCATCGCCGTTACGTCGGTTTACCTTCAACGCACGACGATCCAGTTCGCGCTCTACGTCAGTCAGGCTAACACCTGCGCGGGCCATTGCAGCCATCGCAAAATACATGAGATCAGCTGCTTCATGGGTTACATCCGCAACGTTATCCGCCTCTGCCAACTCGGCTGCTTCTTCTTTGAGCTTTGCGGCAAGCAATCCATCTTCGGCGAGTAGGCGTTTGGTATATGAGCCGTCGGGTGCTGACTTTTGTCGTTCCAACAAGGTCGATTCGAGACGACTCAATCCAGTTGAATCCCCCCAGCATGTGCGCTTATTGAGGTGGCAAAATCCGGCACCGGACTGACTGACCGAAAAACGCAGTGTATCCCGATCACAGTCGAGTTCTATTCTGTGCAGCGTTTGAACGGCGCCAGAAGTAGATCCCTTTACCCAGAGTTCATCACGCGAGCGAGAGTGGTAGGCTCCCCGACCTTGATAAATCGCAACACGAAGACTGCCAAGATCGGAGTACGCAAGCCCCAGTGCCAAACCCGACTCATCAACAACCACGGTCGCCCACAGCCCGTCTTCACGGTCGGTCTTAAGACACGCTGCTGTCGCATCAGCTAGGTCGAACTTGTTCGTATACAGTGCCATCCCGACTTGCGCATCTGCCCCCAAGGCATCAATAACGCCCACATCAGCAGCCGTGGCTACGCCACCTGCAACCGTTAACTCGATGCCATCTGACGCATCCACGAGTTGGTTAATGCGCGCTTCATCAACACCAGCAAGACGACCCTCACGCTCCACAAAGGTCACCAGGAATCCGCCTACATAAGGCCTTAGCTCTCGCATTCGGTCAAGAACCCCGCGGCCTGTTTTCCTTGTCCAGCCCTCTACCACCACTTCACCATCCACCGCGTCCAGTGCTGCGATCACTCGCTCTCGCGGAAGCTGATCGAGAATATCGGGCTCTGCGGCTGTTCCAAGAATGACTTTTCGTGCACCAGCATCGAGCCAGAACCTCGCGCTATCCGCGTCACGAATACCACCGCCCACGCGGCACGGTGCACGGCCCAAGAGATCGAGGATCGTATCCCGGTTGCTTCCAGTTCCAAGAGCAGCATCAAGATCGATCACAGCAATCTCTCCCACTCTTCCAAAGAGTTCGGCGATGGGTCGAGGATCTCCTGCATCTAGCGCCTTGTCCTTTCCTCCAACCAACTGAACTGCAAGCCCACTCTGTAAATCAATGGATGGAATTATCACGGTCTGACCTCCACACCGGCATCTCTGAGCACAGCTTTAAGGCTTTTGACCGTGTACTCACCATCATGAAATATCGAAGCTGCCAGTACGGCATCCGCACCAGCTTTCAGTGCATCTATCAGATGCTCAGGATTCGCTGCTCCCCCGGAGGCAATCACTGGAACCGTCACTGCCTGACTCACGGCGCCTAATAGATCGAGTTCATAACCGGAGCGCGTACCGTCACGATCCCAGCTCGTCAGTAAGATCTCGCCCGCACCTCTCTCGACCACCTCTTTGGACCACTGAATTACATCGCGGCCGGTACGCTCACGCCCTGATTTCACTACCACCCCCCAGCCTCCACTCTCATGTCGAATCGCATCTATGGCAATCACCGTACATTGACTTCCGTAACGTATCGCCAGGTCATTGATGAGCTCAGCGTTCACCACAGCCGCAGTATTCACGCTAACCTTGTCAGCCCCTGCATCAAGCAAACGACCTGCATCATCGGCCACGCGGACACCACCGCCGCAGGTCAAGGGAATACTCAACTCTTTGCGAACTCTTCGTACGGTTTCGCGCTGATGGCCTCGACCTTCAGGAGTGGCAGACACATCGAGAAGAACCAGTTCGTCAGCACCCTGGTCTTGATAATTCAAAGATAATTCGACTGGGCAGCCTGCATCCCGCAAACCCTGAAAATTAATACCTTTGACGACCCGGCCATCCCGACAATCGAGACAAGGAATGATTCTAGCGGTCAGCATGACTCAGCCTCTCGCTTCACTCCCAGCCATCGCTCAATCAGTGATGCCCCCCATTTTCCTGAAAGCTCTGGGTGAAACTGGCAAGCTAGAATCGGCCCACGCTCAATGGCGGCAACGAATGAACCGCCGTAATCTGCCTTGGCGCCTGTCCAGCCCTCAGGGATTTCTGTGAGTCGATAGGAGTTGGCAAAATAGCCGTAACCCTCGGTGAGAAACTGGCAGTCGGATGCCGGATGTATGCAATTCCAGCCCAGTTGTGGTACCCGGACAGTCGTCCCGAACCTTGACACGTGGGCATCAAACGCGCCAATACCATCAGTCCCTGGGCTCTCTTCACTGCGACTACCTAGAACCTGGAGACCAAGACAGATTGTCAGTGTGGGCCTCGCTTCAACAATTCGCTCACGAATAGCATCAACAAGTCTTCGACTTCTCAGCTGATCCATAATCGCGGCGAAAGCACCAACTCCTGGCAACACGACATAGTCAGCGGAGGTCACCTTCTTTGGGTCGTCGACCAATACCGGCTTACACTGAGCCCTTCTCAATCCGGCGAGTACCGATGCCAGATTTGCTGTACCTGTCCGGATCACAGCCACATCTTTCATACCAGCATCCCCTTGGTACTCGGCATATCTGATGTACCATCAAACGCCACTGCCTGGCGTAGTGCAACGGCGACAGCCTTAAAGGAAGCTTCACTGCGGTGATGATCATTGCGCCCCTTCAATACATCAACATGCAGAGCTATCCGCCCTGTGACCGCAAACGATTCGAAAAAGTGGGGGATGTTCTCACACGACAACTCGCCCAAACACTCCCGCTCAAGCCCTAGATTGATGGCGGGATAAGGTCGGCCGGACAGGTCAACTACAGCCCGACAGAGTGCCTCATCGAGAGGAACATGTGCACAGGCAAAACGCGCAATGCCTTGCCGTTCACCGAGTGCATCGTCCAAACAATTCCCAATAATAAGCGCACAATCTTCAACACTGTGGTGGTCATCAATAGAGAGGTCACCTTTACAGCTAAGCCTTAAATCGAACCTGGCATGCTTAGCCAGTGTGGTAAGCATATGATCAAAAAACCCTATCCCGGTCTGTACATCGGCAATTCCGTTACCATCGAGATTAAGTCTACAGATGATGTCGGTTTCTTTGGTTGTGCGTGTGAGCTCAACTATCCTTTTGCTCATTTGAGTTTCTCCATCAATTGTTCAGTTTTCTCGAGCACACAGGCTGCACCCGCTTCTATGAGGGTGTTTTTTGCAGACTCTAGTACTTCCCCCGGGGGAGCCACGCCAACCGGCACCACACCGGCAGCTCGTGCTGCCACCAAATCATCAGGCGTGTCACCCAGCATCCATGCTCGTGTGACCCCAAGATGCCGGAGTGCCAGACGAACGGGCATTGGACTGGGTTTAAGTTCAGCATCCTCCATGCAGACCAAGGCCGCAAAGAGATCTCGAATCCCGTTGTCGTGCAAGAAACGTTCTGCATCACGCCGGGGGCGCCCGGTTACAACAGCCAAGGAATAACGCCTACCTAATAACTCGAGCCACGGGCGCTCTACCAGCAAGGTCTCAGTAGCACGCAACCCCGGCTCAGTCTCGGTGCCCTGATACAGGGACTCAAAACGACCTATCACTTCAGCCAGACTGAGTGCCAGGCCATGATCTAACAAGAGCCTTTGTGTAACCTGCCAGTCGTTATTGGCATTGCCGCGCGCTTTAATTGCGCTGATGTCGTCTACCGTGATGCTTACCCCGAAAGACTTTGCAGTCTCTATGATCGACATACGATAAGAAGCGGATACATCGGCCAATACGCCGTCGAGGTCAAACAATATCGCTTCTGGGTTCAATAACGCCTTAAATGCATGCTCTAAACGGGCAAAGGCACTTTGATCGCCCGGGCAGCTAATCCGCAGTGTGTGTTTGAGCTCTTCGTTGTCGGAAAAACTCCGTGAACCTATTCCCAGACCGGCCAAACCATCTCTTACCCAGCGCGCATTCTCAAAACGTGCAAGAACAAAGTTCGCTTGAGATGGTAGCGGCCTCCCTCCAAGCTCGGAGATAAGCGTGGTGAGCTTACTTCGTTCGGCACGCACCCTCTGTACATACACCCCGATACTTTCCTCTCCCTGGCGGATTCGCTCTTCAGCGATTAACAACGAAAGCCCTGAGATTGTGTACGGCCCGCCGGCACGCCTCATCCACGCAATTACTTGTGCATCACCAACTGCATAGCCCACGCGAAGGCCCGGCATTCCCCAAGCTTTAGAGAGAGACCGGGTCATCACTACATTCGGATAATTCAGAAGATCCCCTGTTAAGTTCACATCCGCAAATTCAGAATAGGCCATATCCACCAGTATCAGAATGTGGGGTACTGCGAGCGCTATTCGCTGAATATCTACCAGCGACACCACAGCTCCGGTGGGGTTATTCGGTGTCACGACGGCAATAACAGCTGTGTCAGCCCCCACCGCCTCCAACACACCATCAACAGGATACGCCCCATCAAGCCACGGAATCTGCCGTACATTACCCCCGGCCAATCGTGCATAGATGGGTATCATTTCAAACGTCGGTGAAGTCACAATCAATTCACGACCTGGACCAAGCACTGATTCGAGGGCGCGCTCAAGCGCCTCATCAGCCCCGGCTGTAACGAGCACACGGTCGGGTAGCACTTCGAGGCGCTCAGCTAAAAGCTGCTGAAGCTCAGATGAATTCGGATACCCTACGATGGAATTGGCATCGAATTTAGACAGAATACTATTGAGTGTTTCGGCCTCCTCTTCGGACACAATAACTCGTTCAGTATTGCCCAGGGGCAAGTCAATGAACTTCGGCTTTGGCGGAATCACATAGGGCCTGCACTGCACAACCACGGGTCCAGGCAGCACTGTCAAAGACGACTCTGATTGCTCACGATTCATGACATTGGCCCTCACGGAATTATCTGAGAAAGATCCGTAACGACAACATCCGTTCCCCCAGCAGCTTTGATCTCAGGGATAACGAGCGGCAACTGGTCACGGGGTACAGCGGCCTTCACCGCATAGCCGGCATCACCTCGAAGAGGCGATACCGTTGGCTCACGCATACAAGGCAGCACTCTAATCACACCTTCGAGGCTCTGCCTATCGACATTGACTTCCACCATCACACGTTCCCGGGCCACCAAAACTGACTGCACCAACATTGCAAGGTGCTCAATAAATCGCTTCTTAGCAGGGTTATGCATCGCCTTAGGGCTTGCATAAAGTCGCGTCGATGAGTCAGCAATCACATCGATGACCGCTAGGTTGTTGGCGCGCAAAGTCGATCCTGTCGACGTGTTGTCGACGATGCAGTCTGCATCTTCAGGCGGGAAAACCTCAGTGGCACCGTAAGAACGGACGAATGTGGCATCCAGTCCAGTACGCGCTATCCACTCACGAGTGATCGTCTCGTATTCGGATGCGATCACTAAACGCTGAGGTGGAAGTTTTCCATCTACAAGTAAACTCTTCGGTGCTGCCGCCACTACCTGAACCGGATCAAGCCCGGTATCCAACAACTCCACAAGGTCAGCTTTGAGTTCCCGCACCCAATCGGCTCCAGAGAAGCCAACGTCTCGGGAGCCGAGGTGCAACATCTCTACAATGCTTTGAGGTTTTAGGATCTTCACCTCATAGCCCGGTAAATTCACCTGAGGCCGATAGCCCCTATCTCTCATCTTGATATGAATTCCAGAGTCGCAAAGCAGAGCGTTAACGCCGTCTTTCATGCGCCCAGTTGGAAGTGCGAGCCTAACCTGCCCGTTGGCATCGAGTACTGTCATCAACCAATCTCCTTGTAGACGTAGCTGCTAACACAGACTTACGTCATGTTGCTGTTTGCCGCTAGAAGGGATTGGCTGAGTGGCTGGAATACAAAAAAAAGCCGACCCCCTGGCCGGCGTTTGATGAAGCGTTTTCTAAACGTAGCTATCCATCACCCGCGGCCCATGAGCCATGATGATGATGCTGGGATCTCAGAAAAACGTTCGCCATGACAGTAAGTATCACTTTTATGTACCACGCTTGTCAATGCATGATCAGTAGCGAATCGCCCAGACCTAGCGATCAATACGGCCAGCCAGAACGACGAATCTCATTCAGCTCGTCGGTCCTAATCCGTTGGCTTTGATTGGAAACGTAACTAACTACGCCTGGCTAGTTGCTAATTACATACAAAACGTAGTCTTGACAATCGAAACCTATCGCCTTAAATGATTTGGGCTATAGAACATTTAACTACTAGTAAGCCTATTTAGGAGAGCAAAATTATTATTTCCTAGTAATCTACATATCTATAGAATTTGTTATTAGAATGCTCCCCCCTAGGTTATTGGCTACGAACAGCGTGAATGGATGTGCCCCCTCTTGGAGAATAAAATCAACACATTGGCAGTTCGCGCCGGCCAAACCCGTACGCTGGAACACGAGCACTGTGACCCATTATTTCTCACATCTAGTTTTATATTTACAGACGCCGAAGATGCTGCTCAGAAGTTCGCTGAAAATGTGCCCGGCAACATCTATTCACGATTTACAAATCCCACAGTAAAGGCGTTCGAATCTAGATTGGCAGCACTGGAAGATGCGCCCTACTGCATCGCGACAGCGTCGGGCATGTCTGCCATTCTAACTCTAGCACTCGCCCTGTTAAGAATGGGCGACCGCGTAGCAGTATCCACGGGTGTATTTGGCAGTACGGTATCGCTGTTCACGAATATTCTCAATCGATTTGGTGTGGAATCCGACTTCGTCCCGCTGACGGATTTTGAACGGTGGACAACGACTGTTTCTGCGGCTACCCGATTACTATTTATCGAAACACCGTCGAACCCACTGAGTGAAGTGGGTGATATCGGTGCCTTGGCAGATTTGGCCCATCGCAACGACTGCCTACTGGCGGTCGATAATGCCTACTGTACACCGGCTTTGCAGCGACCTCTGAATCTGGGTGCCGATATTGTGGTTCATTCCGCTACCAAGTATCTGGATGGACAAGGCCGCTGTGTCGGTGGTGCACTGGTGACGCGAGACAGGGACATTTACGACATGTTCTTTAAAATATTACGTACCGCAGGCCCAGCGATGAGTCCGTTCAATGCCTGGGTGTTCCACAAGGGTCTTGAGACTCTGCCGCTACGGATGCGCGCTCATTCAAACAACGCGATGGCTGTCGCCGACTGGTTAGAGCATCATCCGGCTGTCGGACGGGTCTACTACCCAGGCCTTAAGACACACCCCGGGCATCGACTGGCAAGCCAGCAGCAGACCGGTTTTGGCGGGCTTGTGTCGTTTGAAGTCACGGGCAGTAGAGCTCAGGCCTGGCAGGTCATCGACTCGACGAAATTGATCTCGATCACGGCCAACTTGGGGGATGTCAAGAGCACGATCACACATCCAGCTTCTACGACTCATGCCCGAATCACCGAAGAACAAAGAGCTGCTGCAGGTATTGGTGAAAACCTAGTACGCGTTTCGGTCGGTCTTGAGGACCCGCTGGACGTTATTCAGGACTTATCGCGTGGCTTGGATAGAGTCAAGACCAAATGATTGAGTAGAACATTAGTCGCGGCAACTTTCCAGTCTCGTATTCGCATATTCGAGAGGGCAACGGTCGGTACTTATTCCAAGGCGATTGCGATACCTCTACAGTGAAAGGCGTCGTGGCTATTCTGCTCGCGATGTTTGACGGTAAGACTGCACCGGAAATTGAGTAGTTCGATGCGGCTACCGGTTTTGAGGACCTGGGTCTTTTCGAACATTTAAGTCCCACCAGACATATTGGGGTTTATGCGATGGTTCGACAAGTCAAACAGCAGGTTAATGATCCAGAAAAGTTTCGTAGCACACCTATCAAACACTCTACGCCCGCTTACTTGTTTGATCAGCTTAGTTAAACTGTCATGTTGCAAACAACTCGATAACAAACAGTGTCCTCAGAATGTGACCGAAATGTGTCCACTCCAGTCCATCTGAGCCACATTCGTGCGGGATCGGGGTGTGCCAAAAAAACAAACTTACAACAACTCGAATAAACTCAGTGCACAACTACAGCCGAATCACTTTCAGTTTCTTGATGGCTGACACCTTTTCGAGCGCTGTAATGGCCTCTTCCGAGGGCTCGTTGTCGAGATTAATGAACGACAACGCGTCCTCCCCTTTCCGGACCCGACCAAGACGCCACTCACCGATATTGACGCCATAGTCCCCTAGCAATGTGCCGACCTGTCCGATGACACCCGGTACATCGCTGTTTTTCATCACCAACAGCGTGCCGCTTGGATCAACATCCAGGTGATAATCCCCGACTTGAACGATCCGTGGGTGCTCGCCGTCAAAAACCGAGCCGATGATAACCCGGTTGCCGTCCGCCCAGTTAGCCCGGCATGATATGGCATTCGAAAGCTCGCTACTGACGAGCCCCTTGACCTGGGAGATACCAATCCCGTGTTCTTGGGCCAGCACTGGAGCATTGATGTAGTTCACCGGATCCGCAATGATGTTCATCATCAGCCCCTTGAGCACACCGGTCGCAATTGGTTTGGCGAATTCGGTTGCGGTATCACCTAAAAGCTCCAGTTCAACGTCCCGGACCGGGGCATCAGCCATGTGAAACTGCAGTGCACCAATCTTCTCTCCGAGTTGTAGGTACGGAAGAACCGAGTCGTATTCCGGCCCGACCGGAAAGGGCATGTTGACACTGTTTCGGAAGTCATCGTTACGCAGCGCATCCACCACCTGCTCGACAATCTGGATCGATACATCGCGCTGAGCTTCCTCGGTACTGGCCCCAAGGTGCGGGGTATGGAGTACGTTTGCCAATCCGATGAGAGGATGATCAGTCCCTGGGGGTTCTTCGTTATAGACATCGATTGCGGCTGCTCGGACTTGTCCCGAAACCAAAGCATCAGCGAGTGCTTGTTCGTCGACCAGCTGGCCGCGCGAGGGATTAATGATGATGACCCCCGCCTTGGTCTTGGCCAGGGTTTCCGCATTCAGAATATGCAAAGTTTCTGCCGACAGACTGGCATGCAAAGAGACGACATCGGCCTGGGCCAGAATTTCCTCCAGATCAACCAGCTGGATGCCCATCTCCTGTCCAACTTCCTCGGACACGTAGGGATCGAACGCGATGACCTCCATGTCAAAGGCTCTGGCCCGTTTTGCCACGTGACGGGCGATGCGGCCAAAGCCGATTAAGCCTAGCACCTTTCGGTAGAGCTGGACCCCGGTAAAGTCGGATCGTCGCCACTCGCCTTGGTGCACCGACTGATGAGCCTCGGCGGTATGACGAGCGGCGGCGAGCATCAGCAAGATGGTGTGCTCGGCGGTCGCAATACTGTTGACCCCGGGGGTATTCATCACCAGGATGCCGCGCGCCGTGGCCACCGCGACATCGATATTGTCGACCCCCATGCCAGCCCGACCGATCACCCGGAGTTTTTCGGCCACCGAAAGAAGGTCTGCGTCGACCTGGGTGCTGCTTCGAACCAGCAGCGCATCGTATGCCGGAATGAGAGAGCAAAGCTCGGTCTTGGACAACCCAGTCTTGACGTCGACCGTGACATCAGACTCTTCTTCGAGCTGCCGCAGACCAGCCAACCCGAGTTTGTCCGCTACCAAGATCCGAAACATTCGTTGACTCCTTTTATAGTTCTAAGTTGAGAATGACTTAATGAGCGACCCATCACAGATTGCGCTCTGAACCTGTTGTCGCCCGAGTACCAAAGCANGNNTCGAATTTCTCGGCGAGTCGAACTTCGTTCCAGCGCAACGCAGCTGATGAGGTCAAGGCGTGGGCTTTCTCGACCAGAGTCTGGACGCCTGCGTCGTCTGAATACTCTAGGGCCGCCGTACCGGCAGCCAACAAAAGCACTGGGGCAATGCTTTGACTTTGGATGAAGACTTTCGACTCAGACGCGACACGATCCCGGCAGATCACCCCACCGAAGCCCGCGAAAAGATCCACCTCGCGACTCGCCAGAAGATCGCTCACCCCATCACCCACGAGCAACGACCGCCCGGTCTGGTTTTGGAGCAGTTCGCGAATAACCCGGGCCTTGCCGTCGCTCTCGGTCAGAACCGAGTGCTGCACCGCGAGGTACGCCTCGTGCCACGGGCCCTGGCCTTGCCACCAATTGCCGGAGAGGGTGTCGTACTCCACCTCGACCGCTCGAATGTGCTCGGGGGCTACGCCGAGATGCAACCCAAACTCGCGGACCGGATCGAAGAGGCCACCGCTCACAATGTAGACTTCGTGGCCAAGGACTTGCAGCGCGTGAATGAGCGCTGCCGCGTCTTCGACTACGTGCTTTCGATAACGGGATCGAAGCGCACGCACCGCACCCCGCGTCGGTTGCAAGATCTCAAGGCGCTCTCCATAGACTGTCTCCAGGTTGACCTTCCCGTCCATGGCAGAACGGGTGAGATCCGCGACCTGTTGCTGAGAATCAGGATGATTCGCCAATTCGTCAATGCCCTCAATTCCGGTCAGGGTCGAATCACAGTCAAAGATTACATGCCGATATACAGGCCAGCGCGCCAGCGGTGACCGACGGGATTGATTGGTTTTTCGAACGCTACGCATCGATTTCATTGGCCTCGGCAGTAAGCTACTCCCGGAATGNGTTTAGCGGCGGCATTGATACTGGGTGCATGATATTTAGTTAATTAATCCAATCTTAATGGTTCTACTGTAAATCCGGAAAAAGAGTATCTGGCTGCGAACCAGCTGGTCGGGAGTTCGATCCTCCTCCGCTCCACCAACTCACCGATATTATTTTTTGCGGGGCGGCTAACTCTAGGATCGAAGCGCAAAGACTTTCTGCAGTGCCGGGCGTGCCTTCAACCGTTCGAGGTACGCGGCCACGTTATGCAACTCGGATAACTGGCTGCCGATTTGCTCGGAAATCACGCAGGCGTGCCCCGTCACGGTGTCTGCCGCGGTGAATTCACCGGCCAGATAATCCTTGTCAGCGAGATGGGTATCGACGGCCTTCAATAGGTTACCCAGGAGTTTGAGTGCTCGCTTAGCGTGCACCTCCGAGCGCCGGTCCGGAGGNAGCAGGACCGCCTCAACGACGTAGTTGCCTATCGGCCCCATCAGCATACCCTCGGCATAGTGCAGCCACTGCAGGTAGACAGGAAAATCCGGAGAGTCGACCGGTGGCGCCAAACGCCCCTCCCCATAGCGGGCTACCAGGTACTGGGCGATGGCCGTACTCTCGGTAATCCGCACGTTGCCGTCATCCAGAACCGGGACCCGCCCATTCGGGTTAACCGCGAGGAATTCCGGCGAGCGCATCGCCTTGTCTCCGAGTTTGTAGCGTTCCAGTTCGTAGTCAAGGCCGAGTTCGTTCAGCAACCAAGCCGTTCGTTCGGCACGCGTGTTCGGAGCGAAATAAAGTTTCATCATTCTGTCTTCTTGGATTTGAGAGATATTTGTAGTGTGCATATATGGTGGTATCTAAAGAACCGTCGACTGGTTCTTCTTACAGTTCAGGACTTTGCATAATCCACCGTAAACCATCGTTCAGGTAGGATCGAAACTCGAATCGACTCTACCTCGTTACTGCCCGCCGCATAGGCGATACCCTTCTGTTCGCCAAGATAACGTATAGCCATAGGTTTAAGGTCTGACTCATTGCTGGTAGGTTCGATCTTTNTNACNCNCCCCTCGACGGACACGTACTTNTATGGTGTGTCCTCGGTCTGAGCNACTAGNGCAACAGGCGTNCCGACTTNCAGCAATTGGCCTTTCAAAGACTNCTGACCCGTAATCAGCCANACCTCNNCNCCAGGCGAGTAGTCATACCATACNGGNACTGTTAGNGGGGCNGCCCCTTCCTTGCGTGGGACCGANANCACACCTACATGGACATCCGCCAGAAAAATTTCGCGCTCCTCAACGCTCATACGTGTATCTGCCATCTGCTGTCTCCGTACACAAAATTTAAGATTCTAAATGCTTTCTGAATACTTTATGTGAGCCACCGCATCATGCAGATGATCTGGCGCTAAATAGGTATAACGCTCAATCATCGTCCCGGGACATTGAGCTCGCAAAGTGAGTCTTCCCGATAATCTCGCAGCCCAAGCGCATGGCATATTGCCCGTGTGAGTTCCGCCCGGTTCAATGTATAAAAATGAAATTCGCTGACACCTTGCTCAAGCAATAACCGGCATTGCTCAATGGCGACTGTTGCGGCAATCAATTGCCGGATCTCCGGGGCATCATCCAACCCAGCAAAGAGATCCTGCATCCACACTGGGATGGTGGTGCCACACTTTTTGGAAAACTCAACGACCGTTGCGAAGTTGGTCACTGGTAGGATTCCGGGAACAATCGGTGCGCTGATTCCCACATTTTGCGCCCTATCGAGAAATCGAAAAAAATCATCGACGTCGAAGAAATACTGGGTAATGGCGCGATTCGCGCCCGCATCCAGTTTTCTTTTAAGGTTGTCAAGATCGGCCTCTTGGGATTTGGCGTCAGGGTGAATCTCTGGATACGCCCCGACGGAAATCTCGAAGTCGGCAATCTTGCGAATACCGGCAACCAACTGTACTGCTGTTTGATAACCCTGCGGATGAGGGGCAAACGGGCGGCCAGGATCAGCAGAGTCCCCTCGAAGGGCCACTAGATGTCGTACCCCACTGTCCCAATAACGCTGCACCACTTCGTCCGCGTCATCACGGGTTGTGCCGACACAAGTGAGATGTGCTGCCGGAGTCAACGATGTTTCGGCGAGAATTCTTTCTACCGTGGCATGTGTACGCTGTCGAGTGCTACCACCAGCACCATACGTTATGGAAACAAAACGCGGGCTTAGGGGCGCGAGTTGCGCGACACATGACCAGAGCTTGCGCTCCATTTCGATTGAAGCTGGGGGAAAAAATTCGAACGAGACTGAAACATGTTGTCGCAATGAGACGAAATCTGGAGAAGGCCTTTGCCCCAGTCGACGTTTGGTGTCATGAATCGAATTTTGTAATTCACGATTAATGTGAGTGACTCGGTTTTGTTTCATTGAACAGCTCGTAGTCTTCCCTTTCGCACTGCGGTTCTGATTCTCGACATTACCCAAAGATTTACTGTCAGTTCGTTTCCTTCGTCTTGTCGACCTAAGGAAAAACTCCGAAAATCGCTTTTCTTCATTCCAGCCGCTCGGCACCAAGTGGTGATCACTTTGTTTGAAAATCCCAATCGTCTGTGATTCGACTCTTGTCGTAGGTACTCCAGGTTATGTGGAGCAAAGTCAACGATGAGGATCTGACCGCCGGGGCGGAGAATTCGCGCAGCCTCAAACAGTGCGGCCTGCGGATCATCCAGAAAATGAAGCACGTGATGTATGGTTACAAGATCCACCGTCTGGTCCGCCATCGATAACTGGTANAGATNCTCCTTTCTGACCTGACAGTGGGAAAGTTGCTTCTGCTCAAGNCCAGACCGGGCGATCGTCAACATCTCTTGATTGCTGTCGATACCAATTCCTCGTTGGATGCGATNNCCAANTAGTTGGAGNATTCGACCGGTNCCGGTNCCAAGATCGACNAGNATTTCAAGTNCCCGATCTCCAACCNCCTCGATCAACGCNGTTTCGATCTCAACTTCCGGGACGTANAAAGATCGCACGGCNTCCCANTTGCTCGCGATCTGGCTGAAGTAATCGNCAGCAATTTCGGCCCGCCGACGCTTGATANCAGCGAGGCGTTCGAAGTCNCTTTGTATCTGGNCATCGCCCANTGGAATCATGCCCTTAATGGCNCGAGCGANGGTAGCGCCTTGNCCTNTTTCGGACANTCGGAAAAANACCCAGGATCCTTCCTGGATTCGCTCNAGTAANCCAGCCTCCCACATCANCTTAAGGTGACGGCTCACTCTGGGTTGACTCTGNCCCAAGANTCNGGTCAGTTCCGATACTGCGAGTTCTCCCTGGCTGAGNACNGCCAGNAGGCGAAGGCGTGTTGGCTCAGCAATTGCGCGAAGNCTGGTGGTCAGNGAATGCATGGATTNGACTNTNTAAANATCCANANTNANTTGANNANANAATATAATGACATAAACATNTCTTTATGTCTATATGATTATCGGAACCTGCCTAAAGCCCGGCCACGATGCATCTCGATACTCTTATGCAATTCGGACAGCTGCTCTAAGAATCTCGCTACGATTGCTGTCGTGCTAGGGGACACTTCCCAAACCGAGGCGTCCAAAACACCGGGGCGTATATGGTTGAGGAAGGTTGGTACTTCTTAGTTGTACCGTAATGTCAACTTGATCTCACAGAGATTCATCGCACTTGCTCCCGGGCCCACCATGCTTGCTCCACGTTTGATGAATAACAATTGACAGAAACTTTTACTTTTCGACGTGCTGAGCTAAACGATGATGGACTGATTAGTCGTTGGTTCCA